>NZ_LGYX01000004.1:0-487619 GCF_001264395.1 Pantoea sp. CFSAN033090 | reverse complement strand
CAGCCCGTCGGTCGGCAGCGTAAACGTCACCGGCTTCCCCAGCAGGGCGTGGCGGTCGATGCGCGCGTCGGTGGCCAGCAGTTCAGCGGTGAGCACAAACGGACGGGACAGCGTCTCGGTGCCCTTAAGCGTATGGAACAGCAGGCCGTCCGCCGGCAGCTGTGCAGTAATGCGTGAGAACATAAGTAATCCCTGACTATTAACTGTGTGGATCGAGCAACCAGACACCTTCTTCACTGATGTTCAGCGTTTGTTCGCGGGTGCCACTCTGGCCGCTGATGGCAAAGGTGTAGTTGCCCGGCGCCAGCTGCAGCGTGGCGAAGCCATTCACCGCCGGCACCAGCGCCTGCGGCTGACCGTTCACCTGAACGCGTTCACCCTGCTGCAGACGGATATAGACCTGGGCGACCGGCGCGGGCGGTGGTGCCGGTTGTGGATCGGGTTCACGTGCGGCGGTCTGCACCGGCTCAGAAGTCTGAGCCGGAGTGCTGGCAACCGTATCCGGTGAGGCGTCAGCCTGGGTCGGTGGCGCGGCAACCGGCTGGTTAACCGGCGCGACGGTGACGGCAGGCGCGTCGTTCTGTGCGGTCTCAGCCGGCGGTGACTGTTCGTTACCGCGTGACATCAGCAGACCGGCGCCCAGGCCGACCAGCACGCCAGCGGCAACCAGGCCCGGCAGTGCAAAGCGGTGTCCCAGCAGCGTTTTCAGTTTCGAGGCGGGTTTGATCACCTCCTCTTCTTCTTCAATCGGCACCAGCATGGTGCCCGGTCCGCTGATTTTTGCGCTAAGCAGCGGTTCCGGTTCACGTTCCGGCAGCGCCATCAGCGCAGCAAAGTCATCAATGCTCTGCGGACGATCTTCCGGTTTCAGCGCCAGCGCGCGATCGACGGCGCTCAGCAGCGCAGACGAGTAGCCTGCCAGACGACGCTGCACCAGCGGCTGGTAGTTATCTTCGATGCTGCGCACCACGCTGACCGGCGGCGGCGCACCGGTGATCAGGGTATGCAGCACCGCGCCCAGCGCGTAAATATCGGTCCACGCGCCCTGCTCGCTCTCGTCGTTGTCGCTGTACTGCTCAATCGGAGCATAGCCGGGACGCAGCATGGTCTCGCTCTCATCCGACAGATTGCCGATAGTTTTACGCGCCGACCCGAAGTCCAGCAGGATCGGCTCGCCACTGCTCTGGATCTGGACGTTATCCAGCGAGATATCGCGATGCAGATAACCCGCTTCATGGATGGTTTTGATCGCGCCCAGCAGCGGTGGCAACATGCGACGGATCCAGGCCTCATTCACCGACTGCGGATTTCGTTCGCTGAAGTTCGAGAGCGTGGTGCCGCTGTAGAACACCGTACCCATATAGGCGGTGTCGTTCTGCACCCAGAAACGCAGCACATGCAGCAGGTTCGGATGGTTAAAGCGTGCCAGCAGACGCGCCTCCTGAATAAAGCTGTTCAGTCCGGCGTGAAAGGTTTTGCTGAACCGTTCGCTGCGCAGCACCAGATTCAGATCATCGCTACGGACCGCCAGTGAGGCGGGCATAAACTCTTTGATGGCGATATCACGCTCAAGCTGGTGATCCCAGGCGCGATAGACGATGCCAAAGCCGCCACCGCCGATGACCTCTTTGATTTCAAACTCATTGAAGCGGTAACCCAGCGGCAAGGCGTTGGGGACATTCAGGGGTTGATCATGTTCCGACATATTCGATTACTCTCTGATAGCCAGGCTTTAAACCGCGAACTGGCAGACAAATTCACCCTGCTCACAACGCACATCGACGCGGCGATAGCGTTCATCACGGGCGTGGGCGCTCAGCAGGATCTGGCTCATCTGTGGCAACAGCGTGTTGGTGAGGATGGCATCCACCATGCGACCGCCCGACTCGACTTCGGTGCAGCGCTGAACGATCTGGCTCACCACCGACTCGTCGATTTGCGCTTCAATGCCGTGGTTTTCATCCAGACGACGCACAATGCGCGCCAGCTGCAGCCGCACAATCTCCGCCAGCATCGCGTCGCTGAGCGGGTAATACGGCACCACCAGCAGACGGCCCAACAGCGCAGGCGGGAACACCTCCAGGAGCGGCTTACGCAGCGCGGTGCTCAGGGCGTCGGGATCGGGCATCAGTTCAGGATCGGCGCACATCGCGCTGATCAACTGCGTGCCGACGTTCGAGGTCAGAATGATGATGGTGTTGCGGAAATCGATGTGCCGGCCTTCGCCATCCTCCATCCAGCCTTTATCAAACACCTGGAAGAAGAGCTCATGCACATCCGGATGGGCTTTCTCAATCTCATCCAGCAGCACCACGCTGTAGGGGCGACGGCGAACGGCTTCGGTCAGCACGCCGCCTTCGCCGTAGCCGACGTAGCCCGGCGGTGCGCCTTTCAGCGTCGAAACGGTGTGCGCCTCCTGAAACTCACTCATATTGATGGTGATGATGTTCTGCTCGCCGCCGTACAGCGACTCGGCCAGCGCCAGCGCGGTCTCGGTTTTACCGACGCCGGAAGGCCCGCAAAGCATAAACACGCCCACCGGCTTGTTGGGATTATCAAGACGCGCGCGCGAGGTGCGTACCCGTCTGGCGATCAGATCCAGACCGTGACGCTGGCCGATGACCCGCTGGTTCAGTGTATCGGCCAGATTCAGCACCGCGTCGATCTCATTCTTCACCATTCTGCCCAGCGGAATGCCGGTCCAGTCCGAGACCACGGCAGCCACCACGCCTGCATCGACGGCGGCAAACAGCAGCGGCGTGTCGCCCTGCAGCGCAGTAAGCTGCTGCTGCGTCGCATCGCGCTGTTCACGCAGCGCCGCATCCTCTTCTGTCACACAGCGGGCGCGCAACGCAATCAGCGTCTCGACCAGTTCGCGCTCCTGCAGCCAGCGCTGTTGCAGCGCATCCCGCTCGGCTTCCAGCGCAGTGCGCTGTGCTGCAATCGCCTGCTGGCGGGTGGCGTCGCCCAGGCCCACCCGGATTTCACGTTCGATGATCTCCGCTTCAATCTCCAGCGCCGCCAGACGGTGAAGACAATCTTCCAGCGCCGCGGGCTGCGCACCCTGGCTGACCGCCACGCGGGCGCAGGCGGTATCCAGCAGCGCCACCGCTTTGTCAGGCAACTGGCGCGCCGGAATGTAGCGATGCGACAGTTTCACCGCCGCACTGACCGCATCATCCAGCAACAGCACCCGATGATGTTTCTCCAGTGCGCTGACGGTGCTGCGCAGCATCAGAATCGCTTTGGCTTCATCCGGCTCCTGCACCTGCACGGTCTGGAAGCGACGGGTCAGCGCCGGATCTTTCTCGATGTACTTTTTGTATTCAGCCCAGGTGGTCGCGCCGATGGTGCGCAACTGTCCGCGCGCCAGCGCCGGTTTCAGCAGGTTGGCGGCATCACCGGTGCCCTGCTGACCGCCTGCCCCGATCAGGGTGTGGATCTCATCAACAAACAGCACAATCGGCGTCGGGCTGGACTGCACCTCATTGATCAGCGCCTGCAGTCGCGCTTCAAACTCCCCTTTCATGCCGGCACCCGCCTGCAGCATGCCGATGTCCAGCAGCCAGAGCTGCACATCGCGCAGCGGCGCAGGCACATCGCCCGCCGCAATACGCAACGCAAGGCCTTCGACCACCGCGGTTTTGCCGACGCCCGCTTCGCCGGTCAGCAGCGGGTTGTTCTGGCGGCGACGCATCAGGATATCGACCATCTGGCGGATTTCGTCGTCACGTCCGGTTACCGGATCAATACGGCCTTCACGGGCGCGCGCCGTCAGGTCCTGCGCATATTGTGCCAGCGTACTGCCAATGGCGGCGGGCGGTGCGCCGCCAGCATCCGCCGGTGCGCTCAGCGCCTGCTGTGCTTCCTTGCTGTTGCTGAGCAGCGTGTCGAACTCCGCCAGCAGCACATCGGCGTTGACGCGGCCGAACTGACCGGAGATGCCTTTCAGCACGCTGGCCAGGTTGAAGGTTTTCAGCATGCCGATAAGCAGATGGCCGCCGCGAATGCGGGTCGCGCCATATTTCAGCGAGGCGTAAACCCACGCCCGTTCAACGGCGCTGTCGATATGCTCGGAGAGGTCGGAGACCGCACTGGCACCGCGTGGCAGGCGATCCAGCGCGGCAACGATGTCCTGAGTCAGGGCCTTTTCATCCAGTGAAAAATGTGTGATGACCTGCTGTAAGTCGCCATCCTGCTGCTGCATCAGCTGATGCAGCCAGTGCACCAGTTCGACATAGGGATTGCCGCGCAGTTTGCAAAAGGCGGTGGCGCTTTCCAGCGAGGTAAATAACAGCGTATCCAGTTTGCCGAATAGCACGGCACGGCTGATTTCTGACATAGGGGGCTCTCTTCAATGAAAGACGCAGGCTGTGTAACAGGAAAAGCGGCTGGGCTAGCGCGAAGCAGCCTCAACCTCAAACATAAAATCTTCACGATCTTGTGGCTGCGGCGCATGCCCTAGCCAGCTGGTATAGCCGAGTCGGGCATCTCCACCCAGCGCCACACCCTGCACCTCGTCAGCGGCCAGGATCAGGCTGAGATCCCACTGCATTTCGATGCCGAGGTAGTGACGCACCCAGTCGCGTACTTCACGCGCGCCGGGGGCATCGGGCAGAAAACGGGCATACTGCGCCGAGCTGAGCGGTCCCAGGTGCAGACGAAAACGGTGCTGCACGTCGCGCACCGCCACGCCGAGAAATGCAGAAGCGCCCAGCCGGGGCATATGGCGTCCCGCGCCCAGTCGGGCCTGATCGCGGCTGTCCAGCGTCAGCCAGTGCGGCAGGTTCTGCGTCAGCCTGACCGGCACGCCAAAGTAGTGGCGCAGAATGCGCACCAGCCCTTCGGCATCGTGGCCGTGGCGGCTGAGATGGCCCACCAGCATCAGCCGGGCATGGAGGCTGAGCGAGCTGGCCTGCTGCTGGGCCGGTAAACCGATACCCGCCAGACAGGCGAGATAGTTCAGAAAGCGACTGTCGTCGGGGCGATCCAGCGACACGGTCGGCTGCGCATCGGCCCAGGCACGATAAAAAAGCAGCGTAGCGCGATGGTGAAACAGGTCAGCAAACGCCGACAGGCTGTGATCCTGATGATGCACGATACGTTCATGCACATATTCGGTCAGATGGGTCGGCAGCGGGCCGTTGGGGCCAAACAGGCCGAAGCTGTAGATGGAGAGCTCATGACGTCCCGCTTCGTCACGCGGCGTGGCGCTGGCGACGGTGGCGGGCGCAAACGCCAGTGACGGTGTCTGACCGATGCGCACCGATTCGAACTTCGGCAGCGGCGCACGGCCCAGCGGATAGCGCTGACCGCCCTGCGCATCCAGCCGCCGCAGCAGCTGGAACAGATCGTAGCGCCACGGCGCGGCCATCACCCGCTGCCAGAAATCATCCGGCAGACGGGTGAGCCGGGGCAGCGAAATCACCTTTTCGCCACTCATATCAGCGCTTTCCGGCCCATGCGCGGCGGCCAGTAGCCCACTTCTCCACGCTGCTGGCTGTTCAGGGTGAACTCCGTGAAGCTGTTGAGCGCCACAAGGCGGCCACAGACCCGCTCCAGCACGCTGCCGAACAGCCACGGGCTGGCACCCGAAAACGCCTGCTCATCCACTTCCAGCGTGATGCTGACACCGCGCGCAAACACCACCGGGCCCGGCTCCGGCACGCGGCGGTTGACCGCGCTGAGCGTGCAATGGCGGATGCCGTCAATCTGACGTGCGACCGGCGCTTCCGCCAGGTTGGCGTAGAGGCTCAGCAGCTGACGCAGCGCCGCCGCACCTTCTCCGTCGCTGCTGTCCATCAGGCTGAGGTAGTTCATCTGCAGATGGCTGATCAGCCGCCACGCGGAAAGTCCCTCGGCCAGCGCCGGACGCGGAGGCGTCGGGCCTTTGCACAGCTTCAGCTCCGATACCGGAATGGAGTCCGGCATCACGAAGTTGCCCTGATCCTGCTGCAGCATCAGCGGCAGATCGCGGCTGGTACACATCACGTCCGCGGAGAGATAGCGCACCTCGTCGTGCCACGGCGCGTGATGCTCATCCACCAGCGACAGAAAGACTTCTGAGCCGATGTAACCGGTGCGCGTGCCGTAGCGCTGCGCCTGCTCGGACAGCGTACGCTGTTCGCGGCGCAGTGAAAAATAGGCACCGTAATCGCCCTGGTCACCGCTGAAGGTGCTCCAGAACGGACGGAAAACTTGCTCTTCCCGCTTGCCCTCTACCGTAGCGAACAGCCGCTGCACCGAGTGCACCTCATAATCCAGCGGACGGATGTTATCTACCACCAGATGATATTCATGCTGGCTGTCGCTGACCTTCAGGCGCTCGGCGGTTTTCGGAAACAGATTGATGACGGGCGTGCAGTGCAGCGCCAGATGGCTGTGATCAACCACGCTTTCCAGCGCGCTGTCCGCTTTGTCGAGCAGAATGATGATGTCGAACGCCATGGCGTTGTCGCAGCGGCGCAGAAACGGGGCAAGCTGGCTCAGACTGATAAACTGGAAGCGCGCCGGAAAGGCGAAATACTCCTGCAACAGACGATAGCCGTCAAAGTTGCGCAGATCGTCCGGCAGCAGCGCCTGCTCCGGCGCAAAGCCCTCCTGCTGTAACGCGTCGTCCGTCAGCACCTGACGCTGCGGACGCTTCTCAACCGACTGCAGCACGATGCCCACCCGGTGCTGCATCAGCAACTCCAGCAGTTTAAGCGCCTGGATATCCGGGCCGCTGAGAAACAGCATCAAATCGTCCACGCTGAGCTGACTGAGCGAGGAGATCCCTTCGCAGCTGATGCGGATACGCAGCGCACTGACCGCGCCCAGGCCGCCGAGTTTCAGCTCGCCAGAGGGCAGATCGCCGGGCACGCCGCCGAGACTGGCTTCACTGATGCACAGCGGATGCAGTACCACATCGTGCGCGGTGGTGTAGCTGCAGGTCACGCCGGTTTTTTTCAGGTTCTGGCTCTCCATCATGGTGCCGCGCGGCACGCGAAAGCCCTGGGTGATGTCGCCTTTGCGGCTGTCCGGCGTCAGCTGAGCGATCGCCATTGACGGCGTTGGCGAGAGATAGGATGGCGCAATCATCTCCAGCAGACGCTGCGAGAAACGCGGAAACTCCGCATCCATCTTCAGCTGCACGCGCGACGTCAGGAAGGCAAAACCTTCCATCAGCCGCTCGACATAGGGGTCCGCCACGTCAATGCCGCGCATGCCAAGACGTCCTGCCACTTTAGGGTAGCGCGCAGCGAACTCGGCCCCCATCTCACGCAGGTAGGCGAGTTCACGGTTGTAATAGTCGAGCAGATTGCTGTCCATGATTACCCTGCATCCTGTAGTTCGAAATGGCCGCTCTCCAGATCAACCTGAGTGCGGAACAGAAACGCCAGCGGATAAGGCACGCACCAGAGCCGCCCTTTGATCTCAATCGACAGCACGTTGTGCAGGCTGAGCGAGCCGAGATCGCTGACGCAGCGCACCTGTAAACCCTGCGGCAGGATGCGCGGCTCGAAGTGCAGAATGGCGTTGGTCATTTTGCGCTGCATATCCTGCCATTCGATATCGGAGACGTTCTGCCCGGCCAGCGGTGCCACACCGAAGTTCCAGACAGAGCGCTGCACCTGATCAAAGCCGCTGAGATCCTGCTGGGCTTCGTTGTTGATGGTGTTGAACAGCCACTGCAGATCGCGCAGTACGTGGCGGCGCAGCGTGCTGTGAGTGATCAGCATGCTGTTGTCCGCTTCCTGCTGTTTATCCGGCGCGTTGTCGGTCAGGCGATCCAGCAGCGAGGATTGCAGCTTGTCGCGGGCGGTTAACGCATCACGTTTTTTACGCGCGCGAAAGCCGCCATGCAGCTGGGCATAGCCGTCGTTTTGCGCGCCTGAATCATGGCTCATCGGCGGACTCAACGCTGTCAAACGCGACCTGCTGCAGGCTCAGCAGCGAAAATTCCGCGCTGTCGCTGAGCCACATTTTTTGTCCCTGGCCGATAAACTGGTCCGGATCCTCACCCAGCGGCTGCCATTCGGTGACGCTGGCGCGCAGAAAACGTTCGTCAGATGCCGCCAGCAGCGGATAGCGCGCCGGGATCTGGCACACCTGCTCGCTGCCATCAACCAGCTGCACACGCGTGTGACGCCACACCAGATCGGTGACGCTGGCGGGCGCCTGAAACTGCATCTCACGAATGGCGGCAAACGGGATCCAGTAATAACGGCCCTGACTGATGACTTCACACACTGGCCCGAAACGGCTGTCGCCATCCATCAGCCAGCTGAATGCGGTGGGCTGATCCTGCTGCGTTGCGGTGCCGGGATTGGCCGCCGCGAGCTCAAGCGCTTCAGCCCGCAGCGTGCTGCCGCGCACGACATCACCCGCTACCTCGGCCTGCAAGGCGGCCAGCAGTGTGTCGCACCAGTGCCAGGCGCTGCCCGGCAGCACCGGCCCGGCCTCGCCACGCAGCGCCGCGTCACGCTGCAGCTCACCGGCGATCGCCTGTTGCAGCAGATTAACTGTCGGTTGCGCCTGCGGGCTTAACGCCAGCCAGGATTGCAGCTGCGTCTGCGCGCGCGCCCAGTTGCCGGAAAGACAGAGCAGCTGCACAAAGGCGGCCCGCAGGTCAGCATTCGCCGGATTTGCCTGAATCTGGCGGGTCACGTCAGCGAGCGTCTCGCCGAGAGTGGCGCTGGCCAGACGGTGTTGTAAGGATTCCATGCAAACTCCTTTTGCGTCAGTTAAGGGTGCGGTAGACCGCAGCGGCGGGATCTTTCAGTTCAGGATGGAGTTTTTCCACCAGTTGCACGCTCAGTGCGGCATCGCCGCTGATCCACGGCGACCAGACTTTACGGACTTCCTGCAGACGCGCCTGCAGCGCACTCTGATCGGCGGCTTCGCTGACGGGCATCTGCACCACCACCTGACGCGTTGCCTGCCAGCCGTTAAAGCGGTTGCTGAACGGCAGAATCAGCCAGCTGTCCGGGGATTTTTCATTGCTCAGCACCATGCGTTCACTGTTGACCGTGGTGATGTGCAGTTCGGCAGTGGGCGACTGATTGCTCAACCCCATCACCGGAAAACCCTGCAGGAAGGTCACGCCGACTGCCGCAGGTGCGCCGTTACCCTGTTGCGTCAGTCGGCTGTGTCCACTTAGCCAGCCATCAGAACCACAGATCAGCCCCTGATTTGCCGGAACAAACAGCGCGCTGCCCTGTGCAGGGTGCTGCCACCAGGTGCGGAAATGGCAGCCATCCAGCAGACTGAATTGCAGCCACGGCGACGTGTCGGCCTGAGCGGCGTTGCGCAGTGCGTCTGCGGGGACCGCTGTAGCCGTCGGCTGGACCGGCTGCGTCGCGGGCGGCGTCACCACGGTTTTCCACTGCTGCGCACGGGCGGCGCTGCCAGTAGCAATTTCACTCCCCTGCGCATCGGTCAGTTGCCAGTGCAACTGTTGCAGCGGTTTACACTGCGACGCCATCAGTCCGGCAACGCGGGGCAGAAAATCTTTCAACACCGCGGCGTTTTTTTCGCCCAGGGTGACGATGCGCAGGTTAATGGTGCTGTTACACCAGCTCGACAGCTGATTGTTTTTTACGTCATCAATCCAGACATCCAGTTTCTGTGCCGGGGACTGTACGATGCGATAGTTTTCAGCATAAGCCTGCGTGCTGAGCAGCAGCGCAGCCAGACCCAGTAATCCATATTTCATGTTGGCGTTCTCAATCTCGCAGAGGGAAGAACTGCGCCGCTTCAGAGAGCGAGTGCAGCAAGGTGGTGTCCTGAGGTGATCCAATCCAGACGGCCAGCGCGCTGAAATTATCCTGCTGCCCCTGATCCGGCTGATCGTTCCTGATGATTTGCTGCATCAGCGTCAGCCACTCTTCCGGCGTATTCACCATGTGCAGCGACTGCTGCATCTGTTCCAGCGTCACGCCGTGCCAGAAACCATCGGTGCAGAGTAAAAAGGCGTCGCCATCTTCAATCCCGACCACTTCGCTGTAGCTGGCGTCACGCTGCTCATCGCCCATCCCCAGCGCAAAATAGAGCAGATTGCTGTTAATGCCTTCGGTGCGATGTCCGGCATCTTTCATCTGCTGCACCAGGCTGTGGTCGGTGGTGACAAGATAGAGATAGCCGCGACGGAACAGATAGAGGCGGCTGTCGCCTGCATGGGCCCAGCAGGCCAGATGGTAGTCGCGGTCAATGAACAGGCTGACCAGCGTAGTGCCCATCCGGCTGTGTTCGCTGCTGGCTTTCTGCTGCTGACGGATGGCGTGATTCGCCTGATTGACGTAGTTACGAATCGACTGCGCATTGAGATGCGCATCGCCATCAAACGACTGCAGCAGGCTGCTGCGGGCAATCGATGCCGCGATGTCCCCGCCGGGAAACCCGGCCACACCGTCGCAGACCACAAAGCAGGCCGAGCGCTTACCGATGACATCACCGATCTGATCCTGGTTACTGGCGCGATCGCCCTGATTCGACGTCGAGGCAATAGTGATATTCATGCGTCATCCGTGTGGGTTTGTGAGTCTTTGTACTGATTAACTTCCAGGTCATAGGCGTGCAGGAACGCTTCGCCGAACAGGGTGTGGAAATCGTCTTCGATCTCGCCCGCCGTCTCGCCGTAGCGCTCAACAAAATGCTCCCAGAGCGCCGCTTTACGGCTGCCCGGCAGGCCGATACGTGACACCGATCCCGCCTGACGCGCCTCCTCCTCCAGCTGCTCCGGGTTAAAGGATTGCAGCATTGAGGCGATGATGGCGCGGATACCGGCGATCATGCCCAGCTGGTGCGCCTGCAGATCGATCAGCGCATCACGCACAGCCTGACGCGGCGGCATAAAGCCCGGCATCCGGCTGCCAAACATCTGCATTAAGACGGTTTTGCCTGAAGGCAGCAGCTTGAACGGGTTGTTGGCGTCGTCGAGGATCACCGTCATGTCTGCCTTCACCCCGCGCTTGAGGATCGAACGCGAAGAGAGTAGCGCCACCGTGCCCTGCGAAAACATGCTCAGCATCTGCCCGAATTGCAGCATCTGCTCACGGTCAAATTGCGGCGTCGGCTGCAGGTCGCGCAGACCCATTCCCTCCAGCAACGCATCCAGTAGTTCGCCCTTGAGAGCATCACCGCTGCTTTCGCTGGGTGTCGTCGGGTGCGCAGCGGCGGCATGATGGCGACCGGAAGCTACGGGATCGATGCGCAACCGCCCTTTCGGCGTCGGGGATGGCGTACGCTGTACCGCCTGCGGCGTGGGCAGCGTAATTCCGCCGTAATCGATCTGTGGATTTACCGCGTCAGACTGGCCGGGCAGCGCCTCGTCAATCAGCGGTGTATGCTGCTGTGCCTCAGGGTGAGGCTGGCTGTGAGTCTCATGCTGTGATTCGTCGAAGCTGAACAGCGGTGAATGATCCATGTCGGTCAGGCTGGCGGGAGCCTGCTGCGATGGACGTGCGGCCATCGGCTCATTTTTTGCCACCGGTTGAGGTGGCACATGCAACGTGGCCGGTTTCGGCGTCGTCAGCTCCGGCTGCGCCAGCGGCACCGCGTTGCCCATCATCAGACCCAGCGGATCATCATGGTTGCGCACATCCGTGCTGCTCTCGCCGTCAAACAGGCTCAACGGATCAAGTTCAGCGGCAGGCGTTTCAGCCTGCGGTGGCGCTGTATTCTGCTGAGCAGACAGCGTGCTTGGCGTCCGGTCGTCAAAAATACTCTGCTGCCCGAACAGCGCATCGCCTTCATCAAACAGGCTGCTGTTTTTTGGCTGCTGACCATAATCCAGCGGCGCATCGTTAATCAGCTGAGCCAGCGGATCTTCCGGATTACGATCAGGACGAGCGGGCGCAGTCAGCGGATGGGCCTCAGGCATCTCTGGTGCAGCTTTGCGTTTAGAGAGATCGTCCGAAATCGAAAACTCCTTCGCCAGGCTGTCCCAGATTTCGCTGGGAATGGCGGCGGTGGTGCTGGCTTTTTCCGCTGCCGGTTCGCGAGCGGGTGCTACGGGCTGCACCGGCTCAGGACGCGGAACAGCTCTTTCACTCTGCGGTTGCTGTGCACTGTTGAGATCGCTGACCAGCAATTGGTAATCATCGATGCCCAGTATGTCTCCATCCTGCAGCTCAACCTGACGTCCGCGTTCCAGCGGAATATCGTTGAGTAACACGCGCGTCACATTGCCACGGTTGGTCAGGCGACATTCGCCATTTGCCGTGATGTGCACAATCGCCTGCAGGCGGGAGAGTGTGCGATCGTCATCCGGCAGCACCAGATTATTATCCACACCACGACCAATGGTGCCGCCAGGCGGAAAGAAATCACAATGAGTTTGCGGCGGCTGTTGGCCGGGTTTAGTCGTTATTATCGTAAAGCGCATAACGGATTCCTGCGGTTAGCGGTTCGGCATCTATACCGCGCACCTCTCATGGAAAGGCGCGGGGTATAGAAAGCGGGGGGATTTAATTTTGGGAGTTGTTTTTTAAATACTCTGCCACTGGATTAATTCAATCCTTTAAACAGAGAAAAATTATATTTATTTAAGAAGATGAAGCTGCGTTAACGGCTTATCTTTAATTAACATACAGGGTAAAAATTAAAATAGTTGCAAAGATGATTGCATTACAATCACCAGAAACCACTCTGCTGAAATATCATTTATACAGAATTATTTACCGGTATTGAAAAAACGGGATTACAGCGTAATGCAGAGAGTGATATTCATAGAGAATGTCGTGCCCAGCCTGTAAACCCTAAGCACGACGACATAATCAGTAAGGCAGTTGCTTCAGAATAGCAGTACGTTCTTTGTCGATGCGGATAACACAGAGGTTGGTGGCAACCGCATTCGCATTGCTGCCTTCTTCAGCGGCAAAAGCTTCCAGCTTGCACTGACCATCACGATACTTCAGCCAGTTACGCTGGGTATCTACCAGCGTGGTGACATAGTCATCAGCCAGTTTTTTCTGCGTTCCGTACATCTGTACAATGCGTTTTTTAGCCGTCTGGTATTCTTTGTTGAGGTCATCTTCCGCCAGCTTCTTCTGCTGAACAGTACACTGAAATAGCGCACCGTCTGAAGGCTGTTTTGCACAGGTATCTTCAGCGAGCGCTGAAGCGCTGATGCCAAGAGAGAAAACCGCTAAAGCCAATCCATGTACTAACTTCATACTCACTCCTGTTAACGATTTTTACGAAGATAATTTGCACGACGCCTGCCAGTCTCACCTGCACTGATAGCTGGCGTAGTTTCAATATAATGGATCAGTGTATCAAAATCGTTAGTCATGCCCGCCATCATCGGGCGGGGACCTTTCGTCCAGCCCTGATAAACAAAGTCCACCATGATGTCTCTGATAGCAGGATGGAGATTTTCCCAGGCCACTTTACCTGGCTGATTATCAGTATAATTGTCGTAGTTCTTCCGTGCACGCTCCACGTAGCCCGGATAAATCGCTTCAAATAAGTTAATTTGCTGCTGATGACTGATTGTACCGATAGCGGCCTGATTATTACGAACGAACTGACGCGCCTGGTCACCTTTAAGACCGGCGCCTTTGGCGATCATGGCGGCCTGACTTGCCGGCAACCCTGCGGCCTGAAGTTGTGCAGAAATACTCGCCTCAGAACGCGATCCCAGATCGTAACCGCGACCCAGCGTCACACCTGACTCCATTTTTTCTGGCCAGTGAACATGGCGGCTAAAATAGCGGCTGGTCGGCGAGTCATCGCCTTCAGCGTCAAATGTTACCTGTCCGGCACTCACCACCAGCGGACCGGTTGACGGGTTATTGACGGGCGGCGCTGCTGGCCTAGGCGGCGCATTCCCCGGCACGTTCCCGCGCATCAGGCTGCTCCACGTCTTGCCATGGATATCGACAACGCCATCCGGGCGAGACATAAAACGGGATTGAAACTGTTTGATCGCTTCAATGGTTTTTGGTCCCATTCGGCCATCGGCACGAAGCTGAGGATATCCATTGCGCTGTAACAACTGCTGTACTGTCTTCACGTCACCGTATTGATTACGGCCACCTACACCAACCGAGCCAGTAATACTCATCTACTATCTCCGCACAATATTGTTGATTCAGAGAGTCCTTGTAAACCGGCTGGAGAATGCGCATGACGACGCTGACTTCTCTGGCCAGGAGAGATACGCCCCCTGTCCGGAGGCGTATCGCTTCTTACGCTTCTTTGTTGCCTTTGATATCCCAGCCAGCGCTGGTTTCTGCGCCTTTACCACCGGAAGAGCTCTGCTCCCAGTACTGCTGTTTCACTTTAGAAGCTTGGAAGGCATAGGTTACGCCCAGGGTGTCGTCGTGCTCAGAACCCACAAACTGAACGTTAGTGACCAGCACATCTTCCAGGGTGATGCGGGTATATTCAATTTGTGTGCCGCCCGCTTTGCAAACGGACACTTCAACTTTAGCGACGTGCTTACCGCTGGCACAGTTCTTGAGCAGCGCGGTGACAGCCTTATCGATTTTGGCGTTGATGTGCAGGTCGTTAAAATTAACTTTACCCGCACCGCCACCGCCACCCACACTCATGTTGCCTGGCTGGCTGGCACCCCAGGAAAAGGAGTCAATATCGATCCATCCCGTGTGGTTTGAATCTTTAGACTCACCGGTAATGCCGTCTACCTTCAGATACATATCAATAGCCATTATCTTTCACTCTTTATTGGTTGAGATTATTGCTTTCAAAAAAAGCAAGGATATGGCAAAAAGAAAAGCATGGGGCTGAATAAAACAGTCCATATTTTACCTTTGCCTTGCTTCTGAAATATCGTCATAAACCATATTTCAGATAGTGCGTTGCCGGGACCAGTCCGGGCAATGTATTTATTCAATTCTCATAATGAGAAATCGAGGTTCTGATCAGGTATTCAGGAAGCAGGAAAGCACTCAATAAATTCTTCTTAGCTTATCCGCCGCCCAGAAAAAACCTAACGACACAATGACTGAAAAAATAATCAGAACGCCGTTAATCACTTTCCCCATTACCGTGACATTCCAGTCAAAGAAGAAAATGTAATAACCTGCACAGGTCATTAAAATAAGGGAGGAAATAAAACTCAGCAGATAACGCATTACATGCAGAGCTGACTTTTTAACCATCCTGTCATCCTCCCTGACTTTATCTCAGCAACCTTTGTGTCAGGCATCAGGCGCAAAACCCTTTGCTCCTGTTAACTCTTTGACTCAGCGGATACGTGATGCCAGGTCATTCCCGGCATCACGCCTCCCTTTCAGCCCTTACGCATTATCATTTTTCAGCGACGGCAGCTTAGAGACCAGACGCAGAGAAACCGTCAGCCCTTCCAGCTGATAGTGCGGACGCAGGAAGAATTTCGCGGAGTAGTAGCCAGGATTATCCTCCTGCTCTTCCACATTCACCTCGGCAGCCGCCAGCGGCTTGCGTGACTTGGTCTCCTGCGAGGAGTTAGCCGGATCGCCATCGACATAGTTCATCACCCAGTCGTTCAGCCAGCGTTCCATTTCATCACGCTCCCGGAAAGAGCCGATCTTGTCGCGCACGATGCACTTCAGGTAGTGCGCAAAACGGCAGCAGGCGAACAGGTACGGAAGACGCGCAGCCAGACGGGCATTGGCGGTGGCATCAGCGTCGTGATACTCCATCGGCTTCTGCAGTGACTGCGCACCAATAAAGGCAGCGAAGTCAGAGTTTTTGCGATGTACCAGCGGCATAAAACCATTTTTCGCCAGTTCGGCTTCACGACGATCGCTGATGGCGATTTCGGTCGGGCACTTCATATCCACGCCGCCGTCGTCGCTCGGGAAGGTGTGGCACGGCAGATTTTCCACTGCCCCACCCGACTCCACGCCGCGTATTGCGGTGCACCAGCCATACTCTTTGAAGGAGCGGTTGATGTTGGCGGCCATCGCGTAAGCCGCATTGCTCCACGTATAGTTGCCATGATCGGAACCATCGGTCTGCTCTTCAAAGTCAAAGCTGTCGACCGGGTTGGTACGGATGCCGTAAGGCAGACGCGCCAGGAAGCGCGGCATCACCAGACCCAGATAGCGTGCATCTTCCGACTCACGCAAGCTGCGCCAGGCAGCATATTCAGTGTTCTGGAAGATTTTGGTCAGATCGCGTGGATTCGCCAGCTCCTGCCAGGACTCCATCTGCATCACTTCGGGCGCGGTGCCTGTGATAAACGGACAGTGCGCGGCTGAGCCGATACGCGCCATCTCACCCAGCAGCTCAACATCCTGCGGGCTGTGGTCAAAGTAGTAGTCGCCCACCAGGCAGCCAAACGGCTCGCCGCCGAACTGACCATACTCCTGCTCATAAATCTTCTTGAACAGCGGACTCTGATCCCAGCCGGCACCCTTGTAGCGCTTCAGGGTGCGGCCCAACTCCTGCTTGGAGATGCTCATAAAGCGGATTTTGAGCATCTCGTCAGTTTCGGTGTTGTTCACCAGATAGCTCAGGCCGCGCCAGGCGCTTTCCAGCGACTGAAACTCCGGATGGTGAATAATCTGGTTCACCTGCTGCGACAGTTTTTCGTCGATCTCCGCGATCAGCGCCTGAATGGTGCGATAGGCATCACTGGAGACGGTAACGGTGTTCTCCAGCGCCTGCTGCGCCAGGGTTTTCACCGCGCTTTCGACCGCAGCACGTGCCTGATCGCTTTTTGGCCGGAACTCTTTATTCAGCAGCGCGCTGAACTCATCCTGACTGAAACTGGCTGCGCCCTGCGACTGCGGTTGTTGTGAAGTCTGCGTCATGCCTGCGGCTCCTTACCTTCAGTGGCCTCATCCTGCTTTGGCAGATGGGTCAGCGCCTGCAACAGCGTAGGATCCTGCAGCACCTTACCAATCAGCTCTTCCGCACCGTTTTTGCCATCCATATAGGTCAGCAGGTTAGCCAGCTGGGTACGCGCTTCCAGCAGCTTGCTCAGCGGCTCCACGTTGCGGGCCACCGCGTCCGGCGAAAAGTCATCCATGCTGTCAAAGGTCAGATCGATGTTCAGCTTGCCTTCGCCATTCAGGGTATTGTCTACCTGGAACGCGGCGCGCGGCTTCAGTGCTTTCATGCGTTCATCGAAGTTGTCGATGTCGATTTCCATGAATTTACGATCATCAATGCCTGGCTGTGGCTCCAGCGGTTTACCCACCAGATCCGCCAGCACGCCCATTACAAACGGGAGCTGGATTTTGCGTTCCGCGCCATAAATTTCCACGTCATACTCAATCTGAACGCGAGGCGCGCGATTGCGGGCAATGAACTTCTGCCCACTGGATTTGCTTGTTGCCATGGTTTTCTCCATACATGATGCGCGGATAAAGTGTCACAGCAGGCGCGCAGGTCCCGCTGAGTGTGTGTGCGTCACGCCTGCTTAATCGCGACGTCCGAAAATGGTTTCCAGCTGATGTACGCCGTCGGGTGCCAGTTCGCGGATGATCTCCAGAAAGTCGCGCTCGATTAAGCGCTGTACACGGTCGATCATCAGTGGGGCCGGATGACTCGGCTCATGCTGGGTGAAGTAGAGCTTCACTTTCTCCAGCATCAGCTGCGCGTCGGCGCGGGAACTGATCTGCACCGTGCGCCAGTCAGCGGCAGCGCGCGGGTTGGCCGGTGCAGGCGATGCCGCGGTTTCTGCGGGCTGTTCCACGGCGGCTGTGGGGATCAGCGCATTGATATCTGTGGCCTGGCAACGTTCAGCGATCAGCGCAATCTGTCTGCGCAACTGGGTGAGTTCCGGCACCGCGGCTTCGCCCAGTCGTTCGGTCACGGTTTCGCAGATGGTCTGCAGCCGCTCATGAATCTGCAGCACCGCCTCAATACCGGGCTGGTCGCCGCGCGCCAGTTCGTCGATCAGACGCGGCAGGCCGCCAGGATAGTCCGCGACTTCGGTTTTACTGCCGTCGCACAGGGCGGCCGCATCGCGCAGCGTGATGCCGTCAGAGGGATAGCGCAGCAGCCAGCACTGACGCACCGCGCCGCTCAGATCAGTTTTGTCACCCAGCAACGCCAGCGCATTAATGCGGTAGAAGGGATCCTGCTCGCCGAACTCCTCCAGCCGGGGCCACAGCGGCTCCCAGTAGAGCAACAACGCCTGTTCAATCAGCTTCAGGCCCTGGGCATAGCCCGGCAGCCCTTTCAGTTCGGTCCAGGCGTGGGTCAGCGCCAGCATTACCCGCAAATCTTTGCTGCGCGCCAGCAGCGCTATCGCCAGCTTCTCGACTCTGTTCCAGTCGGCCGGTTCTGCCGGAATGATAGTATTGCCAAACTGCTGCTCCGCTTTACCGGCGCTGGCCTGCTCCATCGCCTGAAAATCAGCGTGGTACTCCAGGTTATCGCCGCCGGGATTGTCCTCGCTGACCGGAGCCAGCAGAGCCTCTGTATTCATCGTCATGCGTGTCGCCTCAGGATTCAAACATCGGGGGATAAAGTCCGTTTCGTCCCGGCTTTGCCCCACCGGCCGGATCAAACAGCAATGAAAAGAGCTGGGCGGTAAAATTACCGCTGTGAACCTGGGTATAAAGCGGAAAACCGTCGCTTTGATTGGTCCACCAGAAACTGGTGTAGAACTGCGGGTCGAAGTTCTCGCCCGGCAGTGTCCAGTTCAGTGTCGAAGGGGTATCGCCATGCCCGATGACGTTGAGAATGTCTGACGTCTCGTCCGACTCCTGCGGCGGCTGCGGCTGAGGAATGCTGATCAGCGCCTGATCCAGCTGCTCCGGTGACCCGCCGCCCTGCACCACCCGCAGCAGCGTGTTGCCCACCTGCTGATACCACTCGCCGGAGCGCGCCAGCAGGGCTGGCGACCACTCGGCGGGCGTGAAGTGGCGCAGTGCGCAGAGTGGGTAGTTACGGCCCACGCTGTCACGCGCGGCAATCAGGCAGCCCATCTGAATCAGCTGGCTGCCCAGCATCGGCGGCACCACAAAATTCCAGACCGGCGCGTTAAGGAACGGGCGCGACGGGGCGTTATCACTCTCCTGACTGCTCTGCCAGTGATGCAGGCCCACCTGAAACCAGCTGGACCATTGGCGATAGAGCACGTCCGGGAAGCGGCGCTTCACAAAGTCACCCGCGCTGGGCACTTTGCCGTACCAGCAGGGTGCAGCGTAATGAGTCATTGTCGGGTCCTGTTTCAGGGGCAGCTAAAGCCGGGAAGCTGGAACGGGTTACGAATGCTGCCAGGGGTGAACGACAGCGTGACCATATGACCGTCCACGCTGAAACTCGCTTCGCGGGTCAGGCCGCCTGCCGCTGTCAGCCGGGCGCGGTCAAAGAAGCGATTGAGCGCCCAGGGACCGCTGGTGACCAGCGTGGAGGTAGTGCCGTTGGTCAGACCCAGCTGCATCCGCACCTGGCTGGTGCCGCCGGGGCCGGGCCAGCTGACCATCTGCACCGCCTGCGGTCCGTGGCTGTAGCGTAAAATCTGCCCATCCACATCCAGCGTCAGGTTAAGGATGTCGTTATCCATTTTTACCGTGCGCAGCGTGACGCGGAAGCCGGGCGTGGTCGCACCATTGGCAAAGAAGGCATCGCGGATTGACTGCGCCTGCTGGAAGGGCCGCAGCAGGGCTTCGCCTCCCGGCAGGGTTTTACCGTCAATGCCCGGCGTAAAGCGCCACGCCGCGTTGGTGGTGTCGACTTTGCTGGCCAGGTTGTCGCGGAAGAAGCTGTCCATCATGCCGCTGCCGGGTGCAAACATCCGCGCCAGATCGTCTGGTGTGACCTCACTGCGCGCAGAGCGAACCAGCGGATAGCGACCCGCGATCGCCTGGCGGCAGAAACTGCCCACTTCCATGGTGATGCGTTTGCGGACGTTATCCATATCGCGGCGCTGTGCGTCGCTGCTGGCACCCACCGCCATGCTGGAAACCATGTTCTGCAATGAACCCGGCAGACGGCCGGCACTGGCCTGCAGACGACTGATGGCATCGCTGGCCGGGGGCGGCATCCCGCTGTTCGCCGCATCCTGCACGGCGGTGAGGTAGCGATAGAGATCGTCAATCTGATGCAGGAAGTCATCCACCGCCAGCACCTTGCTGCCCTGCTGCAGCGGCTGGGCCAGCTCCAGAACCGGCGCAAAGTGAAGCGCGACGGCCTGCTCCGGTGATGCCTGGGTGGCGGCCTGTCCGCGCGCGGCACTGGCCTCGGGCGAGGTAAACAGCGCTTCAAGGGTGCGGGTGGCGCTGTTATCCGACGGCTTTGCTGCCTGCGCGGTTTTCTCATCCGGCTGCGCCCGGTTCAGCGTCAGCAGACCACCGAGGTTGATCACCAGCTGGCGCAGCGGCGAATGGTTGCCCGACAGCAAACGGGCGGTGTTGATGCGTTGAGAGAGATCGGCGCTGCTGTTGAGTTGAATGTCACTGAGAAACTGCTCCCACTGCCGGATATAGTCCTGCACGTAGAGCTGGCGCACCGCAAGATCCGTCTGCTCACTTTTCTGCTGCGGCGCCGCGCCGCCCAGCACCCAGAGATCGTCCTGATACAACGCCTGGGTCACCGGGGCAATCTGCTTAT
The DNA here is from genome assembly GCF_001264395.1 of Pantoea sp. CFSAN033090. NCBI lineage: Bacteria > Pseudomonadati > Pseudomonadota > Gammaproteobacteria > Enterobacterales > Erwiniaceae > Pantoea > Pantoea sp. CFSAN033090. The sequence continues at coordinate 467,117 of NZ_LGYX01000004.1, read as the reverse complement.
CCACGTGCTGCCAGTAGCCATCCGGCGTATAGAGACCCGCCACACCGTCATTGACCGATTTACCGCTTTTGCGGGAAAACACCAGCTCGCTCTGGGGACCACCCAGCGCCGCCAGCGTCACCGGCTGCAGGCTGTCATCGCGTTGCAGCAGGCGCTTCAGCCGTCCATAGACGCGCTGTGACAGCGGCATCTGATTAATCAGCGCCTGCTCGCGCTTTACCAGCGCTTCATCCTTCGCATACGGCGACGAGTGAATCTGCGTCTCCAGCAACTGTTGCAGGTGCCACGCCAGCTGTTTCACCTGCTGCTGGGTGACGTTCTGCGGCAGTTCGCGTGACAGGTTGAGCATCAGCCACGCCTGCAGGAATTTGCCATCGTAGTGCTTTGGCTGATAGAGCATCTGATACGCCTTCAGCGCTTCATAGCTGTAGTCAGCATCACTGCCGTTGTCATTACGCAGCCAGCGGGTGATGTTCTGCGCCACCTGCGGTAACAGCAGCTGTTTCAGTGCCTTGTCGTAGAGCGCACGGGTGGCATCGCTGACCTCGGTGCCGCGATAAAGCCCCATGCGGCGCGTCAGCGGCGGTGCTTCCAGCGAGAAGTCGGCGCTCTCCGGCAGGTGCAACAGAGTGTTGAGATAAGGCACCAGCGCAAAGAGATCGCCATTGACCTGCTGCTGAAGCTGATCGCCCAGTTGTTCAACCTGCGGCGCTTTAGCGGCCATCTCCTGCAGATAGGCTTTGTTTTTACTGTAGCTGGTGAGCCACAACGCCCCGGCCACCAGCAATATCAGCAGCAGCGCCAGATAACCCGACCAGAGCCCGGCGCGGTTGCGCAGCTCCCACCAGCGGTTGCTGCCCGCCAGACCGGACTCCTGGAAAATCACATTTTCCAGCACCCCTTTCAGAAAGAAGCTCTGCCCTTTGTTCTGCGGGATGGGCGACTCTTTATCGACCTTATCCCAGCTTCCTGACTCGCCAGCCTGCTGCCCCGGCAGATTCAGTGCGCGGTTCAGCTCGCCCATCACCCTGTCAAACGGCAGTCCCTCCTGGGTGCCGCTGGCAAAGTAGATACCGCGCGGCGCGAACTGGGTTTCAAAATCGGAGCGGGCAAACAGCGTATCCAGCGCGTCTGCCAGCAACGGCCGCAGCGCCGCAAACTCCTGCGGGAAGAGATAGCTCTCTGCCCGCGCCTGCGCGTCGCTTTCCGTCAGCAGCCGATCGGCCAGTCCGGCATCCAGACGCTGTTGCAGCAGGGAATACTCCTGCTGGAACTGGTTATTAAGTTCGAAATCGGCGGCGGACGCCTTCGCCCAGGGAAAGGTGAATCCCCAGATTTGTTCACGCTGCGCTTTATCCAGCGAGGCAAAGTAGCTGCGGAACCCTTTGAGCAAGTCCGCTTTGGTGACCAGCACATAGACCGGGAAACGGATGCCGAGGCGATCGTGCAACTCCATCAGCCGCTGACGCAGGGCCAGCGCCTGATTACGCAGCGCCTCGGGCGACTGCGACAGCAGGTCGGAAACGCTCAGCGTGACGATGACGCCGTTGATCGGCTGACGTCCGCGATATTTACGCAGCAGGTCGAGAAAATGATGCCATTCGCTGGCATCACGCTCCTGCTGACTCTCCTGGGTACTGTAGCGCCCGGCGGTATCGAGCAGCACCGCCTCATTGGTGAACCACCAGTCGCAGTTGCGGGTGCCGCCAATGCCGCGCAGCGCCGACTTGCCGAATTTATCTGCCAGCGGAAACTGCAGCCCCGAGTTGACCAGCGCGGTAGTTTTACCGGCACCGGGCGCGCCGATGATCATGTACCACGGCAGCTGATAGAGATACTGACGGCCAAAGCGCTGTGCCCAGAACGGCGTGCCCTTGCTGCTGTGGCGCTGGAAGTGCGCCTTTTTCAGCATGTCAGTGGCTTCGGAGAAACGCCCTGCCAGCACCTGCTCTTCACTGGTCAGGCGCTGACGTTCGGCTTCCGGCGCATCGCTTTTGCCGGTTTCGAGGCTCGACATCAGCTTGCGATTGAGCCAGATGTTATAGAGCCGCGGAATCGCCTGGCCTAAGCCCCACACCAGATAGAGCAGCGCGATACTGATAATGCGGTTCTGCTCCGGCTCAAGCGGGCGCGAATCGACGATTGAGAACACCGGGCCAATCACCCAGATGATAAAAGAGAGCGCGGTAATGCCGACAAAGCCCCACGCGAGGCGGCTGGTCAGCACCGCAAACAGAATATTCAGCATGGATCAGTTCCCTCTCGCCAGGCCGTTGAGTTCAGCATGCGTCGCATCCGGTGCCACCAGCAGGGTAATTTCAACACGACGATTACGTGCGCGATTTTCTGCGCTGTTATTAGGCACCAGCGGATTGCTTTCACCGCGCCCTTCCGCTTTCACCCGTGACGGCTGCGCCAGCTGCTGTTGCAACAGGGTCTGTACTGACCGGGCACGCGCCAGCGAAAGCTCAAAGTTGGAGGCGAAGCGGGCACTGCGGATCGGCACGTTATCGCTGTAGCCAATCACCTGAATCTGGCCGCTGACATTGTTCATGGCAGCAGCGATGCGCTGGATTACGTCGGTGTAACGTCCGCGCACCTCGGTGGCCGCCGAGGCAAACAGTCCGTCCCCTTTCAGCGTCACCACGCTGCGGTCCGCTTCGTCACGCACCGCTACCAGCCCGGCATCAATTTCCGGTTTCAGGAAAGCGCGCAGGTTCAGCGTGGCGGGCGGTGGTGGCGCAGGGTTGCCGATCTTCACTTCCGGCAGCGCCGTCTGATAGATACGGGCCAGTACCGGCGAGGTGTAATCGCCGAGACGCCAGTTGAGCACGATGTAGAACAGACAGGCCGCCAGCCCCGCCACCGCCGCACAGGCCCACAGCGGGATCATTGGCCGCCACAATTTGCGCAGGACCGGCTGATCGGTGGGATGCGGAGACAGCGCCGCTGCATAATTGCCGCGCACGCTTTTGATCATCTGCAGCAGGCGCTGTTTGATGGTCTCCAGCTGCGAGCGACCGTTGTCCAGCACCCGGTAGCGTCCTTCGAACCCCAGCAGCAGGCAGAAGTAGATCAACTCCAGCATCAGAATGTGGCGCCTGGGGTTCTGCGACAGCTTAGCCAGCAGCTGGAAAAACTTTTCGCCGCCCCAGGTTTCATTGTGAAAGGTGACCAGCAGACCATTGCTGGTCCAGACGCCGCGGCTGCCCCACGGCGTCAGCGCCGCCGCCTCATCCAGCGCGGTACAGAGACAGTATCGTGCGCCGATGATCACTTCATAGCCCAGGCCTGACTGCTGGCAGCTCAGCTCGAAGCGCCGAATCTGATCGATCAGCTGCTGACGCAGCTGCGCCGGGTCTTCATGTGATACCGAGTGACGGATCTGAGGAATGGCGTTAATCAGGGGGTTGGCCGCCGCGACCAGCACATTCTGATGGCTGGCCTCCGGCGCAAGATCGCTGTGTGATTTTTGTTGTTCCTGCATCATGCTGCGTGCTCAGTTTATGATTCTGACTGACTACGAATGGCCCAGAACTCCATGTTCAGACCTGGAAACTCACCGGCAAGATGCAGCGCAAAAGCGCCCGAGCGCTCCATCTCTTTCCATAGCTCGCTGTTCTTATCCAGTTCGAAATAGCTGTATCCGGCATGCCACGGGATCTGCGGCGGCGCGCCGGGCATCGCCCGAAGTGCCAGACCGGGCAATTGCAACTGCACCAGATCGCGAATTTTGCTGACCGGGGCGACTTTCATCTGCGCCGGGAAGTGGGTTTTGAGGGTGTCGGCTGGCACGCTGGCTTTCACCGCCAGCACAAAGCCAAACTCATGCACCATACTGCTCTCCGGCACGGTCGCGACGTTAAGACCGTGCGAACGCTGAATCAGCGGCAGCTGAATCGCGCTCTCTTCCATCACCTGGGACAGCCCCTGACGCAGCAGTAGTGACAGGCGGCTAAAACAGCTGTGCAGATCGTCATGATCATAGAGCGGCAGGCCATCGGGCGCGCGGGCTGGCGTCCAGGTACTGAGCTCCGCCGCCAGTTGCAGCCAGTGGCTGTAGAGCGTTTCAGGATGCAGCAGCGGAAGATGTTGCAGATGAGTGTGCAGGCCAAGCTGACGATTGAGCAGCGCCAGCAGCATAAAATCGACCATATCCGCGCTGTTAAAACGACCGGTGCCCGGCGCGCGCTGACTCAGCTGCTGGCTGCGTTGCTGGATCAGCCCGTGCAGATCGTTGAACATGTTTTGCAGCGGACGGCTGCTGTTAAGCGTCAGCATCGGCGGGATGTAGTCGCTGTCGAGCCGGATGTGGTTGTCGCTGCGTTTTTCAATCACCTGAGCCACGCCCATGGCGGTCCACTCGGCGGTCAGATCCTGTTCCAGCATCAGCCGCAGACGCAGTTTGCCGAACTGCACCGTGGCGCTGCCCACGGCCTGGGCATTGTCATCTTCCACTTCTGCTTCCCAGGCGAGGTAGCGCGCCAGAGAATCCTGCGACTCCTGAAAGGCCACCGCTTCGCGGCCATTGCGGCGTGCCGGAATGGCCAGCACCACTTTGCTGCGGTCAACGGAGGCAGGCAGATCAAGCGGGGCCGGACCGTGCTGTGGCTGGCTGAAGGCAAAAAACGTGCCGTCAGGCAGACAACCGCTGGCGGCGCTCAGCGCCAGTTTCCCCTGGCGCAGCAGCGCTTCATCGAACTCCAGATCGTAAAAACCCCAGGTATAGGCGCGCTGCGACTGGCCCCACTCACGCAGGGTGCTGAGAAGATAATTTTCTGACTGCTGGAAATGGTGAGGACGCAGAAACATCCCCTCGGTCCAGACCACCTTTTCGGCTCTGTTCATAGACATCACTGTTTTTCCACGCGAAGGCCGTTAATCCCCGCCACAATGCGCGCATTCAGCTCACCATCGTCACGCTTCCAGAATGCCCAGAATGAGGGTGATTCGCCTTCGGGAACCGGCAGCGACAGTCGCCAGACCTTGCCATCCAGCGCCTGATATTCCGCCATGATGCCGATGAAGCGCGCCTCGGGCAGACTCTTCATCCGCAGCGTTTTATGGGGCTGAGTGGAAGTCAGGAAGAACTGTTGCGTATTGAGTTGCGCATTACCCAGCGCATTAGCGGACTGGTTTTGCAGGGAGTAGAAGTCAGCCGACATAAACTCCGCATCGGAGGTCAGTAATACCACCCGGACTTTCAGCGGCGCACCGCCGTTAACCTGGTTTTGCGCCTGAACGTCTAGGTTGTACCAGGCAACGGGCTGTGGAGTACTGCTGCACGCGGTCATCAGCCACGTCAGCAGCACTATCAGCGCCCCACGCCATAGCGTTGTTGTCATCATCCCGCCCTCCCTGCTTAGTGCGATTAGTTAATAATCCAGGTTCCGTTAGTGCTGTTCTGGCAGGCGGTGCTGTCACCGTTTACCGCAACACAGGTTTTCTTCTTGCTGCTGCGCACCCGGCGCTTCGGCTGGTCAGCCTTAATCGTCTGATCGTAAAGCTCGCTTTTCACCACGGCGCGAAACGGCACATAGCCGGTCAGCTGAACGGTTGCCTGCGGTGCTGCGGAGGGCGCTGACTCTTTAACGGCACTGCTGGCTTTACCCGGTTCAGGTTCTGCTGACGCCTGAGCGGGTTCACCCAGCGCCAGCCAGTTGTTCTCTACCTGACCAATCACGGTGTAGCTTTCGCCGGTTTTCAGCGTCTCCACCACCTTGCCGCCAAAACTCGGATGGCTCATCACCGAAGCGGGATAGAGCGCACGGTAGGTTTCATTGACCGGGCTGAACTGCGCAGGCGGTTTAACCGCATAACGGTGACTGATCACCACGCCATCCACGGTGCTGGTGACCAGCGTGTCATCCGTCATTTTTGGCGGCGTTTTACAACCCGCGACAGAAAAAACAAACATCAGGCCTAACGCAATACGGAGCTTCACCATTTTTTTCATGTTGTGTTCCATTCATATCCTGGAGAGTGGCCAGAGGCCGGTTGTCAGTAATGAAAATCGGGGATGTGGTGCTGATAGAGCGCCACTTAGTGCCAGCCTAAAAGAAAAACCTTAAGCAAATAGCGTTAAAGTGCCATGGCGAGGCACTTTAAAAGATCAACTAACGTTAACTATTAAAAAGCTACTCTGGCGACCGGGACAGGTGCAGCGAGAAATCTGAGCTGGCAAGAAATGATCAGAAACATGATCTATTTTTTTCCGTCAGATTGGATGAGGAAGGCAAAACCCAAGCTTTACTTATGCCATCCCTGGCCGAAAAACGGACATATTGACTCAGATTTACAGTTGTGACGCTATTCGCTGACAAAAGGAAAAATCGCAGAGCACAGGCTGATTTTCCTGTTTTCACGATCACATTCAGTAAGTTACAAGATGTGTATAAGCTCATAGCTACCGCACGAGCCAGGTATATCCTGCCCGTAGGTATGAAATCACAATTCCTTTGTAAACATAAGCTGCGAGTTTACAGAAGATTGACAAAATTTCAACGGGCCACTTTCATAAGATTTTACTTAAGTAAAGTTTAAGTAATTTACTTAGTGCAAATATGTGTTACTTTTAATCACTCGCTTAGGATTATTCTTAACAAGATGAGCAACTATGAAGTATTCTTACACAGAAACCAGACACTCCTGTAGTCAGCATTAAAAAAACTCATGTAAAAAATGGCGCTGTTTCACCAGGCCGTAATGAAGGTTAACGGCGAGGTGACCGTAATACGTGGCAGTTTTTAGCGTAAAAAACAGTGAGATAATGCTTACAAATCAGCAAGTTGTTTCATTATGGGACGGTTCATAAAGGGCTGAGGATGAGGTGGTCGTGAAGCGAGGTAAGCGAAGCGCAAAACGGCCCGGCGTCGCTTTAAGAAAGGACTGATTAATTGTTCTTTATCGGCATTGCAGCCATCGCCATGCTTCTGATGCTTCTCAGCATGCCCGGCTATGTGGAGCAAAAAAACCACGCCGTAGCGTGGTTCTGAGGGAAGAGTGCAGGGTTATCCTGGCAGGTTGCGGGCCAGAACTAGAAGAAGCCCAGCGGCTCGATACTGTAGCTGACCAGCAGGTTTTTAGTCTGCTGATAGTGATCCAGCATCATTTTGTGGGTCTCACGCCCGATACCCGACTTCTTATAACCGCCAAAGGCGGCGTGCGCCGGATAGAGGTGATAACAGTTGGTCCAGACGCGCCCGGCTTTAATCGCCCTGCCCACACGGTAAGCACGGTTGATATCGCGGGTCCAGACGCCAGCACCTAACCCATAGATGGAGTCGTTGGCGATACTGATTGCTTCTGCCTCATCTTTAAAGGTGGTGATGCCAATGACCGGGCCAAAGATCTCCTCCTGGAAAACGCGCATGCTGTTGTTGCCTTTCAGCAGTGTCGGCTGAATGTAGTAGCCGCTGTTAAGTGAGTCATCCAGCTTCTCTACGCCACCGCCCACCAGCACTTCCGCGCCCTCCTGTCGGGCAACCTCAAGATAAGAGAGAATTTTATCGAACTGCTGCTGCGACGCCTGCGCGCCCACCATGGTTTCGGTATCCAGCGGATCGCCACGTTTGATGGTTTTTACCCGCTTCATCACGGCCGCCATAAAGGGTTCGTAGATCGACTCCTGTACCAGCGCCCGCGACGGACAGGTACAGACTTCGCCCTGATTCAGGAAACCCAGCACCACGCCTTCGGCGGCTTTCTCTATAAAGCTCTCCTCCGCCTGCATGATGTCTTCAAAGAAGATGTTAGGTGATTTACCGCCCAGCTCAACGGTCGAGGGGATCAGGCTTTTTGCTGCCAGCTCCAGAATATGACCGCCGGTTGCGGTAGAGCCGGTGAAGGCTACCTTGGCGATGCCGGAATGGGAGGCGAGCGCTTCACCCGCCTCTTTGCCGAACCCATGCACCACGTTCAGCACGCCCGGCGGCAGCAGATCTTTAATCAGATCGACAAAAACGGTGATCGACAGCGGGGTCTGCTCAGCCGGTTTCAGCACCACACAGTTACCCGCGCCCAGTGCCGGAGCCAGTTTCCACGCCGCCATTAATAGCGGAAAGTTCCATGGAATGATCTGCGCTACCACGCCCAGCGGCTCATGGAAATGATAGGCGGCGGTGAACTCATCAATCTCGGCGGCACTGCCCTCCTGCGCCCGGACACAACCGGCAAAGTAACGGAAGTGATCGACGGCCAGCGGCATATCGGCCGCCAGGGTTTCGCGTACCGGTTTACCGTTATCCCAGGTTTCATAGACCGCCATCGTCTCCAGATGCTGTTCCAGCCGATCGGCGATTTTCAGTAACAGCAGCGAGCGTTGTTGCGGCGAGGTCTTGCCCCAGGCTTCCGCCGCCGCTGCAGCAGCAGCCACAGCGTTATCAACATCGGCAACGTCTGAGCGCGGAAACTCACCGGCCGCAGAGCCGTTCACCGGGGAGGTATTGGTGAAGTAGTTGCCGTTCACCGGCGCGACGAATTCACCATTAATGAAGTTGCCATAATTCTTTTGTAGGGTAATCAGAGAACCCTGTTCTCCGGGGGCGGCATAACGCATGATCATTCTCCTGACAGGTGACTGATGTAACAATGATGAAACTTATTATTAACATGAAGCATCATCAAGAGCCTGTCAGTTCTGTTAACCGGAAACTGTGACCGCCCCGAAGGAATGGGTGTTTACGCTTCGTCTTTAGATAATTCCGACTTTTACCCAAAAGGCTGGTCAGAGAGAAACTTGTGCGGCACAAAGGGGTCAACGTGAGGATGAATTCATTCTGGAGATGAGCATGCTGGCTTCAGCTTTTACCCTGATGCGCGCTAAAGCCAATTTCGTGCATCAGTTTATCCGCAACCCGCGCAAGATGGGCAGCATTACGCCCTCGTCAGAGGCGCTGTGCCGCACCATGATTGCGTCGGTGGAATGGCCTGAAAAGTTACGTATTGCCGAACTCGGCGCGGGCGACGGTGTACTGACGCGGCAGATACTGGCGCAGATGTCACCCGATGCCACGCTGGATGCCTTTGAGATCAGCAGCACGCTGGCCGATAAGCTTAATGCGCTGAACGATCCGCGCATGACGGTGCGCACCTGTTCAGCGGAATACCTGAGCGGAGAATATGACGTGATCTTCTCCGGCCTGCCGCTGCTCTCATTACCCACTGAAATGCGTGAGGCGATTCTGCGTGCGGTGTATAACGCGCTCGGGCCCAACGGCGTCTTTGTACAGTTCCAGTATACCTCGCTGACTCAGCCAGACCTGTCGCGCTACTTCACCTGGGAGCGCCAGCGGGTGATGAAAAACGTGCCACCCGCCTGGGTCTATCGCTGCACGCGTCACTACGCACCCTGAGCTTGCGCCATTGCAGGGCGCGTTTGTTGCCAGAACGCCACCAGCAACTCACGCGCCCAGTCTTTCCCCTCCATCTCGTTTGCCCCATCTTCTGTACAGCCTTTGGGCATACAAACGTTCATGATGTGCCGTGAAAATTCAGGATGAAACTGCACTGAAAGCGCCTGCGGCGAATAACGGACAATCTGACAGCCATCGCGCGCAGAGGCGGCCAGCACCTGCGCCTGTTGTGGCGCGCTGATCACCGACTGGCGATGTGACAGCCAGACGCTGAAGTCCTGTGGCAATTTCTTCAGTAGCGGATCGCGCTGCGCCTCCGGCATACAGTTGATTGGTAACAGCCCGCGTTCCCATCCATTGGGATTGTCCGCCACCTCGCCACCCAGCGCATAGGCCATCAGCTGGTGACCGTAGCAGACCCCCAGCAGCGGCAAGCCGTGATCCATCGCTGCGCGAATCCATACGGCGCTGCGTTCGCTCCAGTCAGCGTGATCGGTGACCATCGCCCAGGAACCGCTGAGGATCGCCCCGGAAATCTGGTCGAAAGCGGGTAGCGCCTCGCCCAGATGGGGCCGTACAATCAGGTATTCATCGGGTTGCAGGTTTAACGCGTCGATGAACCAGCGCGGCTGTTCACCAATCTCTGAGACAACGTTTGCAGGTGGGACTTCAAGCTGAATTAACGCAAGGGGTAAGGCGGACGTGTAGGTCATACCGAATCAGTTCCTTTAAGAAGTCGTTTCAAATCAGTCTGCCAGCAACGCGCCCGAAAGTCTCATCAGGCTGCGCCGCAATCGCAGAAAATTTCTCCCTGCGATTGGCTGCAATGCCGCAGTTCGTGCCATCATTAGCGGGCTAAGCAAAAAACATCGAAAGGATATTATCGTGGCTGTGCGGCATTTTTTTCTGATTCTGATGGTGGTTTCAATCTGGGCCTTCAACAACGTTGCGGTGAAATGGGGCCTGCTGGAGCTTCCGCCACTTTTCCTGACGTTTATGCGCTTTGTGGTCGTCGCCATCGTACTGGTACCGTTTTGCCGGATTAACCGTCAGCAGCTACCCTGGCTGTTGCTGCTGGCTTTCACGTTCGGTTTTATGCACTTCTCGCTGCTGTTTGTCGGCCTGCGCTATACCGATGCCGGCACCGGCGCGATTGTGGTTCAGCTCGGTACACCCATTGCCATGCTGCTGGCGATGGTGGTGCTGAAAGAGAAGCTGAAGCTGGTGCAGCTGATGGGCATTATGATCTCGCTGAGCGGCGTTGTCGTGCTCTCCGGCAGCCCGACGATTCCGTCGTGGTGGGTACTTTGTCTGTTGTTGTGCAGCGCCACCGGCTGGGCTGTCAGCAACCTGATTGTGAAAAAGTCACCGCCGATTAAACCGCTGACCATGACCGGCTGGATTGCGTTTCTGGCCATTCCTGTCGTCGGCGCATCCAGTCTGTTGATGGAATCACATCAGCTCTACGCCCTGCAAAATGCGGGCTGGCATGGCTGGTTTGCCATTCTTTACAGCGCTATCGCCTCGTCGATTGTCGCCTATACGCTGTGGTATATGCTGCTGAAGAAATATAACGTCAACCTGATCATGCCCTACTCACTGCTGACGCCGGTATTATCCGTGCTGATGGGGATTGTGGTGCTGGGCGACAGCCTCAACAGCTTCAAGATTATCGGTGCGTCGCTGGTAATCCTTGGTACCGCTATTGCCGTAATCAACCTGCGTAGCCTGCGGATGCATGCCCGCTTCCCGCGCCTGCGGCGGCGTTAATCCCGCGTGCTATGCTTGAGAAATCACTTCTCTCAGGAAGCACAACATGGACTCACCGCTTGCCGCCTCTCTCTGGCAGCAGATGCAGCAGGGATTGCGAGGTCGCGATGCCGCCTGGCCTCTCCCCGCCTTCGTTGATCGCGCCACCTTCTCTTCTGCCTTTGCCGTCAGTGAACTGGCGGCCACCAGTATCGGTCTGGCAACGCAGGCTGCTGCTGCGCTTATCGCCACATCCCGCCCTGAACTCTCTCCGCCCGTCACCGTTAACGTCCGGCTGGCGTCACGCTGGTTTCAGCAGAGCTTCCATCCGCTGAATCGCGCGGCACCCGCGATGTGGGATGCGTTTGCCGGTGACTATCGCAGTCAGGATGGCTGGATCCGTCTGCACACCAACGCCGCACATCACCGGCTGGCGATGGAGCGGGTGCTGGGCGCGCACGCCGATCGCGCAGCACTGGCGCAGCAGGTGCAACAGTGGCAGGCCAGCGAACTGGAGCAGGCCGTTATTGATGCGGGTGGCTGTGCCGCAGAGATGCGCAGTGCCGCCGCCTGGCAGCAGCATCCGCAGGGCCAGGCCGTGCAGCGCGAACCGCTATTTAGCTGGCAGACCACACAACAGGCAGCGGCGCCGGCGTGGCCGCTGGCCGAAGCTCGTCCTTTACTGGGCATCAAAGTACTGGATCTGACGCGGATTATTGCCGGGCCGGTCGCTACCCGTTTTCTTGCCAGCCTGGGAGCCAGCGTGCTGCGCATCGATCCGCCCGGCTGGCAGGAGCCGACGCTGGATGAAGAGATGAGCTGCGGCAAGCGACGAGCGGTGCTGGATCTGACTCAGACCGCCGATCGCGAGCAGTTTATCCACCTGCTGCGTGAAGCGGACGTGCTGGTGCATGGCTATCGGGCAGATGCGCTGGAACGGCTCGGGTTTGACGCGGAGACCCTTCAGTCACTCTCACCCGGTCTGGTTGATGCCGGCCTGAATGCCTGGGGCTGGCAGGGTCCGTGGCGCAATCGCCGGGGTTTTGACAGTCTGGTGCAGATGGGATGCGGCATTGCTGAAAGAGGCATGCAGTGGCAGCAGAGCGATAAACCGGTCCCGCTGCCGGTGCAGGCGCTGGATCATGCCAGCGGCTATCTGCTGGCGGCGGCGGTGCTGGAGGGATTACGGCGACGCATTACTGAGGGCCACGGCAGCCAGGTCCGGCTGTCGCTGGCGCGCACCGCGTGGCTGTTGCAGCAGCATCCCACCGATCAGCGCACAGGCTCCGGCATTGCGCCGCAGGTTAAGGATAACCTGCCCTGTTACGAATTAACGCCGTGGGGGTTTGGAGTGAGGCTGCGAGCGGCCGCCTGGCTGCCCGGCACCCCACAGCTCTGTGCGACGCCTGGCTGTGCGCCGGGTACGCACCCGGCGACGTGGTGAAGCAATACATTAGATAATTAGAAAAATAATGTTGATGACATTAGATTTCCATATTATTATTTACACATGACTCAGGGACGAAGTTCATTGAAACGGGGTGCAGAATGGTCAGGGTAGACTGGTCCAGGCGGGCATTGAAGCACCTTATGAAGATCGACAAACGTTACCAGAAAATCATTTACCAGAAGGTGGGTGAGTTAGTCAGTTTCCCGGTCGTCACACTGGACATTAAAAAAATGCAGGGCAGCGATAACCACTACCGGCTGCGGGTTGGCAACTACCGGGTCCTTTTTACGTTAACCGGTGGCGAACCGGTGATTCTGGAAATTACAGAGGTAGCAAGAAGAACATCCGTCACTTACTAAAGTTTTTGGGATACCGGCATAGCCTTACGCACTCACGACCTCTGCTGCGACACACAATTACCCGGATAAACTATGTCAAAACAGTACATCTATGATGAAGCAGGCAAACCCCAGTTTGTGGTCTTGCCGGTGGCGGAATATGAAAGGCTGCTCTCGGCCAGCGATGGCGAATGGGAGACTATTCCTGTGGAGGCTGACGAGCACGACGATGAGACGATCCCGCACGACGTTGCAGGGATCATGATTGAGCAGGAAGTGAGTCTTCAGGCGGCCTGGCGCATCTGGCGGGGGCTCAGCCAGCATGATGTGGCTCAGCAGTTGGGAACCACGCAAAGTGCGATCTCTCAACTGGAGCGTATTGAAAGTAAGCCGCAGAAAAAGACGCGTGAACGTCTCGCAAAACTGTATGGCTGCCGACCCGGGCAGTTAATCCTGTAAGCCGATTAAGAGGGTTCAGGTGCCCGAAAAAAAGCACGCCGTATCCAGAGAATCCCCCCAGAACCCATTGAGAAAGATGATTCAGCACTGTGCGCCGGGTACGCACCCGGCGACGTGGTGAATCAGGCGTCAGGCGTCTCTTCGCTGCTATCCAGCAGTTCGTTGTACATCGCCTGGATCGCTTCGCGGCTCAGCATGGCAAGAGTACGATAAAAAGCGGTGGTCGCGTGCGCTTCCACTTTCCCCAGGAAAGCACCGCACCACGGCAGCAGATACTCTTCAAACAGCGCCATCTGCGCCGCGCTCTCATCTTCCGCTGACTGATCTTCCAGCCATGACGCAGCCAGCATCAGCACACCAAAATGATCAGCAGGCGCATCGCTCAGCGGCATTCCGCGTGACGTTAAAAACGCACGCACTTCTGGCTCCGTTTTGCCTTCCGGCCACTGTGAGGCGTACGGCGGCACGTTGCAATCGCTGCCAACAAACAGCGCGTTGTAATCGGCGGCCAGCGCCTGGGGATCGCTGTTCTGTTGCAGACGGGTCAGCAGCTCATCCTGCTCCAGCGGCCACTGCGACTGCAGTTTGCCTTCACGCAGCAGCGTAAACAGCGGCACCAGCAGCGGGTCCTGCGGCTGACGATTAAACAGTGAGCCGATCACGCGGCACAGAATGGAAAACTCATTCATGAGTCAGATTTCCTTGAGGCAAGTAAATTAAAAGTCAGCCAGTTCAGCAATATGTTTGCCGCTGCGCTGCTCCAGAAAGTCGAGCAGGCGACGCGGCGTGACATTTAACACCCGATCCTCAGGAAAATCCACCTCGCGGGCGATGCGCAGGCAATGTTCAAAATTTCCGAGCGTAAACGCCGTATGGGAATCGGAGCCAAATGCCAGCCGTCCACCGGCATCGGCGGTCTTAACAACGGCGATGACCGGGACTCTGAGTAATCCACCCTTACACCTGGCTATCTCAGCCAGAAAGTGAGTTCATACTTCAGAAAAAATCTTAAAGCAACTGGTTAATTTTGCATAGAAAACTTCAGAATACATCATCCAGCAACTTCTGATTCTGATGAACTATTAGCCAGGCGGAATGAAGATATGCAATAACAGGCTCATCAAACTCGTAAATTTTCATAAAAAAATAGAATAAAATAAAAAGCACTTTTCATACGGGGGCTTACCTCCACTAGTAATAGCGAAAATATTTTCCACAAAAATAAATAATTAAAAGGATCCATAGAAAAGCGAACAGCAGACCATATGTAGGAAAAACGCTTACAAAAAAAATGGCCCCGACCAGACCGGCCGCTGGTGGTATAAGTCCAAAGAAGGATTGACTTACCCAGGCATATAGCCAGCGAAGGATCGCCTTCATTTTATTAAAATCTTGTTTAGTAGATTTAAAATCTGCTCTTCGCTAGTGGAACCTGAATTTTTCAAATAGATTATTTTAGACATTTCCGGCTCAATCAAATAATAGAACATTTCTAAATTAGCATTATATAAGTCGAAGTAATACTCCGCATCATCGAAGCGTAATTTTCTTGCTGCTTTTGTGGCAATCTCAAACTTACCATAAAATTTAAAAGCGGTTACGGCATACGAACTTGTAGCATTAATTACATTAATATGTGACTGTTTGAAATCCCGGGATTGTGTAATAACGAGCGCGATTAACTGTGCTATAGCAAGTTTAGAGAATTTACCAGAAGCATAATCAGACGCTTTTTCAGCTAACAGTCTCTGTATGTTCTGGATGCCTGTATCACCAATACGGCTCAGTTTTTTTCTGAAGTATATTTCTACCATCTCTAAAACCACGTCCTGCCGGGTAAACAGCATTCTGAGTTGCTTCAGGTATCGCAAATCTTCCTGCTTAAGTTGATTACAAACATCCTTGTAGTCATCAAAAAAGCATGAACCATAGCCGCTTGCACGTTGAGCGCCAGACACAATCCCCCTTCCTGTATCAAGCATTGTTTGATGTAACTCAGCAAGTGCCTTCTCAAAGTTAAGCGCAATGGTTCGCTCTGCCTGAAGTTTAATCTTAAGATAAGACATGCTCATACTCATCCCTTTGTGTAGAATTCCTTATGCAACGATTGTATACTGAAGTGAAAGGTATGCAAAGAGAATGGCTTATGAAAAGGATCAAGTGGCTGGCTTTATACACCGTATTTACTCTATTTTATCTTATAGTGATCCCGGAAATCATCTTCAGAACCCTTTCGGAAGATGCTTACATGAAGCTCGGTGAAATCGTAAATCCATTTCAAATTTTCCCTTCAACAGCGAATGCATTATTCATAGCAATAATAATTTCAGCTTTGCTATTAGCATGGTTAACTATTAAATTAGTAAAGCGCGTTACCAGGCGTGGTAATTCTACGCTTTGATCTAACGCGATCAATAAAGAGCAGAGTAGAACTTAAAGTTTACGCCATTACCCGCCCGGACGAACCGCCCCGTTGACATTGCTAACCCGAACGATTGAGACCATTTTTCAGTTATTAAGTGCTCTCTCAGCTTTAAGCTTCAGGTCTTGCCACACGCCCTTTCCGGGCTGATAAGAGAACACGTTACGGTAAAATACTCGCCTCAGTCATTATATCCCCGCAGATAAAAGCGGGGATTTTCATCATGGTGAGCGTGTTGCTTACCTGGCATGGCGCTAAAAGTCAGCCAGTTCAGCAATATGTTTGCCGCTGCGCAGCTCCAGAAAGTCGAGCAGGCGACGCGGCGTGACATTTAATACCCGATCCTCAGGAAAATCCACCTCGCGGGCGATGCGCAGGCAATGTTCAAAATTTCCGAGCGTAAACGCGGTGTGGGAATCGGAGCCAAATGCCAGACGTCCACCGGCATCGCGCACGGCGGCGGCGATAGCCCGACAGTTCGGTTCACTGCCCGGACGCGAATGGGTAAAGGAGGAGTTGTTCAGCTCCAGCGCCACATCGTAGTGCGCGGCTGCCTCGGCGATAGCCGTGATATCGACCGGGAATTTCGGGTTGCCTGGATGACTGATGATATGGACCAGCCCGCCCGCCATCGCGGCGATCATCGCATCCGTGTGATGTTTCCGGTCGCGCGGCGCATAAACCGGCTCGTGAAAACCGGCGACGATCAAATCCAGCGCATCGAGCATCGGGCCGGAACAGTCGATTTCGCCCTGCTGATTTTTAATATTGGCTTCGATACCGCGCAGAATACCCACGCCATCGATCACGCGCGGCCAGACGCGCATATTAATGAAGTGCCAGTAGTGCGGCGCGTCGGCCATGTCGGGGCCGTGATCGGTAATGGCAAACAGTTTCATGCCGGTTTGCTTCGCCTGAGTCACGTAGTCGTGCAGCGTGCTGTAAGCATGCGTGCTGGCGATGGTGTGCATATGCAGATCTACCGGATACATCCTCTTCTCCTGCTGATTGCCCCTGACGGGGCCGGTTCATTAATAGCCGCGCTGACGATCCACCCTGCCCTGCGGCGGCTCGCCTGCCTGGTCCTGGGTGATGGCGCGGGCGATGTAGTCGATAGCTTCGTCGATCAAGGTTACCGCCGCATTATGGGGCGTGATCGTGACGCGCGGATGTGACCAGAGCGGATGCGCTTCGGGCAGCGGTTCAACCTGAAAGACATCCAGCGCCGCCGCTTTCAGCTGCCCGCTATTGAGCGCGGCCAGCAGATCTTCTTCCACCACCTGCGCGCCACGCGCGATGTTGAGGAAGAAAGCGCCGTGCGGCAGCTGCTGTAAAAAGTGGTGGTCGATAAGATTAATGGTCTCGTGCGTGCTCGGCAGCAGGTTGATCACCACCCGCGTCTCCTGCAGAAAGGCAGGCAATGCATCGCGACCGGCAAAGCTGTTCACGCCATCAATTTCTTTGGGCGAGCGGCTCCAGACGCGTAACGGGAATCCCCAGGGTTTAAGGCTTTCCGCCACACTCTGCCCCAGCACGCCCGCCCCCAGGATGCCGATAGTAAAGTTTTCACGCGTGTAAGCGGGCAGTGGCTGCCAGCACTGTTGCTGCTGCTGGAGACGGTAGTCGTCAAAACGGCGGAACCAGCTCAGTACGCTATGAACCGCATACTCCTGCATCTGCCGCGCCATGCCGGTATCTTCCAGCCGGTACAGTGGCACGCTGTCGGGCAGCATCTCAGGGTTCTGCTGCAGTTGTTTCAGAATCTCGTCCACGCCTGCCCCCAGCGCAAAGACGCCGCGCAGAGTGGCGCGTCCCTGCAGCATTTCTGTGGGGGGCGAACGGACCAGCGCGTAATCAGCCGGACCACTATCGCCTGGCTGCCAGGCACGCACCCGCGCCTGGGGCAGACGCTGTTGTAAACCGTTAATCCAGGCCGCTGCAGACTGCGACGGGTGATACCAGATGATCTCCATCCTGCTCTCCTTTTTTTCTTTCAGCGTCAGGGAAAAGCGAGGTGAGAGCAAGAAAAAACCAGCGTAATAAAGCGGTTTTTTCCATAAAAATAATTCCCGTGGCTTCACATTTCCGGCTCGCTTCAGGGTGAAGTGGTCAGATAAGGTCTAAAGTTGGTCCTGTGGTCAATGCGTTACGCGCGGCCGCGTTTCGGACAAGGAGAAAAACCGATGACAAAAATTGAGGTAAACGCCGCTCCACGGCGTCAGCGTTATGCGCCCTTTCTGCTCACGTTGCTGCTGAGCGTACCCGCCTTCACTGCCCAGGCCGACGACAACAGTCGCATGCTGAATAATCAGCCGCAGCCGCCTGACGTTCGTTTAGGACCGCTGTTTAATGCCGTGCAACAGGCGAAGTTCTATCCCGATCAAAAGACCTTTGCGGATGCGGTGCCGAAATTCGATCCCGCCTCAATTCTTGCCGACTGGCAGATGCAGAAGAAACAGCGCAATTTCGATCTTAAGCGCTTTGTGGATGCCAACTTTACCCTGCCCGCGGCTGGTGACAAATATGTGCCACCAGCCGGACAAAACCTGCGTGACCACATTGATGGCCTGTGGCCGGTGCTGACGCGCACCACCAGCAGCGCCGGTCAGTATGACTCGCTGCTGCCGTTGCCCAAACCCTATGTGGTGCCAGGCGGGCGCTTCCGTGAAGTCTATTACTGGGACAGCTACTTCACCATGCTGGGGCTGGCCGAGAGCGGGCACTGGGATAAAGTGCAGGATATGGTGGATAACTTCGCCTCGCTGCTCGACCGCTATGGCCACATTCCCAACGGCAACCGCAGCTACTATCTGAGCCGGTCACAGCCGCCGTTCTTCAGCCTGATGGTCGATCTGCTGGCGACGCACGATAACGGCAAAGCCTATACCCGTTATCTGCCGCAGCTGCAGAAAGAGTATGACTACTGGATGGCAGACAGCGATAAAGTCGCGGCGGGCGCAGCCAGCAAGCGCGTGATTAAGCTGGCGGACGGCAGCCTGCTCAACCGCTACTGGGATGCGCGCGACGTGCCACGTACAGAATCCTGGATGGATGACATTGCCACCGCCCAGAAAGCGCCGCAGAGGAATAAAGCCGAACTCTACCGTGAGCTGCGTTCCGGTGCGGCGTCGGGCTGGGATTTCAGTTCGCGCTGGTTTACCGATGCGCATAACCTGTCGACAATTCGTACCACGCAGCTGGCCCCGGTTGACCTCAACAGCCTGCTGTTCCATCTGGAGCAGACCCTGTCGAAAGGCTATCAGATGAACAAGCAGAGCGATCTGGCGAAGCAGTTTGCCGATCGCGCGGAGAAGCGCCAGGCGGCGATCAACCGCTATCTGTGGGACAGCAAACAGAACTGGTACGCCGATTATGACTGGCAGAAAAAGCAGGTCCATCCTCAGCTGACTGCTGCCGCGCTGTTCCCGCTCTATCTGCAGGTCGCCAGCGATAAGCAGGCTGAAAGCACCGCCAGCGCAGTGGAAAAACAGCTGCTGAAACCTGGTGGTCTGGTGACCACCACCGTGAACAACGGTCAGCAGTGGGATGCACCCAATGGCTGGGCACCGCTGCAGTGGGTTGCTGTGGAAGGTCTGGAGCATTACAACCAGCCAAAACTGGCGAAAGAGGTGGGATTACGCTTCCTGCAAAACGTTCAGAACACCTATGACCGTGAGCATAAGCTGGTGGAGAAATATGTCGTTGATGGCAAAAATCTCGGCGGCGGCGGTGGCGGTGAATATCCGCTGCAGGATGGCTTCGGCTGGACCAACGGCGTCACGCTGAAACTGCTGGATAAGTACTGCCCGAAAGATAAAACCTGTAACAGCGCCCACGATATTCCGCAGGCGTCTGCCTCACAACCTTAATCCACTCTGGATACCTCTGGCCTTGCCGGGGGTATCCCCACTTCATTTCCGCGAATTTTACTTGACCTTCTTTCATCAACAGGCAAAATTGCAGCCAATTTACAAAAGGTAATAATTCTCATTATGATAATGAGATTGCCTATCAAAGCTTTTATTCACCTGCCTGAACCTTTGCCAAGAAAGGAATTTTGATGAAACTGTCATTGTCGCTGAAAGGTTATGTTCCCCTATGCACCCTGGCGCTGACCGCGCCTGCTCTGAGTTATGCTGCCGATATGGTGGTAACCGCGCAACCGCAGGAAGATTCGACCTCGCCGACCCAGGGCTATCTGGCGACGACCAGCCAGGGCGCAACCAAAAGCGATCGTCCGCTCATCACCACGCCGCAATCGATTTCCGTGGTTACCCGCCAGCAGATGCAGGATCAGGGCGCGCTGACCCTGAATCAGGCGCTGGGCTATAGTTCCGGCGTCTTCACCAACTTCGGCGGTGCCGCGACCCGTTACGACACCATTGCCCTGCGTGGCTTCCATGGCGGCGATGTCGATAACACCTTCCTCGACGGCATGCGGCTGATGAGCGACGGCGGCAGTTTCAACGGCCTGCAGGTGGATAACGCCTTCCTTGAGCGCATCGACGTGATCAAAGGCCCCTCTTCTGCGCTCTATGGTCAGACCGTGCCGGGCGGACTGGTGAACATGGTCACCAAGCGTCCTCAGTTCAGCGAAGAGGGTCACATCCAGTTGCAGGCGGGCAGCAACGCCACCACCGGCACGATGTTTGACTACACCAATGCCATCAACGATCAGTGGGCGTTTCGCCTGACCGGCGTGACCCGCAACAGCGATACCCAGTACGATCACACCCGCGAAGAGAAATATGCGCTGATGCCGCAGCTGATGTGGCAGCCGGATGAAGATACGCATCTGATCCTGAAAGCCTATCTGCAGAAGGATCCGTCGGGCGGCTATCACGGTTCGGTACCGGGTGACGGCAGCCTCACCGAACACAACGGCTACAAGCTGAGCAACGGCTTTTATGAGGGCAACAGCGATCTCGATCAGTTCAAGCGTCGCGAGCAGATCTACAGCTTCGATTTCGCCCATCGCTTTAACGACGTCTGGTCATTCTCCTCGACCGGCAGCTACAGCCACTCGAATGTCGATCTCGATCAGGTCTATCAGATTGGCTGGGACAGCGTGAATCCCGATCTGCTGAACCGCTACTACTCTGGCGAGCGCTCGTCGCTCTCGGCCTGGTCCACCGATAACCGCTTACAGGCAGAGTTCGGCACCGGCGAGCTGGAGCACCGCGTCACCCTGGGTGCTGAGTATCATCGTTATAAAAATGAGATCACTGCCGCTGGCGGCTCTGCCAACCAGCTTAATGCACGGACTGGTGAACAGGTTGGCGACATGCCTGATTACACCTGGGCCGATAAAACCCGTCGCTACTATCAGACCGGCCTCTATCTGCAGGATGAGATGAAGCTGGATCGCTGGCATCTGGATCTCTCCGGTCGTTATGACCGCATTGTCGCCAATAACAGCGGCAGCGATCGCCGTCAGGATGATCACATCAGCGGCCGCGCAGCACTGCTCTATGCCTTCGACAACGGTATCTCGCCTTACGTCAGCTGGAGCCAGGCGATTACCCCGACCGCGCTCACCGATCCCAACAACAACCTGCTGAAGCCAACTACCGCCGAGCAGTATGAAGCTGGGGTGAAATATCAGCCGGTCGGCACCCGCGATCTCTATAGCGTGGCGGTCTATGACCTGACGCAGAAAGATGTGGCGAACCGCGACGTGCTGACGGCGACTTATACGCCATCGGGCAAAGTGCATTCACAGGGCATTGAGCTGGAAGCGCATAATCAGTTAACCCCGCGTCTGAGCACCGTGGCGAGCTATACGCTGAATCATCTGCGCTTTAAAGAGTCGGTAGATGGCAACGACGGACATACGCCATATGTCACACCCAACAGCATGGCTGCACTCTGGGGTCACTATCAGTTTGATTACGGTCTGAGTGCGGGTGCGGGCGTGCGTTACATCGGCAAACAGTGGGCGGACAATGAAAACACCACGCGCGTGCCGTCGGTGACGCTGTTTGATGCGTCAGTGCGGGCCGATCTCGGCGTCTGGAACAGCAGCCTGAAAGGTGCCTGGGTGCAGGTCAATGCCAATAACCTCACAGATCGTACCTATGTAGCGGGCTGTTACGGGACGGGCTATTGCTACTGGGGCGCAGAGCGCAGTGTAATGGCGACAGTCGGTTACGACTTCTGATAGCAGAGTGAGAGATAAAAAAAGGGGACGAATCGCTTCGTCCCCTTTTTCGTTTAAACCTTTACGGTCAACTGCGTACTTTGCGGTAGATAAACAGCACCACGATGGCACCGATAACAGCGACCACAAAACTTCCGAAGTTAAACCCATCGACGCGGCCGAAGCCAAACAGCGTACTGATCCAGCCACCCACTACTGCACCGATAATACCCAGAACGATAGTCAGAATGAAACCGCCACCGTCTTTACCCGGCATAATCCACTTAGCCAGAATACCTGCGATTAAGCCAAAGACGACCCAGGAAATAATACCCATCTGTTGCTCCTTCCTTTTTTGATTAAATCGTGAACGCCTGATTAATCAAGCGATTTACCGCGATAAGTATAACCAGCTTTTCAAAAAATGCCTGCCTGCTCACAGTTATTATTGATGAATAGCATGCTAAAGCTTTTTTTTGCCGCGCCGATAACCGAGACGAGGCAAAAAAACCGCATCAATAAAGTAACCCCCCTTGTGGAGCAGGACGTGAAAGAAGCCGACCAGGAACAATATCTAAAACGTGGCACGCTGGCGGTTCTTGGCGTTATGAAAGATCTGCTGCGATTGCAGACGCCATTACTGGTGCGCTTTCCGCGTGGGCAGTTTATCAGCCGGATGCTGGCTGCCGATGAAGATCGCCTGCTGTTTGACCTCGGCAGTAATAATCTGGATAACGATTATGCCCTGACCAGCGACGATCTCAGTATCACCGCGGAAACCTACGGCGCTAAAGTGGAATTCAGCCTCGCCGCGCTGGAAATCGTGGAGTTTGAAGGGTTACCCGCTTTCAGCGCGCCGCTGCCAGACCTGCTGTGGCAGATCCAGCGACGTGAGTTTTTCCGTGTCTGCGCTCCGCTGGAGCCGCAGTTCTGGTGTCATACCGTGTGGCCCGATGGCAGGAAAACGCGCCTGCGTCTGCAGGATCTGTCGCTGGGCGGTATCGGCGTGCTGGTCGATGAAGCGCTGCCGGACGGGTTGCAGGACGGTGACAGTTTCAACCCGTTCCGGGTCGAGCTGGGCGAGTATGGCCATTTTGACGTGCCGGTAAAGCTGCTGAGCATTGGCGAGCGCAGCGTGGTGACCGGCAAAAATGAAACCCGCATCACACCGCGACTGAGCTTTCGTTTTGCCACGCTGAACCCGGCGCAGGAGCGGCAGCTTCAGCAGATTATTTTTGCCCTTGAGCGCCTGGCTCGCGATAAATCGA
Source organism: Pantoea sp. CFSAN033090 (assembly GCF_001264395.1). Classification (NCBI taxonomy): domain Bacteria; kingdom Pseudomonadati; phylum Pseudomonadota; class Gammaproteobacteria; order Enterobacterales; family Erwiniaceae; genus Pantoea; species Pantoea sp. CFSAN033090. The sequence goes on along the minus strand of NZ_LGYX01000004.1, from coordinate 443,939 downwards.
CCCGATTCCAGTAACCGCTTTACGGATGCGCCACACAGGTGGGCCGCATCCAGGCTATGCTTCTTGCTTGTTTTCTTTTAAACCGGAACCCAGCAAGGAGACCCTCCCCAATGGAAAACTGGCTCTCTTCACGTCGTTTTCACTCCCTCTTTTTTAATCAGGAACTCTGGTTAAACAGCGCCATCGTGGTGGTGTCCACGCTGGTGATTTACTGGGTATTACGTACCCTGATTCGCTTTATCTCCAACCGGATTGCCCTTTACAGCGAACATCGTCATGTTCGCGCCACTGCGATTCTGGTGGAGATATTGCGCAGTACCAGCCAGACCCTGCTGCTGATCTTTTCGCTGCTGATTGCCCTGAAGTTTGTCGATCTGCCCGCGTCGTGGAGTGTAACCATCGCGCACGGCTGGTTCCTGGCGCTGATTGTGCAGCTCGCTCTGTGGCTCGACTGTGGCATCCGGCTATGGCTGAAAAGTCTGCTGCGTGACCCGCTGCACGTGCGCAACCCGGTCACTACGGTGATCCTGGGGATTCTGCTGCGGGTGGTGGTCTGGATCATGATGTTCCTGGCCATTCTGTCGAACATGGGCATCAACATTACCGCACTGGTCGCCAGCCTGGGAGTCGGAGGTATTGCGATTGCGCTGGCGATTCAGACCGTACTGAGCGATGTGTTTGCTTCGCTGGCAATAGGCTTTGATAAGCCGTTTGAGCATGGCGATTTTATTGTCTTTGGTGACATTGCCGGTTCCATTGAGCACATCGGCCTGAAAACCACCCGACTGCGCAGCCTGAGCGGCGAGCAGATTGTCTGCTCAAATACCATTCTGTTGCAGCAGACGATCCACAACTATAAGCGCATGCAGCAGCGCCGCATCGTCTTTAAGTTTGGTATCAGCTACGCCACGCCGTCAGAGCAGGTCCGTGAGATCAGCCCGCTGGTGAAAGAGATTATCCAGGGCGTTGAGACCACCCGTTTTGACCGTGCCCACTTCCTGGCCTTTGAGGATTCAAAACTGACCTTCGAAGTGGTCTATTTTGTGCTGGATGCGGATTACAACAAGTACATGGATATTCAGCAGGAGATTAACCTGCAGCTGATGGCAGCACTGGAAGAGCGAAATATCCGCTTCGCCTTCCCGATTCGTCAGGTGGAGTTCAGCGGCGGCAATCTGCCACCGGTGGATCTGGTTGCGGTGCAGAATGACGATGACGAGGTGCGCAGAATGGCGCGCTAAATCAGTGCCCGCCTTTCTTTTTCAGAAGTGGCGGGCATACAAGCCGGTGCGGGCGGAATCGTGACCGCACCGGCTGCTTCATCCCCTGCATTCAGCCGTTCCGCCTTACCGCTTACTGATGCCGGTAGCAGCTCACGCCGAGATACTCACTGAACGCTTCCTGCAGCACACCAGCCGTGGCAGAGTGGTTCATCGCCACATGATGCTCAAAGCCGTTACGGCAGATCCACGCCAGCAGTGTCTCCAGCTGCGGCACCTGGATCACCGCACGGCAACCTACCGTGTCCAGCGGATCGGTGACCGACATTCCCTCTCCCACATAGGCTTTGATTTCGCCGCTGAAGTCGTCGGTAGAGAGGCGGAAATAGGTCAGATCGCCCTGCTTCATGCGGCCATGCACTGCGCCACAGGTGTTCTCTTTGCCCACGGTGGTGCCGATGATATCCGCCGTGCCCATGGTCGCTGACTCCAGGCTGGCGCTGGCGAAATTACCACAGTGAAACAGCACACATTTGTCCCGCTCGTCGCCAAAGTTGTTGTTCCAGTCTGCCAGCGAGGCGGGGTTCAGCGAGCAACTGGCGAGCGCATACATCGACAGCGCCCCCATCACATCCACTTCGCAGGCGCTGGGCATCAGCTGGCCCGACATCACGCTCATGATTGAGCAGACGTTAATGCCCAGGTTCTCCTGCAACGACGTCCAGCACTGGATGGCGGTGGTATCGATATCGTTGTCGCTGATCCACTCGCTGATCACCACAAACAGTTTGGCCATGGTCACCAGTTTGTCACCCGGAATCCCCCGCGCATCGGCGTTGGCCTCCAGGATTTCACGCTTCTCTGCCACGCGGATATCGTCATCGCGCAGCCGGTTGGTGCGGGTAAAGATCTCCGATAAATCCAGGGTCTCCACCGCGATGCCCATCTTCTCCAGCAGCTTTTCGCTGTAGCGCACGGTGTTGAATCCGGCGGGCCGGGCACCAATTGCCCCGACGCGTACCCGGCGCATGGCATTCACCACCCGACAGAGCTGGCTGAACCGCTGCAGATCCTGCATAAACACGTCGCCGCTCAGTGCGCAGACGTGCTGGCGGGTCAGCGTAAACGGGATGCCATATTGCCGCAGGTTGTTGCAGAGTGAAATTTTGCCGCAGAAGCTGTCGCGGCGGGTCGCCAGCCCCATTTTATCCAGATTGTCCTCTTCGGCCTGCACCAGCACCGGCACGTTCAGCCCGGCGAGACGCAGCGCTTCCGCGATGGCTTTTTCATCACCAAAGTTTGGCAGCAGCACCACAATGCCGTGAATCGCTTCGCGGTGCTGACGAAACAGCGCGGCACAGGTTTTCGCCTCCTGACGCGTCTCGACGCCGCCCAGATTGGTCTGGGTCTCATCCAGCATCACCGTATTAATGTTCATCTTTTCAAACAGCGCGACCGCCTGCTGGCGCGCCTCGCCCACCAGATAGCTGGGAAAAAAACCCCGGTTGCCAATAATGACGCCGAAGGTTAACTGCTGAGGAAGTGTTGACATGGCTCTGCTCCGGATAAGGATTAATGTGGCTGATAACGACAGCGTGCAACGGCGTCAATCCAGCCTTTATAGTTTTCCTGCATACGCTGCGCGTGCTCTTCACGCGGCATGATGACGCTGCCGCCCTGCAGCGCCTGCATATCACTGCCCTGCTGCCACCATCCCAGCACTTTGCCTGCCAGCAGTGCCGCGCCCAGCGCGGAGACCTCGGCGGTAGGCACCCGCTGCAACGGCCGCTGTAACACATCCGCCTGTAACTGCATCAGCCAGCTATTTTCGGTGGCGCTGCCATCCACACAGAGCGCAGGAAGCTGCTGGCCGCTGGCCTGCTCCATGGCAAAAAAGACGTCGGCGATTTGCCAGACGATCGACTCCAGCGCCACCCGCGCCAGCACGGCGGGTGTGGCGGCATCCGTCAATCCGCACACCATGCCGCGCGCCTGCAGATCCCACCAGGGCGCGCCCAGGCCAGAGAGCGCCGGGACAAAATAGATGCCCTGATTGTCGTCGCAGCGCTGCGCCATCGCGGTGAGCTCGCGCGGCTCCTGCACGCCGAGCACTCTGCCCAGCCAGGCGGCACCGGAACCGGTGTGGGTAATGTTGCCTTCAAAGGCATAACGCAACGTGCCGTCATGCCAGGCCACGGTGGTGCTGAGGCCATTTTCCGTCAACAGCGGCGTCGCCATGGACATCATCAGGGAAGACCCGGTGCCGTAGGTAGCTTTCACCACTTCAGACTCGCCGCGCCGCTGCGCCTGTAAGGCGGCATGAGAGTCGCCGATGCGCGCCAGAATCGGCGTGCCTGGCGCTAAGCCGGGAATATCATTCACCGCGACCACGCCCTGTTCACTGGCTGAAGCGGTGATGCGCGGCAGCGCGGCGCGCGGCAGTTGAAACAGCGTCAGCAGCTCGTCGTCCCAGTCATTAAGATGCAGGCTGTAGAGTTGAGTACGGGAGGCGTTAGCATGATCGGTAATAAATACCTCGCCGGCGCTGAGCTGCCAGCTGAGCCAGCTGTCGACCGTGCCGATACAGAGTTCACCCGCCGCCGCCCGCGCCGCGCCGTCAGGAATGGCGGCCAGCATCCCGGTCAGCTTGGCGGCCGGAAACATCGGGTCAACGGCCAGGCCGGTCAAACCGGTGATGCGAGGTGCTTTGCCCGCCTGATGCAGGTCGCGACAGAGTGACTCGGATCGTCGATCCTGCCAGCTCACCAGCGGCGTCAGCGGCTTGCCGTCACGCCGCTGCCAGATCAGCACCGACTCGCGCTGATTACTGATCGCCACAGCCGCGACAGGCGCGCCACCACAGGCTGCCAGGCAATGGGTAATGGCCTCTTTTACCGCCTGCCAGATCGCCACAGGGTCCTGCTCAGCCAGTCCCGGTAGCGGATGTTGCAGGGTTAAGCTCTGGCTGCCGCGTGCCACCACACGGCCATCGCGATCAACCGCAATCGCTTTAGCATTGGTAGTGCCTTCGTCGATCGCCAGAATCAGGGGTCCCACCATGTTTATGCTCCTGCGCAGATGCGCGCTGCACTGTTCACCACGCTACTGGCATCAATGCCATGATGGGCACGGGTAGAGGCGCGATCGCCGGCAATTGCATATTCCCCATCTGCAATGCCGAGCCGCAACAGCGGGATGCCGCAGCCGCCTTCCGCCAGCACTTCGGCCACCAGGCTGCCGACACCGCCATTAACGTTATGCTCCTCTACGGTAATCACCGCTGGGTAGTGATTTAACAGGTTGCGCAGCTGTTGGGTATCACAAGGTCGAATCGATGGAACCGCGATCACACCGGCTGAAATGCCCTGCTCAGCCAGTTGCTCAGCAGCGTGAACCACCTCGTGAACCGTTGAGCCCATCGCCACCAGTGCGATGTCGCTGCCTTCACGCAACAGGTCGATCGCGCCCGGCCTGAACTGATAGCTTTCCGCGTGCAGCTGCGGCAGATCTTTGCCATCCAGACGGATATAGACCGGCCCGACATGCTCAAGGGCGTAATCGATGATCTGACGGCACTCCAGCGGGCAGGAAGGCGCATAGATCTCGATGTTGCCGAAACCGCGCATCACCGCGATGTCATCAATGCTGTGATGCGTGCTGGCTAACGGGCCATAGCTGGTCCCGGCATTCAGCCCGAACAGTTTGACGTTGGTGTTGTTGTAGCAGACGTCGACTTTTACCTGCTCATTGGCGCGTGACACCAGAAATGGCGCGGCGTTACAGGTCACTGCGACTTTGCCGCCCAGCGCCAGACCGGCCGCCGTGCCCACCAGCGTCTGCTCAGCGATGCCGACGTTAATCAGCCGGTCGGGAAAGGCCTTGATAAAGGGGGCGATTTTGGCCGTCGACGTGGAGTCCGCTACCACCGGCACCAGATCCACACCGCGATTCACCGCGTCGATAAAGGCCGTGACCATGACGCTTGCTAAATGTTGTGCATTACTCATCTTTCAGTTCCTCCAGTGCCAGTGCGATCTCTTCGCCTTTCGGCACCCGGTGATGCCATTCCGCCTTGCTCTGGATAAAGGAGACGCCAAATCCCTTCTCGGTATGCGCCACAATCACCTGCGGTTTGCCGTTCTTCGGCAGGTTTTCAATGGTGTCGACCACCGCCGCCATATCATTGCCGTTGCATTCGGTGACCTCCAGCCCGAAGGCGCGCCATTTTTCCGGCAGCGGATCGGTGTTCATGATGTCGCGGGTCGCGCCCGCCAGTTGCAGCTTGTTTTTGTCATTGATGATGATCAGGTTGTCGAGGCCGTAATGCGCCGCCACCAGCGCCGCCTCCCAGTTGCTGCCTTCAGCCAGTTCACCATCGCCGGTCACCACAAAGATGCGGCGCGGGCTGTTATCTTTTTTCGCCGCGATAGCGATGCCCACCGCCACCGGCAGGCCGTGACCCAGCGCGCCGGTGTTCAGCTCAACGCCCGGCGTTTTCTGCCGTACCGGATGGCCGGGCAGATGCGAGTCGGCATGCTGATAGGTTGCCAGCCACTCGGTCGGGAAGTAGCCCGCTTCCGCCAGCACGCAGTAATAGCCCCCCACCGCATGCCCTTTGGACTGGATATAGATGTCACGCTGATCGTCGTCTGTACGATCCGGTGCGCAGTTCAGAATGCGGAAGTAGAGCGCGGTGAGGATCTCTACCTGTGACAGGTCAGCGCCGGTATGACCGCCTGCCGGGCTGCCCGCGTTAAGCTGGATGATGCGGCGGCGGATTGCCCGCGCCCGGCGCTCAAGGTCATCGACCGGAAGATTGAAAGGATTCATAAACTACCTCTGAATTTTAAATCGGTTATGAATATATATTCACGTCGGTTAAAAAATTTTGTGCCTGAAAAAAAGGAGCTAATAAACTGAACCGCCCTTTGTTCGCTATTCTGCCCTTTAAACCGGGCAGGCCGTCCACTGCCAGGAATCACTCAGCGGCACCCGCTGTCCGGTTCAACGCACTTTCCCGTCAGGGTTTTGCCGGTGTCCCCTCCTCGATTAACGCTTTCTGAGCCACCACGGCCGCCTTCTGCTGCATCCGGCTCTGGGTCTGGTCGATGATCACCGCGATGATAATCACAATGCCTTTGATCACCATCTGCCAGAATTCACTGACACCCATCATGATCAGGCCATCCGCCAGAAAGCCGATGACGAACGCACCAATCAGCGTGCCGAGGATGGTGCCGCGTCCGCCCGCCAGCGACGTGCCACCCAGCACCACGGCGGCAATGGCATTCATCTCAAACGCGGTGCCGTTAGCCGGATGGCTGGCGACCAGTTGCGATGAGACCACGATGCCAGCAATCGCCGCGCAGAATCCTGACAGGGTGTAGACCAGAATTTTTACCTGCCGGGTTTTCACACCCGACAGTTCAGCGGCACGTTCATTGTCTCCGATGGCATAGACCTGACGGCCAAACGGCAGGCGACGGGCGATGTAGGCGATCACCAGCGCCAGCACCACCATCATCCAGATGGCGTAAGGCAGCCCGAGAAAGGTTCCGGCACCAATCCGATCGAAACCGGTATTGCCCAGCAGCGGATTCCCCTGCAGACCGGGAAAGGTCTCGCCACCGGAGGTAAGCATCGCCGCGCCGCGCAGGATGTACATGGTGCCGAGGGTGCAGATAAAGGGTGCCACGTTGTAGCGGGTAATGATCCAGCCGTTGCCCGCGCCAATCAGCGCGCCGATCAGCAGCACCACCGGCACAATCACCCAGACGCTGGGAAAAATAGCGATGCCAAACATCGGCAGCACAATGCCTTTGGTAATCAGCCAGCCGGCGATCATGCCGCACAGTCCCAGCGTCGCCCCAATCGACAGGTCAATTCCCGCGGTGATAATGACAAAGGTGATGCCCAGCGCCAGAAAGGCGTTGATGGCGATATGTTTCACCATGATCACCAGGCTGCCGGTGGCGAGAAAGTCCGGCACGGTGATGGCGAAGAAGCCGACGATCAGAATCAGCGCAATAAAAGTGCGCAGCTTCAGAAGCAGCAGCAGAATGCTTTCACGTGAACTGAACGCCTTAGCCGGAAGTGTGGTCAGCGCGACGCTGTCATTGCTTTTCATGCTCAGAACCCCTGCGCACTTGCTTTCACCAGCGCTGCCTCTTCCGCCTGGTCGCGGGGAAGATCAGCCGTAAGTTTGCCGCCCGACATCACCAGGATGCGATCGGCTACCGCCATAATCTCTTTCAGGTCCGAGGTGGAGAAGAGAACTGCAATGCCCTGCTGCGACAGCGCCACCATCATGCGAAACACCTCTGCTTTTGCACCGACATCAATGCCGCGACTCGGCTCATCCAGCAGCAGCAGACGCGGATTGGTCAGCAGCGCGCGGCCAATCACCACTTTCTGCTGGTTGCCACCACTCAGCGCGCTAATGGCCACGTCCGGCGAGGAGATTTTGATCGCCAGGTTGCCCACCGTCTGGCTCACCGCCTGCTGCTCCGCCTGGTGGGCAATGGCAAAGCGATGTGACAGACGCCGCCACAGGCTGGCGATGGTGAGATTACTGGCGACCGATGAGACCGGGAAAATCCCGGCGCGTTTGCGATCTTCCGGCACCAGACTCATGCCCATGCGGATACGGTCGGCGGTGGGCAGACGGGTCGGCAGCGGTTTGCTGTCGAGCCACAGCTTGCCCAGATAGTGGCGCTGACTGCCAAGCAGACACTCAAACAGCTCGGTGCGGCCTGCGCCCATCAGCCCGTAAATCCCGACAATTTCCCCGGCCCGCACCTGAAAACTGACGTCATCCACCAGGGTATTGCCGTTGGGGCTGACGCAGGTAATGTGCTGCGCCTCCAGCACCGGCGCGCCAAACTCACGCGCTTCCGGCAGGAAGGTGGTGACCGGTTCACTGCCCAGCATCTCACGCACGATCCACGGCACATCGATGCTGCTGACCGGCGCTTCTGCCTGAAAGCGCCCGTCGCGCAGAATGGTGATCACGTCGCCAATCGCCATCAGCTCCTCCAGCCGGTGGGAGATGTAAATCACGGTAACGCCCTGCTGCGTCAGGTCGCGGATCACACGGAACAGGATCTCCACTTCGGTTTTGCTCAGCGCCGAGGTCGGCTCGTCAAGGATCAGGATGTCTGCATCTTCCGCCAGCGCTTTGGCAATCTCGACCAGCTGCTGCTGACCCACTTTGAGATTACCGACCCGCTCATGGGGTGAAATTGGCTGATCCAGGCGCGCCATCAGCGCGGCGGTGCGGCGAGCCTGCTCCGCTTCGTTGATAGGGGCCAGGCCGCGCTGGATCTCCCGGCCCAGAAACAGGTTTTCAGCCACCGTCAGGTTCTCAAACAGATTCAGCTCCTGGTGCACCATGCCGATGCCGTGCCGGGCGGCGTCGCGGGTGCTGCTCAGCGTCAGCGGCTCGCCATTCAGGAACAGCGAACCGGCCGTGGGTTGCTGTACCCCGGCCAGAATTTTCATCAGGGTCGATTTTCCCGCCCCATTCTCACCGATGATGACGTTAACTTTGCCGCGCCAGACCCGATAGTCGACGCGTTCCAGCGCCAGCGTGCCGGGAAACAGCATCGATATCTGTTCGGCCCGCAGAATGATCTCATCGTCCATCAGGGCGTCCCCCGCTTCAGCTCAACCGCTACCACATCTTCAACGCTGTTCTGCCCGATGGTTACGGCCAGCAGCGCCTGCACCGGCTGGTTGACCCAGCTGGCATCCAGCGGTGGCAGTTGCTTCACCGCGTGACGGTTCAGCGCCCGCGTCAGCTGGGCGTACTGCACCTGATTGGTAAACTCTTCGAAACGGAAACCGGCGGCATCCCGGATAGCGTTACTGCGCAGCACCGGCCCGACACTGACCGCCACCGGCTTGCCGTTAATCATCAGCGTCAGCGTGCGTTCACGCGGGTTACTCTCATCAAAGGCGCTGGCTTTACCCCCGGCTCGCACGAAGACGCTTTCGCGCCCGCCGGGTTTGACCGTCTGACTTTTCGCCTCCATGTCGGCCCAGCTCAGCGCATGGCTGTTCGCGGTGGTCATCACGCGCGGCTGCCAGGTCTCTTCCGCAATCTGCTGCGGTGTCTGGGTGGTATAGCTGGGTTTCGCGTGCGGATCCTTCGGCAGAATCGGCTTACCGTCCGCGTCCAGATCCACCACGGTGCAGGCGCTGAGCAGCGCCATACCGGTCAATACCGCCAGCATCCGTTTCATGGTTATTTCGCCAGGTTGAAGTTTTTCAGCTTAGCGGCGTTGCTGTCGTCAATCAGCACGCAGTCCATCAGCTGCTTCTCCTGTTTCTGCGCTTTGCCGTTCTTCAGGTAGTAATCCGCCTGCGTGACCGCCATCTGCGCCTGATCCCAGCCCGGCTGCAGCACCGTCGCTTTAATATTGCCTTTGTTGAGGATCGAATCCCGGGTGTAGTCGCTGCCATCAAAGCCCACCACGATCACCGATGTTTTCCCGGCGGCTTTCAGCGCGGCTTCGGCACCCAGCGCCATGGTGTCGTTACCGGAGATGACGCCAACGATGTTGGGGTGTTTCTGCAGCAGGGTTTCCATGCGGCTGAAGGCTTCGGTCTGACTCCAGTTGGCGCTCTGCTGAGCCACCATTTTCATGTCGCTGTAGTCATCCAGCACATCGTGATAGCCCTGCGACCGCACGCCCGCGTTAGTGTCAGACTCTTTGCCCAGCAGTTCAACATAGTCCCCTTTGCCGCCCAGCAATTTCGCAAATTTCTCCGCGCCCAGCTGCGCCCCCTGATAGTTGTTAGAGACGATCTGCGCCACCGCGATGCCGGTTTTGTTGATCTCCCGGTCAATCAGGAAGGTCGGGATCCCGGCATCTTTGGCTTTCTGCACCGGCCCGACGGTGGCGTCGGCACCAGCGTTATCAAGAATGATCGCTTTGGCTTTGCGCGCAATCGCGGTCTCAATCAGCTGGTTTTGCTTGTTTACGTCATCATCGTGCGACGCCACCAGCGTGGCGTAACCCAGCTCTTTGGCTTTCGCTAAGGCCCCTTCCGCCTCGGCTTTAAAGAACGGGTTGTCATGGGATGGGGTGATAATCGCCAGCAGGCCTTGCTCTGCCGCCAGCGCGGTCGCTGAAAAGGCGAGCATCGATGCGAGCAGGGTCAGTTTGATCAGAGGACGAGTCATTATTTTTCTCCGCTTGAATATATATTCACACGCGATTTTATATGCATAATGACTATGCGCCCGCGCTGACGTGCCGTCCAATGCGCGATCGTCAAAAAGCGAAAACGATCACAAATTAGCCTGCGTTGTGATTTTGATCATCCTGGTTAACAATACCGGGCAGAATCAGAGAGGGAAAAACCGATGGCAAAACAGGATGAACAGCGATTGATGGTGAAAATTGCCACCCTTTACTATGTCGAAGGGTTGAAGCAGTCAGAGATTGCGCAGTCGCTGACCTTATCGCAGTCGTTTGTCTCACGCATTCTTAATCGCAGCGTGAAAGAAGGTGTGGTCAAGATCAGCGTGGTGCCACCAGCCAACGTCTACCCTGAGCTGGAAAAGGCCATTGAGCAGACCTATAACCTGCCGCAGGCGATTGTGGTGGATGTGCCGGACCAGGCGTCGTCGCTGCAGATTAAGCAGGCGATTGGATCGGCGGCCGCTCACTATCTGGAGACCCGACTGCGAAACGATGAGCTGATTGGTATTTCGTCATGGAGCGGCACGATCCGGGCGATGGTTGATGCGCTGCATCCGCTCAACAGCGCCTGCAAAGGGGTGATCCAGCTGCTGGGTGGCGTCGGGGCTAACGGCAATGTGCAGGCCACGATTCTGACGCAAAATCTGGCGGCGCTGCTGAACTGCCCCGCCTGGCTGCTGCCGTCCCAGTCGATTGAGCATTCGGTCAGCGATCGCCAGCGGCTCTCTGCCAACGCAGAGGTCGCCGAGGTGCTGAGTAAATTTGAGCAGGTCGACCTGGCGATTGTCGGCATTGGCGATCTGGAGCCGTCGGCGCTGTTACGTAATTCGGGCAACTACTACGATGGCAGGATGCTGCAAACGCTGGCGGCGCGCGGCGCGGTAGGCGATATCTGTCTGCACTATTTCGACGCCTGCGGACAGCCGGTGCTGAAAGCAGAAGAAGATCCGGTGATTGGTATGGAGCTGGCGCAGGTAAAACAGTGTCCACAGGTGGTCGGGCTGGCAGGCGGAAGAGAGAAAGCGCAGGCGATTCGCGGTGCGCTGCTGGGCGGCTACATTAAGGTGCTGATCATCGACTATCCCACGGCGCGGCTGCTGCTCACGCCGCAGGATTCATCACAACCGGTCAGATAGTGCGGTAAGCCGTGGTGACTTTCCACAGATAGCGCGGGGCCTGCGCCGCCGGATGCTTGTTCTGCACATGCTGATAGAACTCATCCGGTGACATCGCATTGATCATCGCAATGGCCCGATCGCGATCGCTGGAAAAAGTCCGCAGTAACGCCCCTGCGCCGTTGGCATAAGAGACGATGGTGGCATAGCGCAGGGTCAGCGGATCGCGGATGCCCGACAGCGCGGAGTTCTGCAGAATGCGGATATAGGCGGTGCCGATATCAATATTTTTGGCCGGATCGCGCAACTCGGCATTCGACGGCTGACCACGACGGCCCAGCGTGCGATAAACTTCGCGCCCGGCGGTCGAAGCTTTAATCTGCATCAGCCCCACCGCATTTGAACGGCTTACCACGCCCGGATTTCCACCCGACTCGACACTGATAATGGCGCTGATCAACTTCTCATCAACGCCATAATGACTGGCGGCATCTTCGGTAAACATCGCCCAGGTGCCATTGACGCTGGACGGCGGTGCCTGAGTTAATGGCGTGTTGCGCTGCTTAACGGCATGGTGCGGTGGCTCGCTGGCACAGCCGGTCAGGAGTAACGCTGAGAGTATAAGGTGTCGGATTTTCAGCAATTTTTCATCTCGTAGCTGTTGTGGCGAATGCTATCATACCCAGGCAGCCTGAGAGCAAAATTACCGTTTATCCTAAATGCATGAAAATGCGGCGCGTACCGTGACTTCAGCGGCGCTTTTCGCCATCATCGCCGTCAGTCAGGCGCTAACAGCAGGAAAGTATGATGATTTCACGTTCAGTTCGTCTTATCTCCCCCTCCGGTTACTGTCACAATCAGCCTGCGGCGCTGCAGGGCATTGCACGACTGCGCGCGGCCGGCCATCAGGTAGAGAACGAGCAGGTGATCACCCGCCGTTTTCAGCGCTTCGCCGGTACGGACGCGGAGCGCCTGGCGGATATCAACCAGCTTGCCAGTCTCAGCACGCTGCCCGATGTGGTGCTGGCGGTGCGTGGCGGTTATGGTGCCAGCCGGTTACTGGAGTCCATCGACTACATCGGCCTGCAACGCCGTCTGCTGAATCAGCCGCTCGCGCTGTGCGGCCACAGCGACTTCACCGCGATTCAGCTGGCACTGCTGGCGCAGGTCGGCCTGATTACCTTCAGCGCACCGATGCTGGCCGGTAACTTCGGCGCCGCGACCTTATCTGAATTTACCCTTCACCACTTCTGGCAGGCACTGACTTCACCTACAGTAGAGGTGACATGGCAAAGCGAAACGCCTGATGAGGGCGAGTGGCAGGGTACGCTGTGGGGCGGGAATCTGGCGATGATCTGCTCACTAATTGGCACGCCGTGGATGCCGCAGTTTGAGAACGGCATTCTGGTGATTGAGGATGTGAATGAGCATCCGTTCCGCATTGAACGCATGCTGATTCAGCTGCAGCAGAGCGGTATTCTGGCGCGACAGCGGGCGATCGTTACCGGCAGCTTCACCAGTACAGCCCTGACAGAATATGACAACGGGTTTGACTTCAGCACCGTCTGGCAGCGACTGCGTGACACCACCGGTCTGCCGCTGATTTGTGGATTAGATTTTGGTCATGCCGCTGACACCGTAACACTGCCTTTGGGTGCCAGCGCACGATTAGCGGTCAGCCAGGGCCACGCCCGTTTGCAGGCGACCGGGCATCCCGTCCTGCGGGAATAGCGTTTGTTTCAGGAGATCGACATTGAAGCCGTTGTATGACGATTTGTGGATCTCAACCCCGGAATTTCCGGTGGAAGATGCCGTTAATGACCTGATGATGCATGGCTTTATGCTGCGTCACCCGCGTGGCAATCTGTTGATTGGCCGCGTAGAAAATCCGCTCGATCATGAAGTCATGGCCGATACCGGCGGCGTGATCCGCCACTACCTCACCCACTGGCATGAATCCGCGCCCGGTGCGGCACTGATCCAGCAGCGCTTCAGCAGCGCACTTTACTGCCATAGCCGATCGCTGGGCCCCATCAGCCGTTTTGCTGAGCCTGATGACACCTTTTCGCAGCAGGAGACGCACTTCGGGGATTTCCATCTGCTGCCAACGCCAGGACACACACCGGGCAGTTGCAGCTATCTCTACACCTCGCCGCTGGGGCTGACCTATCTGTTTGTTGGCGATACCGTGACACGTTCGCATGACCGCTGGATCACGGTGCTGGTGCCGGACAGTAATCCGGCTGAGCTGAGCCAGACGCTGGAGTTTTACCGCTCCCTGCGTCCCGACGTGGTGCTGATGAGTACCACGCGCGGGCATCTCTCCTGGAAAAAAGTTACGCTGCAGAGCTGGCTGGCCGCGATTGATGAAGCAGAACAGCATCCGCTGGATTTGCGTCAGCAACCGTTGTTCTGATTACAGGGCTTTCGTCAGATAGTGGCGCTGATGATGCCGTGGATAGTTATCCAGGCTGAAGCGCAGCGTATAGCCAAGCTTTTCATAAAACGGTCGCGCCTGAAAACTGGCGGTATCCACCTGGGCAAAGCGGCAGCCGCGATCCCGCGCCTCCTGCTCTGCCGCCTGCATCAGCTTGCTGCCCGCCCCCTGCCCGCGTAGCGCCTCACTCACCCACAGCATATCAATCCGCAGCCAGTTTCCGGCGGTTGATCCGGTCAGTCCGGCCAGCTTTCTGCCCTGGTCATCACGAATAAACACGCCGATCGATCTGATCTCATCAATATTAATATATTTGCTGTTGAACGCAGTCAGACCCAGCCTGACTTCATCCAGATCCTGCGTTGTGACCTTATCGGTAATCTCGGGTTGCATAGTGGCTCCGTGGGTTAAGTGTCGGAGTGCTGACGATCGTCGTAGCGCTCCAGGCTCAACGCATCAGCATCGCGTTTTTCACTGCGGCTGCAGGGCAGCAGTTTATCGCTGTCGCGGTAGACAAAAAAGGTCGCCTGGCTGCGCTGGTTCACAATCAGCTGATCGCCATTGCGAAAGCGGGTAATCGCCACCTTATCACCCGCCTCTAAACGGGTACGCTGCTGACCGGCGGCAATCTGGAAATGCCCCGGCGGCCACATTAACGTGGTTAAACCATATTCGGCACGCGAAACGGTCATGGTTGTCCGGCCGGGACAGTTAAGCTGAAATTCCGTCTCGCTCCAGGCGGGTGCGATGTGACAGGCGAGCAGGCCCAGGGCAATTAATGCTGCCTTCATGCTGTTTCTCCGCTGATTTTATTGAGATTTTTTAGCTTAACACATCACAGGACGGAGAAGGGACGCGGGGCAACCCGCAGCAAGACCATTGAAAGATAGAATCGGCGTGCGAAGTAATCTGAAAGTTGAGAAAAAATAAAGTAATCCGGCCAGCGTAACAGGCTGCAACACTGACCGGATATGATTATTCGGCTGCTACCTCGGCGGCCACTAACATCAGTGCCAGCCCGGCATTCTCGCTATCGTAAGCCTGCATTGCTGCACGTATATCCGCTGAACAAGCGATCACCTGTTGCTTCTTATCGGCTTCTAACTGGTCAATCGCATGGCGAATAATCATTAGACTTGCTTCTTCTTCGTTCATCATTTATCCCTGGATTTGCCTAAGTGGTGCGCAAAGGAGCCAAGAATAACGTTTATTGATAAGCAAAGTCACCCTTTTACATTCCTGTTGCTTAACGATTAAACAAATCACAAACAGGAAGCGCAGCGTAAACTGCTATGATTAAGTAATCAGTGACGCAGCAGGATAGACTCTGCGCCACGAAACTCCCAGGGATTGAAGCAGGTAGAAAATCATGATGCGTCTCAGCATTTTTATCCTCATCGCGATGGTGACTGGATGTTCATCTGGCCCGAAAGGGGTGGAATGTCCGGGTGAGGTCTCGACAATTTATGGTCAGTCGATGGGGCATACCCAGGGCGTGATTTTTGATCTGGTTAATAGCTTCACCGTGACCCGGGATAAGGTCAGCGTTAAGAGTGGCCCGCTGCAGTCGCTGGATCGCTTTAAATATGTTCCCTCCGCCGTCACGCCTGAGGGCTATTACGCGCAGCGCCTGTCAGATAAGCAGTTCCGCCTGATCAACCCTTACCAGGACACCCAAATCACCTGGACCTGTCCATAAGGGATGAATCCTGCTGCCAGATGGTTTATTGTCAGGAAACGTCAAGCAGCAGGTCTCCCCGATGGAAAAGCGTCTGGATAACAACGGTTATATCGACTTCCCCTTCCCCGCTACCCGCGATGCGGATGGCTCCGTGAATCCCTGTGGCTTTGATCTGACGCTGGAAACTGGTCGCCTTGAGGAGATCGCGGTGCTGAACCATTCAGTGAATCTGCGGCGGCTGGTCGAGGAGATCAATCTGCAGGAGGGGCTGTTTATGACCCTGGCCTGCGACTGGCAGCAGCAGGCAGATGCGGTCTGTGGCTTTATCGATGTGGCTTTTCGTCCCGACCTGCCGCAACACGGCTTTGAGGAGGCGCTGCAGCTGGAAGCGAACTTTTATCGCTACCTGACCGGGCAGGAGCAGCAACATCAGATGCCCGCGGAGACGCTGGTCAATTATGCCCGCTCGGTACTCGACTGGAGCTGGTCGCCGCTGCGCCAGCGTCAGCGCGATTATGAAAAGATCACTATTCAGTTCTATTGCCCGCAGGCGGATGACGCCGAATGGTGTTTTGATCATCTGCGTCACTTCCTGGTGAGCGTCTATCCGGCCTGCGTCGCCGCCCGTTCACTCTGATCCTCATTGCACCCGGAGTCGCTATGCGTTCTGCTGCGCTGTCTGCTGTCACGCTGTTCTGCTCACTGTTTTTTGCCACTGCTGCCCAGGCCGATCGCTGCCAGCAAATTCGCGCCGGTCTGGATATCGGTTCCGGCACCACCAAAATTGCGGTAGCCCGTGTCAATGTCTGCCAGCTGCGCATCGAAAAGATGCTGTATCAGGATCAGCGCGCCGTGGCCTGGAACGAGGCCTTAGCGCATTCAACAGATAATCAGCTCAGCCCGGCGATGACTCATGAAGGTGCCGCTGCCCTGCAGCAGCTTTTAACGCAGGCACGGCGCTTTCATCCACAGCGCATCAGCGGCGTTGCCACCGCGGTGTTCCGTAACGCCAGCAACGGACAGGCGGTCATCAATCAGTTGCAGCGCCAGACCGGTGCGCAAATCAGCATCATCTCGCAGCAGCAGGAAGCGAAACTCGGTTTCCTCTCCGCTAAAGCCGCGCTTAACGATCCGGCAATCCGTGATGAGCAGCTGCTGGTCTGGGATATTGGTGGGGGATCGATGCAGATGACTGCCTGGCGACAGCAGGCGGGTCAGCCGGTTGCAGATATCTATCACGGCAAACTGGCCTCGGTGACGCTGAAAAACTTTATTCTGAGGGTGCTTAAGAACAGCCCGGAGGCCAACTCCCCTAATCCGATTGGCTCCTGGCGGCAGTCGGTACTGCGCTTTGTGCAATTTTATGCCGCTAATGAGGTCAGCCCGCAGATTAAACAGGATCTGGCGAGCCGTCGGGTCATTGGCATCGGCGGCGTCCATGGTTTTTCAATCCGCAATCAGTTACCGGGCAAACCCCATCGTTACAGCCTGACGGAATTAAGTCAGCTGTCGCAGCAGCAGGTCTGGAAAGGCGACAGTGAACTCCCGGGCGACTACCGGGCCACTGATGTCAGCAATCTCTTACTGGTTGAAGGTTATATGCAGGCGTTGAAAATTAATGAGGTTACGATTGTTGAGGCCAGTCTGATTCAGGGCGTGCTGCTGCAGTAGCGCAGCGTTTCCGCACTATGCTAAACCTCAGGCTTAATCAGCCGGATAGCATGATCCAGCATCCGCTGCTCATCCCGTTCACTGTGGGCCCGCTGCTGACGTATACGTTTAAGCAGGTCGTAGATTTCGCCACGGCGGGTGTCATGGCCGCGCTCCGACAGCACAATGACCGCATCGCCAATGACCCGGCAGACTTCGTCATAGTCGTCATCATTCAGTGCATCACGTTTCATTGCTTATCCTCCGGCTGTAGCTTTGGCTATGGCTGTGGCAGCGCCTGAGTGCGCCTCTCTTTCCAAAGGCTAGACAGTAAATCCCTTACCCGCAAACGCAGCGCCATTAACAGCCAGAAATGATTTTTTAGCCCATTTTCCTCCGCTGGAGGAGCAGAATTCACTATCTTTGCTACGCTTTGAGGGTCTCACTCAAAACCAAGGAGCAATAAATGTCAGGAAAAATCGAAGATAAAGTAAAAGAAGCCGCTGGCGCAGTTCAGGAACAATGGGGTGCAGCAACCGGTTCATCTGAGCATCAGGCTAAAGGCGCAGCACGCCGTTACACCAACCAGGCAAGCTATGCTGCCCGCGATGCTGCTGACTGTATCAAGGATCAGGTTCAATCCAATCCTGTTGCAGGTCTGGCCGTTGCTGCAGGCGTTGGCGTATTTATCGGCTTCCTGCTGGGCCGCAAGTAATCGCGCTGAACGTCAACAGAACGGGAGCCACTGGCTTCCGTTTTTTTTTGCCTGGACTCTCTCCGCCGGCTGAGAAACATCTGAAAGATAAGCCTTTTCAGGCCAGAATGCGGTAAGTATCTATGCTTAGTCTGGTTTCGTCTCTTTCTGACAACATCAAGGTGACCTTATGAAAACAATTCCTGCCCTGCTGCTGGTTGCAGCGACCTTAACCTCTCTGGCGGGCTGCTCGCAGAAGAGCGACGCAATTAAAGATGATGGCCGCCCTCATGCACCAAGCGGTCAGTCGTCACCGGGCGGTACGCTGGGTTCAGGCCCGGTGGGTCAGCCACAGTCGTAATACCCTGCCCCGGCACACGTGCCGGGGTTTGTTTTATCGCATGTTTTTTAATAGATAGAAGTCATAGAATAATTCCGCTAATAATTAACCTGCTATTAGTTATGGCCGGAATCAGAATATTTTCCATACTTTCCTTTTTATAAGAATCATCCCATCTCTTTTTAATAATCTCTTACTTCTTTTACACAATTCTGTATATATACCCAGAATAAACAACATTAAAATTGTGGAAACAATTTAAACGAAATTTCTACGGCAGCGAAAAAATAAACCTTAATAATGAACTTTAGTCGCAGAAATATTCTCTAATAACTCACAACACCTTTTGTTAAATATTATTGATACGTTTAAGAGAATTCAGACGTGAAGAAAAAAAAGATTTATCTGATAGACCGACTTTTAACGCTCTATTCTCGATTTTCCAGCAGAACAAAACCACAGGCCTTGCACGACCTGGCCCCACAAACAGTGGTGATATACTCCACCACGGCACTGGGCGATTTTCTGATGAATACGCCGGCTATCTTGAGCCTGAAAAATCGCTTTCCCGCCAGCAAATTTATTCTGGTTTCCAGCAAGAAAAATAAGGATCTCGTCAGCCGTTATAACTGGTTTGATAAGATCTATATCTGGGATAACAAACTGGCGAATTTCCTGCCGCTTTTTTTCAAACTGCGCCTTCAGAAACCTGACCTGTCAGTAATATTACACGCCCATTTCCCCTACGATATTATGAGCTCGGTACTGACCGGCAGTAAGGTGATTGTGCGCGATCATTACGGCCGCGAGTCGCCTCTGCTAAATAAATATCTCGATCACTATTCAGGCTATTTTGATGACCATACCATCAAGCGTAAGCTGAAACTGATTGAAGTCCTTGGCGCAGAGACAGAGCAGACCCGGATGCACCTTCCGGCACTGAACAACAGTCCGACTGCAAAGGCTGACCATCGCCGTATCGGTTTTCAGTTAGGGGCATCAAAAGATATTCGCCGCTGGCCGCTGGCCTCCTTCAGCCAGCTGGCGACAGCCTTGCTTGAACGCTGGCCTGACACGGAAATTATCGTTACCGGCACCGCCGCTGAGCAGCCTCTTGAGCAGGAATTTATTGAAAGCCTGCCCCTGCACTACCGTAAGTGTGTGACCCCGATGGCGGGTAAAACGAATCTCAGCGGCCTGATTAGCCTGATTCGCACGCTGGATGTGCTGGTTACCGGGGACACCGGTCCACTGCACATCGCCGTGGCCGCGCAAACGCCGACGGTCAGCCTGTTCTCCACCGCCAATCCGCGTTATACCGGTCCCTGCCAGGACAGCGATCGGCATATCATTATTCACCGCCCGGATAAAACCGCCTCACAGCATCCGATGGCAACGATCAAGGCCGATGAGGTCGGGCAGGCCGTGGCGAAACTGGTGGGGTAATGAACGACCTTTCTCAATCCATCATTGCGCTGATTGAGCACCACAATCAGCCAACCGCACTGGGCTGGTTCCGGAAAGTGGATCGGGCGGGATTTCATCTGCAGCAGTTACCGCTGAGTGAGGTGGATTTTGCCATTCTGATGAGTGATTTTTTTATCACTTTCGGCGTCTGTTCAGAACAGTATGATGACGCCCGCTATTTTCCGGAGCCGCGCCGACGGCGCTTTGCAGTGGCAAACTGGTTTACTGCGGGCACAGCACAGCCTTATCGTCCACTGACGGTCGCCATGCTATGTGAAGCGGCCAGACTGGGACGCTGGCCTGAAGAGGCTTACTGAGTAATGGTATGGGCGAAGGCGTCATAGACCTCGCTGCTGCTCAGCGCATTGACCTCACGTGACGCCGGTTGCAGCACCTGATAGTTAACCTGCCACGGATGCCAGCACGCCGGATCGCTGTCGCCAAACAGCGCGACGACCGGCAATCCCAGCGCCGCACCAATGTGCATTGCCCCGCCATCACTGCTCACCAGCCCCTGACACAACGACATTGCTGCAATTAACTGCGGCAGGCTGGTGGTTGCCACCGCCTTGATCGGCAGATGCGGGCAGAGCGCCATAATTTCCCGCGCTTTTTCATCATCTCCCGGATGACGCGGATTATCACGGCTGCCGGGTGACCAGAGCAGCATTATCTGGCAGGGATGACGCGCCGCGATTTTTTCAGCCAGCCCGGCAAACCGCGCGGCTTCCCACTGCTGGCTCGGCTTGCGGGCGCTGATTTGCAATGCATAGACCGGAACAGCGGGATCAATTGCACAGCTGTCACGCAGGCTGGCCGCGATTGCCGCATTCGGTAGCAGCGTCAGTTTGCCTGGCGCTGTGGCGCTGAGATTGAAAGGCCGCCCCAGGCTAAACAGGGTTTCACTGATATGACACGGCGACTGGCTGGGTGGCGGCAACAGATCGGTAATCAGCGGATGGGGATGACCCAGGGCGATCACTCTGGCAGGACGCACTGTTTTAACCCACTTCAGGCCATGCTGATCCCAGCGGCTTTTTGCCAGAATCACCACATCGTAACGCTGTTTTTTCAGCGTCAGCATCAGCTTCAGTCGCTGTAAGAGACAGGCCAGTCGTCCCTGCCCTGCCTCACGGTGATGCAGTTTGGTGTAATAGAAGAGCTGCCGGATATCGGGATTATGCTGCAACACTGGCGCAGCGTAATTGTTAGTCAGCACGTCGACCTGATGCTGCCCCGACTGCGCCAGCGCACTGATCAGCGGCGTGGTCAGTAAGGTGTCGCCAATATTATCCCGACAAATAATTAAAAACCGCATGTCTGACATCCTCTGCGCAAAGGCTACGCCGTTCTGGCTGAATAAAAGTAAGACTCGCCCGGTTAACGTTCTGAAAACGGTAACGTAACGGTATAGTCAGCAAATTAGTCAGCGCAGTGTCAGATTGGTTCCATAGTTGCGATATTGTTAAAATATGAGGCCAGCACGACAGGCCAGAGACAGGCCTGAATTATTAACCGGATTATTATTTTTACGGCGTCGGCCCTGCCGGGCCAGCGTATAGAAAGGAAAAGGCCGCCCATGGCGGCCTGAGGTCTTTGGCTTGATGACCGGGATCGGTCAGTCGGCGCGGGTTGTCAGCAGGCTGATAGCCAGCGTCATCACGGGTTCCGGGTTGATTCCGGTAAACATTTGATGAATTTTTTCAGAAATGGCTTCGCCAGTCACAGGCTTATTTTCAGCCACGATTTCCATCACCGCCTGTCCAAATAGCAGGCGACATGCCGCAATAGCATCACTTACCGCTTCATCATCCATAATGCTCTCCCTCTGTATCGGCAGAAGCGTACACGTCTGGGGCAACCGGATCATGCGTAACTCTATTTTTTTGTGGTACAGGTTACAAAAATGAATCAGCTGTAAGGATCAAATAACGTGGCCCGACACATTTAATGCCGTGCGCTTAACTGGTACTGAAAGAGATTAACAGAGGGTCGTTTAACAAATCAGGCGTGACAGGGTGGATGACAGATATGCGTTCACTCACTCTTTTACCGTGGCATCAGACAATTCAATTTGCAGAGAGAGTAAAATGCCAGTCAGCGGGAAATGATTTAGCAGCACTCTCACGGAGTAAATGTCTTAAACAGCACGATGCGAAAGCAATAAGCGCTTAGATGAGTAATCGCTATAACGATGATCGCGGCAAAGCCTGGATTGTGGTTGCTGCGTGAAGGTGATTTTATGAAGAGTTTTGGGGAAAGAAAGCGTGAAATAAAAAGCCAACACGATTTTTACATCCGTGTTGGCTATATGTTACGGAAAGCCGATTACATATTTTCGATGATCGCGTCACCAAACTCTGAACATTTCAGCAGTTTAGCGCCATCCATCAGGCGTTCGAAATCGTAAGTCACGGTCTTGTTAGCGATAGCGCCTTCAACACCTTTAACAATCAGGTCAGCCGCTTCGAACCACTCCATGTGACGCAGCATCATTTCTGCGGACAGAATAATTGAACCTGGGTTCACTTTATCCTGACCTGCATACTTAGGTGCTGTACCGTGGGTCGCTTCGAACAGCGCACACTCGTCACCGATGTTGGCGCCTGGTGCGATACCAATACCGCCAACCTGCGCTGCCAGAGCGTCAGAGATGTAGTCACCGTTCAGGTTCATACAGGCGATAACGTCATACTCAGCCGGACGCAGCAGGATCTGTTGCAGGAACGCATCAGCAATCACATCTTTAACGATGATCTCTTTGCCGGTGTTCGGGTTTTTGAACTTCATCCACGGGCCGCCGTCGATCAGTTCGCCGCCGAACTCTTCTTTCACTAACTGGTATCCCCAGTCTTTGAAAGAACCTTCGGTGAACTTCATGATGTTGCCTTTGTGAACCAGGGTCAGTGAATCACGATCGTTAGTGATGGTGTATTCCACTGCCGCGCGCACCAGACGTTTGGTGCCCGCTTCTGAACACGGTTTAACGCCGATACCGCACTGCTCAGGGAAGCGAATTTTCTTCACGCCCATCTCTTCGCGCAGGAACTTGATCACTTTGTCCGCTTCGGCAGAGCCCGCTTTCCACTCGATACCGGCATAGATATCTTCGGAGTTTTCACGGAAGATCACCATGTCGGTCTCTTCAGGACGTTTAACCGGGCTTGGCGTGCCTTTGTAGTAACGTACCGGACGCAGGCAGACGTAGAGGTCAAGTTCCTGACGCAGGGCCACGTTCAGTGAACGAATACCGCCGCCGACCGGGGTGGTCAGTGGGCCTTTAATGGCCACGCGATATTCTTTGATTAAGTCGAGAGTTTCCTGTGGCAGCCAGACATCCTGGCCGTAGAGTTCAACTGACTTCTCACCGGTGTAAATCTCCATCCAGGAGATCTTACGCTCGCCGTTGTAGGCTTTCTTCACCGCCGCATCGACGACTTTCAGCATTACCGGGGAAACATCAACACCGATACCGTCACCCTCAATGTAAGGAATGACCGGATTGTTTGGCACTGTGAGCTTGCCCTGATTCAGGGTGATTTTCTGACCTTCCGCCGGAACAACTACTTTGCTTTCCATTAACCTCTCCTGGGCGTTTGTTAATGATTTGTAAGATGCGCGTCAATACTACTTGAATATTTCCGCCACGCCAATCACCGCAATTTCACGTTATAATGCGCCGAATGTTTCTGACTGCAAAGCCCATGCGAAAAACTTCTCAACGAATTCACCAGGATAAACGATTCAGCCGCCCGACGCGTGATGCGCGGCGTTCCCCTGCCCGCCCTGCGGCTCCGCGCCGCGTGATTCTGTTTAACAAACCGTTCGACGTGTTACCGCAGTTCACCGATGAAGCGGGCCGCCGAACACTGAAGGATTTTGTCAGCGTCGCAGAGGTTTATGCCGCAGGTCGCCTCGATCGCGACAGCGAAGGATTGATGGTGCTGACCAACGACGGCGCGCTGCAGGCTGCGCTGACTCAGCCCGGCAAACGCACAGGTAAGATCTATTATGTGCAGGTGGAAGGCGAGCCACAGGAGACGGATCTGCAGCCTTTGCGGGATGGGGTTAATCTGAAAGATGGGTTGACGCTGCCCGCTGGGGTAGAAAAAGTGGCTGAGCCTGAGTGGCTCTGGCCACGTCAGCCACCTATACGCGAACGTAAAAACATCCCGACGCAGTGGCTGAAAATCACGCTGTATGAAGGCCGTAATCGTCAGGTTCGCCGGATGACCGCCCACATTGGCTTTCCCACTTTGCGACTGATCCGGTACGCGATGGGGAGTTATTCGCTCGACGATCTGGCTCCGGGCGCGTGGCGTGAACTCAGCGAAAGTGCGCTCTGAAAACCGGTTTTTTATAACCTCAGGTTAACAATTGCGGAGAAGTGATGTTTAAACCTCATGTTACTGTCGCCTGTCTGGTTCAGGCAGAAGGTGAATTACTGGTGGTGGAAGAGACGATCAACGGTCGCCCCACCTGGAACCAGCCCGCCGGGCATCTTGAAGCGGATGAAACTCTGCTGGAAGCCGCAGAGCGCGAACTCTATGAAGAGACCGGCATCGCCACGCCGATGCACTATTTCATCGCGATAAACCAGTGGATCGCGCCCGACAGTACGCCTTTTGTGCGTTTTCTGTTTGGCGTGGATCTGGCGGAAAAAGCGCCAACCCAGCCGCAGGACAGCGACATCGATTGCTGCTGGTGGTTGCCGCCAGCGCAGATTCTCACTGCCTCTAACCTGCGTTCGCCGCTGGTCGCGGAAAGCGTACGCCTGTGGCAACAGGGCACGCGCTACCCGCTACATCTGGTCAGCCCATTCCGGTGGCCGTTTCACGAGGGTGCGCGCCTGCCTTCTGCATGATAGAATGCGCCGCCTGTTTTTTTATCGTAATGCGAGCGTGTCATGTCTGACAACAGCCAGAAAAAAGTGATCGTCGGTATGTCCGGCGGCGTCGATTCTTCCGTTTCCGCCTGGTTACTGCAACAGCAGGGTTACCAGGTTGAAGGCCTGTTCATGAAGAACTGGGAGGAGGACGATGGCGAGGAGTATTGTACCGCCGCGGACGATCTGGCGGATGCGCAAGCGGTGTGCGACAAGCTGGGTATGAAGCTGCACAAAGTTAACTTTGCCGCTGAATACTGGGATAACGTCTTTGAGCATTTCCTCGAAGAGTACAAAGCGGGCCGCACGCCCAACCCCGATATCCTCTGCAACAAAGAGATCAAATTCAAAGCGTTCCTGGAGTTCGCGGCTGAGGATCTCGGCGCAGATTTTATCGCCACCGGTCACTACGTGCGTCGTCAGGACGTGGCTGGCCAGAGCCAGCTGCTACGCGGTCTGGATGGCAACAAAGATCAGAGCTACTTCCTCTATACCCTGAGCCACCAGCAGATCGCCCAAAGTCTGTTCCCGGTTGGCGAGCTGGAAAAACCGGAAGTGCGCCGCATTGCCGAACAGCTCGACCTTATCACCGCGAAGAAGAAAGACTCGACCGGCATCTGCTTTATCGGTGAGCGCAAATTCCGCGACTTCCTGGCGCGCTATCTCCCGGCTCAGCCTGGCGAAATAGAAACCACCGAAGGCCAGATCGTCGGTGAACATCAGGGGCTGATGTACCATACTCTGGGACAGCGTAAAGGCCTGGGTATTGGCGGCCTGAAAGAGAGCAAAGATGATCCCTGGTATGTGGTCGACAAAGATGTGGCGCGTAACCGCCTGATTGTCGCCCAGGGCGGCGATCATCCGCGTCTGATGTCCGTCGGCCTGATTGCGCAGCAGCTGCACTGGGTTGATCGCCAGCCGATTACCGCCCCGCTTCGCTGCACCGTGAAAACCCGCTATCGTCAGACCGATATTCCCTGTGAGATTATCCCACACGGCGACGATCGGATTGAGGTGCGTTTCGACGAGCCGGTTGCAGCGGTGACGCCGGGTCAGTCTGCGGTGTTTTACCTTGGTGAGGTCTGCCTCGGTGGCGGTATTATCGAACAGCGTCTGCCGTTAGTGGCGGAGTAAGCGGGCTCAGCCCGCATTGATGACGCGTAAACAGGAGTAACCGTGGCGAAAAATTATCAGGAAATTACGCTGGCGCTGGCGGGCATCTGTCAGTCGGCCCATCTGGTGCAGCAGCTGGCTCAGCAGGGTCACTGCCAGCCGGAGGCGCTGACCGTATCGCTGCGCAGCGTGCTGGACCTTAATCCTGGCTCAACGCTGGCGGTGTTTGGCAACAATGAAGCCAACCTGCGCCTCGGACTTGAAACGCTGATGGCGGTGCTGAACAGCAGCAGTCGTCAGGGTGCAGGTGCAGAGCTGACGCGTTACACCCTGAGCATGATGGTGCTGGAGCGCAAGCTCAGCGCCAGTAAAACGGCCATGGCGACGCTGGCCCAGCGCATCACTCAGCTGGATCGCCAGCTGGCGCATTATGAACTGGAGTCAGACACCATTCTCAGCGCGATGGCTGCCATCTATGTGGATGTGATCAGCCCGCTTGGCCCGCGTATTCAGGTCACCGGTTCGCCTGCGGTACTGCAGAATACGCAGGTACAGAGTAAAGTGCGCGCCACCCTGTTAGCCGGTATCCGTGCTGCCGTATTGTGGCAGCAGGTCGGTGGTGGCCGACTGCAACTGATGTTCTCGCGTCAGCGTTTGCTGCGTGAAGCGAAAACCCTCTTATCCCGGCTGCCACTGACTTACTAAGTCGGTGCGGCAAAACACTGCTAAATGATTCAGGAGTTGCACTGATGGAATTATCCTCTCTGACCGCCGTCTCACCTGTCGATGGTCGTTACGGCGATAAAGTCAGCCCGCTGCGTGCGATTTTCAGCGAATTCGGTTTGCTGAAATTCCGCGTTGAGGTTGAAGTTCGCTGGTTACAAAAACTGGCCGCGACCGCAGAGATCAAGGAAGTTCCTGCATTTGATGCCGACGCAAACGCTTTCCTTGATGCGATTGTCGCCGGTTTTTCCGAAGAAGATGCCGCGCGCATCAAAACCATTGAGCGCACCACCAACCACGACGTCAAAGCGGTTGAGTATTTCCTGAAAGAGAAAGTTGCCGACGTCCCTGCCCTGCATGCTGTTTCTGAATTTATCCACTTCGCCTGTACTTCTGAAGATATCAACAACCTGTCGCACGCCCTGATGCTGGAAACAGCCCGTCGTGACGTGATCCTGCCTTACTGGCAGCAGCTGATTACCGCTGTGAAAGATCTTGCCAGCGAATATCGTGACATTCCGCTGCTCTCCCGCACCCACGGCCAGCCGGCTACACCGTCGACGATGGGTAAAGAGATGGCGAACGTCGCTTACCGTCTGGAGCGTCAGTTACGTCAGCTGAAACAGATTGAGGTGCTGGGCAAAATCAACGGCGCTGTAGGGAATTACAACGCCCACATTGCCGCCTATCCCGAAGTGGACTGGCATGCGCTGAGCGAGAACTTCGTCACCTCGCTGGGGATCACCTGGAACCCATACACCACGCAGATTGAGCCGCACGACTATATTGCCGAAATGTTTGACTGCATCGCCCGCTTTAACACCATCCTGATCGATTTCGATCGCGATATCTGGGGTTATGTGGCGCTGAACCATTTCAAACAGAAGACCATTGCGGGCGAGATTGGCTCGTCGACCATGCCGCACAAAGTGAACCCGATCGACTTCGAAAACTCCGAAGGCAATCTGGGCCTGGCGAACGCGGTAATGCAGCATCTGGCCAGCAAACTGCCGGTCTCACGCTGGCAGCGCGATCTGACCGACTCCACCGTGCTGCGTAACCTCGGTGTGGGCGTCGGTTATGCGCTGATCGCCTATCAGGCGACGCTGAAAGGCATCTCGAAACTGGAAGTGAACCGCGATCGTCTGCTGGATGAACTGGATCACAACTGGGAAGTGCTGGCAGAACCGATCCAGACGGTAATGCGTCGTTACGGCATTGAGAAGCCTTATGAGAAGCTGAAGGAGCTGACGCGCGGTAAACGCGTCGATGCCGCCGGCATGCAGGCCTTTATCGACAGCCTGGCGCTGCCGGAAGAGGAAAAAGTCCGTCTGAAGCAGATGACGCCTGCAAACTATATTGGTCGCGCTATCCAGATGGTTGA
Organism: Pantoea sp. CFSAN033090; assembly: GCF_001264395.1. Taxonomy (NCBI): domain Bacteria; kingdom Pseudomonadati; phylum Pseudomonadota; class Gammaproteobacteria; order Enterobacterales; family Erwiniaceae; genus Pantoea; species Pantoea sp. CFSAN033090. The sequence continues at coordinate 416,021 of NZ_LGYX01000004.1, read as the reverse complement.
CGATCTGAAATAATGCCCGCCGCAGACCGGCCCAGTCCGGTCTGCGTTAACATCTTGTTTAATACATTTCGCGTATACTTTCTGCAGGTTGACTCAAACAGAGTGTAAGGAATTTCTATGCGTGTTCTGGTTGTTGAAGACAATGCCCTGCTGCGCCATCATCTCGCCGTCCAGTTACGTGACATGGGCCATCAGGTCGATGCCGCCGAAGACGCCAAAGAAGCTGACTATTTTCTTCGGGAACATCTGCCCGATATCGCGCTGGTGGATCTCGGCCTGCCGGATGAAGATGGTATGTCTCTGATTCGCCGCTGGCGCAGCGATGCCGTGCGCCAGCCGATTCTGGTGCTGACCGCCCGTGAAGGCTGGCAGGCCAAAGTTGAGGCGCTGGAAGCCGGTGCGGATGACTACGTCACCAAACCGTTTCACATTGAAGAAGTCGCGGCACGCCTGCAGGCGCTGATGCGTCGTAACAGCGGACATGCCTCGCAAATCATCGATATGGCCCCGTTTCAGGTTGATCTCTCCCGCCGTGAACTGACGGTCAATGAACAGCCGGTGAAGCTCACGGCCTTTGAGTACACCATTGTTGAAACGCTGATCCGTAACGCGGGCAAAGTGGTAAGCAAAGACTCGCTGATGCTGCAGCTCTATCCTGACGCTGAACTGCGTGAAAGCCACACCATCGACGTTCTTATGGGACGTCTGCGCAAAAAAATTCTGGCGTTGCATCCTACTGACGTGATCGCCACCGTGCGTGGCCAGGGCTACCGCTTTGATCTCTGACCATGTCCTGGTTTAATCGTTATCGCCCTATTTCGCTGCGCGCCCGCTTTCTGCTGGCCTCCGCAGCGATAGTCCTCTTCCTCTCACTCTCCTACGGCATGGTGGCGGTGATTGGCTATGTGGTCAGTTTCGATAAAAACACCTACCGCGTGATGCGCGGCGAGAGCAACCTGTTCTTTACGCTGGCGCAATGGCATGACAACAAACTCACCATCGCCCAGCCGGAACGGATGACGCTCAACTTCCCGACGCTGGTATTTATTTACGATGAGCACGGCAAACTGTTGTGGCAGCAACGCGACGTGCCAGAGATCCGCAAGAAGATCCGCCGTGAATGGCTGCTGAAGCCTGACTTCTACGAGATTGATACCAGTAACCGTACCAGCATGGTGGCAATGGGCAATAACCTGAATGCTCAGCAACGACTCAACGACTGGGACAATGACAGCAACGATACCTTTACCCACTCGGTCGCCGTTAACCGTTACGATGCCACCACGAATCTGCCCGCGCTCACCATTGTGGTGGTCGACTCTATCCCGCAGGAGTTGCAGCATTCTGATGTGGTCTGGTCGTGGTTCAGCTATGTGCTGGCAGCCAACCTGATACTGATCATTCCGTTGCTGTGGCTGGCGGCGCACTGGAGTCTGCGGCCGATTGGCGCGCTGACGCAGCAGGTGCGCGAACTGGAGACCAGCCAGCGCGAAAATCTGGCGGATAATCCGCCGCAGGAACTGCGCAGTCTGGTGCGTAACCTCAATCTGTTGCTGACCAATGAGCGACAACGCTATACCCGCTATCGCACCACGCTTTCAGACCTGACCCACAGTCTGAAAACGCCGCTGGCCGTGTTGCAGAGCACCCTGCGCTCGCTGCGCAACGGCAAGGAACTGACGGTGGAACAGGCTGAGCCGGTGATGCTGGAGCAGATTAGTCGAATCTCGCAGCAGGTCGGTTATTATCTGCATCGCGCCAGTATGCAGGCCGATCACAATCCGCTGCAGCGCGATCTGCATTCCGTTTCCGGTCTGCTCGACAAGCTCTGCTCGGCCCTGAATAAAGTCTATCAGCGTAAAGGCGTGGCGATTTCGCTGGATATCTCACCGGAGCTGACCTTTGTTGGCGACCAGAATGACTTTATGGAAGTGCTGGGCAACGTGCTCGATAACGCCTGCAAGTATTGCCTGGAATTTATCGAAATCAGTGCTTTTCAGAGCGAAAATGCACTCCATCTCTATATTGACGATGATGGTCCGGGCATTCCCGAGAGTAAGCGCGATTTAGTGTTTGTCCGGGGTCAGCGCGCCGATACTCTGCGTCCCGGTCAGGGACTGGGTCTGGCGGTGGTGCGCGATATTCTTGAGCAATATGAGGGCAACGTCATCGCCTCCGGTAGCGCACTCGGCGGAACACGCATGGAAGTGGTCTTTCAGCGCCAGGAAGTCGAACATCGCCGCGAGTAGAAAACCCTCAGGGCTGTTATACTTGCTGGCATTTACAGCCCTAAGCGGAACCCTTTTATGGACTATCAGCTCGATATTAACTGGCCCGATTTTATTCAGCGTTACTGGCAGAAACGCCCGGTAGTGCTGAAGCGTGGTTTTAAAAACTTTGTCGATCCTCTTTCACCGGATGAACTGGCCGGTCTGGCGATGGAAAACGAGGTGGATAGCCGCCTGGTCAGCCATCAGGATGGCAAATGGCAGGTCAGCCACGGCCCGTTCGAGAGCTATGATCATCTGGGTGAAAACAACTGGTCGCTGCTGGTACAGGCGGTCAATCACTGGCATGAAGCCTCTGCCGCACTGATGCGCCCTTTCCGTTTCCTGCCTGACTGGCGTGTTGATGACCTGATGGTGTCGTTTGCCGTGCCTGGCGGCGGCGTCGGTCCCCATTTTGATCAGTATGATGTCTTTATTATTCAGGGTGCCGGTCGCCGTCGCTGGCGCGTCGGTGAAAAGGTGCCGCTGAAGCAGCACTGTCCGCATCCGGATCTGCTACAGGTTGAGCCATTCGACGCCATCATCGATGAAGAGATGGAGCCGGGTGATATTCTCTATATTCCGCCGGGGTTCCCGCATGAAGGCTACTCGCTGGAAAACGCCCTGAACTACTCCGTGGGTTTCCGTGCCCCCAGCGGACGCGAGTTAATCAGCGGCTTTGCAGATTACGCGCTGGCTAATGAGCTGGGCAGCCTGCGCTTCAGCGATCCGGATGTCCCTGCACGTGATTGCCCGTCGCAGATTCTGCCGCAGGAGATTGAAGGCGTACGTCAGTTGATGCTGGATGTGGTCAATCAGCCGGAGCAGTTCGCTCAATGGTTCGGCGAATTTATTTCCCAGTCACGTCACGAACTCGATGTCGCACCACCGGAACCGCCTTACCAGCCTGATGAAATTTATGATGCGCTGCAACAGGGCGATACCCTGAGCCGGTTAGGTGGCCTGCGTGTCCTGACGATTGGCGATGCGGTCTATGTCAACGGTGAGCGGGTTGAGTGTTCACATCCCGATGTGATGGCGGTACTGGCGCGCCACTATCGCATCACACTGGACGATCTGGGCGATGCGCTGGATGACCCGTCGGTACTGGCGCAGATCGCTGATCTGGTCAATGCTGGTTACTGGTACTTCGGCGACGAATAATCTGAGCTGATAATGAATCAGGCTCTCTTGCCGCCGTGGCAGAGAGCCTTTTTTGTGTCTGCGGGTTTAATTCTTCTTCTGCGCCGCCAGCTCTGACAGCCGCACAATCACTTCCACCGATTTCGCCATGATATTCAGCGAAGCAAACTCATGCTTGCCGTGATAGTTATAGCCACCGGTAAAGATGTTCGGGCAAGGCAGCCCTTTCCACGACAGCGCCGATCCATCCGTACCGCCGCGAATCGGTTTCACTACCGGCTCAATGCCGCAGTCACGCATCGCCTGTAAAGCCAGTTCGATGATGTGCGGGAACGGCTCAACCTTTTCACGCATGTTGCGATAGCTGTTGGTGATCTCGACGGTGACCGAACAGTCCGGGTGCAGGGTTTTGTTGATCTCTGCGGCAATCTGCAGCAGCGTCTGTTTACGCTGTTCAAAACTCTCCGTGTCGAAGTCACGAATGATATAGAGCATCTCGGCGTGTTCAACGCTGCCTTTGATCTGATGCAGATGATAGAAGCCCTGATAGCCGTCAGTATATTGCGGTTTTTCGCTGGCCGGGACCGCGGCATGAAACTGGTTTGCCAGATCCAGCGCATTGACCATCACCCCTTTGGCGGAGCCAGGGTGCACGTTGTTACCGACGATTTTGACGGTGGCCGAAGCAGCGTTGAAGTTCTCATACTCGAACTCCCCTAAATCACTGCCATCAATGGTGTAGGCCCAGTCAGCGGCAAAGCCTTCCACATCAAAGTGAGAAGTGCCGCGACCAATCTCTTCATCGGGCGTAAAGGCAACACGGATCGCACCGTGCGGCGTATCGCTCGCAGCCAGTTGCGCCATCGCCGTCATAATCTCGGCGATACCTGCTTTATCATCCGCGCCCAGCAGGGTTTTGCCATCGGTAGTAATCAGCGTATGCCCAATCAGCTTGTGCAGCACCGGGAACATCACCGGCGAGAGAATTTCGTTGCCGTTACCCAGCGCAATGTCCCCGCCGCGATAATTTTCAATGATCTGCGGATTCACATGTTTCGCCGTAAAGTCTGGCGAGGTATCCATGTGAGAGATGAAACCGATGACTGGCGTCGGCCAGTCAACATTGGCGGGCAGCGTGCCCATGACGCAACAGTGATCGCTTAAGGAGACATCGACAAAACCCAGTGCCAGCAACTCCTCCTGTAACTGACGCGCCAGCGTCCACTGCCCTTCACTGCTGGGCACCTGGCGCGCCTGCGGCTTAGCCTGTGTCTCAACGGCCACATAACTTAAAAAGCGCTCAAGTAACTGTTCCATATCCCATCCTTTAAAAGTGCCATCCGGTATTATTAACAGACCAGCCGGTTACAACGTTGCGTAAAATCATTCGCAGACAGGTTAGCGCTGTCGATAACCTTTGGGAAAGCAATAAGCCCGAAAAAAACGGCTGATTACGAGATTGTTGCGGCAAACCTCGCAATGTTGATAAACACCGGGCGGCTGGAATCAGCATGACGGGCAAAAAACGGCGAGGCGGCCATAGCCGCCCCTGCTTACTTATAAAGCGCGCGCAGCAGCTTATGCACAAACTCCGGCACCACTTCGCTCGCCAGGCCGTAATGCCGCTCGGCAAATTCGTTGCCCACCTGGCTTGGCTCCAGGTTCAGCTCAACAGTATGCGCGCCCTGCAGTTTGGCTTCATGGACAAAACCCGCGGCCGGATAGACATGGCCTGAGGTGCCGATAGCGATAAAGTAATCGGCCTGTTCAAGCGCCTGATAAATCTGCTCCATGCCCAGCGGCATCTCACCGAACCACACTACGTGCGGCCGCAGCGCAGAGGGGAACTGGCAGCAGGTGCAGCGATCGTCCGGGGTAATATCACCGGTCCACTCAATGACCTGACCGCTGGTGACACAGCGCACTTTTAGCAGTTCACCGTGCATATGCAGCACCCGGCTGTTTCCGGCACGTTCATGCAGATTGTCGATGTTTTGCGTGACCAGCAAAAAGTTATCGCCTAATACCTGTTCCAGCTCCGCCAGCGCCAGATGGGCCGCGTTAGGCTGAATCTCTGCCTCCTGCAATTGCTGGCGGCGCGCATTGTAGAAGCGCTGCACCAGTGCAGGATCGCGCTGAAATCCTTCGGGCGTCGCAACATCTTCTACGTGGTGCTCTTCCCACAGGCCGTCAGCGGCTCGGAAGGTCCGGATGCCGGACTCCGCTGAGATGCCTGCGCCGGTCAGCACGACAACATGTGGCTGAGGATGGGCGGCCAGTTCGGCCTGACGATCGCGCTCAAATATGCGCTGGCGAAAGCGCTGATGCACTTTTCTCCGGGTTTTCTTCAGGCGGGCAAGTCGTATGCGGCGACGTGGTGTACGCATAAAATCTCCTGGCGTAGCAGCTGCGGCGAGCCGCTCTAAACAGATTCCGGGTTAACATCACCCGATAGTAACGGTTGCTGAGGGCAGCGCCCAACAGCAAAGGTCTTAAACAGATGCGGCGCGAAAGGATTCGCGCCGCATTTTTTCACTGACCGCTTAATACCCGAGCCGGGTCAATGCGGCTGGCGCGTCTGGCGGGATACCAGCTCGCCAGCAGGCTCAGCAGAATCGCGGTAATCAATACTGAGAACACATCAATCCAGTGCAGTTCCGACGGCAGGAAATCAATGAAGTAGATATCACCCGCCAGCAGATGATGACCGGTAACCGACTCCAGCCCGCGCACCAGTGAGGTCAGATTCAGCGCCACCAGCACGCCCGCGATCACGCCGCTGACGCTGCCCAGCAGGCCTGCCAGCAAACCGTACCAGATGAAGATGGCGCGGATCAGCCGGTCTTTGGCACCGAGGGTACGAAGCACCGCAATGTCACTGCTCTTATCCTTCACCGCCATCACCAGCGTTGAGACAATGTTAAAGCAGGCGACGCCAATCACCAGCACCATCGCCAGATACATGATGGCGCGGATCATCTGAATGTCGCGGTACATATAGCCGTAGGTGCCAATCCAGCTCTTGATGTAGACGTAGGAACGGGTCGCTTCACCGGCATCCCGCACCAGTTTGACCGCCTGGAACGGGTCGGTCATCTTCAGGGCGATGCCGGACACGCTGTCACCCATCTCCAGATAGTGCTGCGCATCGGCGAGAGGCACCAGCGCCAGGCTGTGATCGAGCATGCCGCTCAGTTGCAGAATACCGCTGACCTGAAGCCGGATACGTTTAGGCTGAAGCAGTTTGTTATCACCATCGTTGTTGGGGATCATGATGGTGATCCAGTCGCCCTGCTTCACGTTCAGCGATTTAGCAATGCCGCCGCCCAGAATGATCTGCTGCTTACCGGCGGCAAAAGAGGACCAGCCGTTATCTGCCACAAACTGTGGCAGGGCACTGAGACGCGGCTCCTGTGCCGGATCAACGCCCTTTACCTGCAGCGCTTCCAGCCGGGCGCCGCTCTCAATCAGGCCGGTGAAGTTCACATAAGGCGCTGCCGCCGCAATGCCGGGCACCTTTTCAATCGGGGCAATCATCGACTGCCAGTGCTGGAACGGCTGATTGACCGCCTCGATCTCGCCATGCGGCACCACCGCCAGAATGCGGTTGTTCAGCTCACGCTCAAAACCATTCATGGCGCTCAGACCGATAATCAGCACCGCCACGCCCAGCGCAATACCGATGGTGGAGATCACTGAAATCAGCGACACCATGCCGCCACGACGGCGGCCACGACTAAAGCGCAGGCCCAGCAACAGGGATAACGACGAACCCATTACACCGCTCCTGCCATGGTGAGCTGATCGCTTAACTGACCATCACGCATCTCCATCTGACGCGTCATGCGTTTTGCCAGCATCAGATCGTGGGTCACCACCAGAAACGCGGTGCCCTGACGCACGTTCAGTTCGCCCAGTAATTCAAAAATGGCGTCGGCGTTGCGTGCATCAAGGTTACCGGTTGGCTCATCCGCCATCACCAGCCGTGGGCGGTTAACCAGCGCTCGGGCAATCGCCACGCGCTGGCGTTCGCCGCCTGACAGTTCTGAAGGCCGGTGCGCGGCGCGATGGTCCAGCCCGACCGCGGCCAACATCTCACGGGCGCGATCCTGTGCTTCCGTTTTAGCGGTTTTGCCAATCAGCAGCGGCATCGCCACGTTCTCCAGCGCGCTGAAGTCCGGCAGCAGATGGTGGAACTGATAGATAAAGCCCAGCTCGCGGTTACGCAGCTCCGCTTTGGCCGACGAGGACATGGCATTCAGTGACTGGCCATCAAACACCACGTCGCCCGATGTCGGTGCATCCAGGCCGCCGAGCAGATGCAGCAGCGTACTTTTACCGGAACCGGAGCTGCCGACAATCGCAGTCAGTTCACCGGGCTGGAGGCTGAAAGCCACATTGCGCAGCACATCGGTCTGCACGCTGCCTTCCTGATAGCGTTTGCACAGGTCGCGGCACTGCAACAAAGGAGTGTTACTCATAACGTAAAGCCTCAGCAGGTTGAACGGCGGCAGCGCGCCACGAAGGATAGAGCGTAGACAACAGCGCCACAATCATGGCGCTGAGGGCGATGGTGACCACCTGCCACACATTAATATCAACCGGCAATGCGGCACCATCAAGGAACAGGCCAATCACCGGCATTAAGTTGTTGAGCTGGCTGGCCAGCAAGACACCGAGCAGCGTGCCGAGCAGCGTGCCGATAATACCGGCGCTGGCACCCTGCACCATAAACACCGCCACTATTTGCCGGCGCGTCAGGCCCTGGGTTTGCAGGATCGCCACTTCGCCCTGCTTCTCCATGATCAGCAGGCCTAACGAAGTGATGATGTTAAAGGCAGCCACGGCGATGATCAGGCTCAGCAGCAGGCCCATCATGTTCTTCTCCATACGCACCGCCTGGAAGAGATCGCCTTTACGCTCACGCCAGTCTTTCCAGACCAGGCCCGCAGGCAGTGTCTGCTGACTCAGACTGTCGACCGACAGCGGTTTATCCAGCCACAGTCGCCAGCCGGTAATATTACCGGCCGGATAGCGCATCACGCGCGACGCATCCTGAAGATTGACCAGAATCTGATAACCATCGACTTCGCTGTTAGCGGCATAGGTGCCCGCTACGGTAAACAGACGCTGACTTGGCACGCGTCCCATCGGGGTGAACTGGCTGACCGACGGCACCATCAGACGCAGCTGATCGCCACGTTTTACGCCAAGCTGGGATGCCAGCTGTTCGCCGAGGATGACATTATACTGCCCGGCCTGCAGCACGCTCTGCCGGGTATTGACCAGGAAAGGGGTAAGCGGATCTTTTTCAGCCGGCTCAATGCCCAGCATCACGCCAACGGAGACGCTGTGCGGGCTTTGCAGCACCACATTGGCGGTGGTCAGCGGCGCGATACGGCTGACACCCTGCAGATTCAGCGAAGTGGCGGGTTGCTGTTGTGGATTGAGACTGCCTTTGTCGCTGGTGATCAGCGCCTGAGGCATCAGGCCAAGAATATTGCCTTCGAGTTCACGCTCAAAACCGTTCATCACCGATAACACGGTGACCATCGCCAGCACGCCGAGCGTAATGCCAATCGTTGAGAGCCAGGAGACAAAGCGACCGAAGCGATCCGATGCTCGTCCGCGCATATAACGCAGACCGATAAATAGCGCGACAGGTTGATACATGGAATCCAGTAAGCCGTTGCCTGAAAATAGGTAGTGGGATGATAAAGGAGCGGCTGGCTTTATGAAACCTCTAACCCTCTGAGTCGGCAGCAAAGTTGCATCCGGATGCGTCACTTTGCGCGCCAAAGCAGCGGAATAGCCGATAAAGCCGCCGCTTATTGGCTGATTATTCAGCGCCCAGGGGGGTAGACTACAATCAGTACCATGATCACGGGTGATTTATTGCCGGGCAGTATGAGGTAGCGACCATGTTGAAATTTCCCAAAGGCAGCATCGTTAAACATAAATCCGGGGAGATCAGAGGCGAAATCATCAACGTCTTTGAGCAGGGAAACGCACCAGCCGGCTACTACGTAAAGTGGGACGACGGTAACCTCAGCTATCATCCTGAGCAGGAGTTATCCTGGGCGAATATCGACCGCCCACGCATGCATTACACACAGCAATCCATAAAATAAAATGCCCGCTTAACCCCGTCGCTGCATGGCGACGGCGGTTTTTTCTGATCCCTTGCCAGACTCCGTCTATCCTCTCTTTATCCGCACGATTACCGCTGACGCCCGGTAATGGCTGACCGATCCCCTGGTTCAGCGCGGCGCGGCAGGAAAATTGTGCCGCAGAGGTGATCCCCCTGACATAATATGGAATGATTACGTCCTGGAAAAATGGAGCAACCCCGAGATCCCATGCCCGAACAGACTCGTTATACCCTGCCCGTTAAATCCGGCGATCACCGTCAGCTCGGCCAGCTCATAGGCGCGGCGCACGCGGTGGAGTGTGCCAGCATTACCGAACGACATGCTGGTCCGGTGTTAATGATTACACCCGATACCCAAACCGCTCTGCGTCTGCTGGATGAAATCCGCCAGTTTACCGATCTGCCGGTGGCGCACCTTGCCGACTGGGAAACGCTGCCCTACGACAGCTTTTCGCCGCATCAGGATATTATCTCCGCCCGCCTGTCGACCCTCTACCAGCTGCCGGTGATGCAGCGCGGTATGCTGATCATGCCGGTCAACACCCTGATGCAGCGCGTCTGCCCGCACAGTTTCCTGCACGGCCATGCGCTGGTGATGAAGCAGGGACAAAAACTGTCACGCGACCGGCTGCGCGACCAGCTTGAGCAGGCCGGTTATCGCCATGTCGATCAGGTGATGGAGCACGGTGAATACGCCACGCGCGGCGCCCTGCTCGATCTGTTCCCGATGGGCAGCGATCAGCCCTACCGCATCGACTTTTTCGATGATGAGATCGACAGCCTGCGCCTGTTCGACGTCGACAGTCAGCGCACGCTGGAAGCGGTCCCCGAAATTAACCTGCTGCCTGCGCATGAGTTTCCCAGCGACAAAGCCGCCATTGAGCTGTTCCGCAGCCGCTGGCGTGAAACGTTTGATGTGCGCCGTGAGTCGGAGCATGTCTATCAGCAGGTCAGCAAAGGCACGCTGCCAGCGGGCATCGAATACTGGCAGCCGCTGTTTTTTGAGCAGCCGTTACCCAGTCTGTTCAGCTATCTGCCGGATAATACCCTGATTGTGAACTGCGGCGATCTTGAAGGCAGCGCCAGCCGCTTCTGGCAGGATGCCGAGGCGCGTTATGAAAATCGCCGCGTTGATCCGATGCGTCCACTGCTGGAGCCGGTCACCCTGTGGCTGCGTCCGGATGCATTAATGGGAGAGCTGAAAGCCTGGCCGCGCATCCAGATGACCAATGAGGTGCTGCCCGCCAAAGCCGCGAATACCAACCTCGGTTATACCCCGCTGCCTGACCTGACCGTTCAGGCGCAGGCAAAAGCGCCACTCGATCATCTGCGTCAGTTTATTGAAACCTTCAGCGGCACCGTGGTCTTCTCGGTCGAAAGTGAAGGCCGCCGTGAGAGCCTGCAGGATCTGCTGGCCCGGATTAAACTGCGTCCTCAGCCGGTGCACCGCTTCGATGAGACCGGCGAAGAGCGTTTCCGACTGATGATCGGCGCCAGCGAGCGCGGTTTTATTGATACCCAGGGCAACCGGGCGCTGATTTGCGAAAGCGATTTGCTGGGCGAACGCGTCAGCCGTCGCCGTCAGGATACCCGTCGCACTATCAATCCGGACATTCTGATTCGTAACCTGGCGGAGCTGCATCCCGGCCAGCCGGTGGTGCATCTGGAACACGGTGTGGGTCGTTATATTGGCCTCACCACGCTGGAAGCCGGCGGCATTGAGGCGGAATACCTGATGCTCTCTTACGCCAACGACGCCAAACTTTATGTGCCGGTTTCATCGCTGCACCTGATCAGCCGCTACGCAGGCGGTGCCGACGATAATGCACCACTGCACAAACTGGGCAGCGATGCCTGGTCACGTGCACGGCAGAAAGCGGCTGAGAAAGTGCGTGATGTGGCAGCTGAACTGCTGGATATCTATGCTCAGCGCGCCGCCAAAACCGGCTTTGCCTTTAAGCATAATCGCGAGCAGTATCAGCTGTTCTGCGAAAGCTTCCCGTTTGAAACCACCCCGGACCAGGCGCAGGCGATCAACGCGGTGCTGAGTGATATGTGCGAGCCGCTGGCGATGGACCGTCTGGTGTGCGGCGACGTTGGTTTCGGTAAAACCGAAGTAGCCATGCGCGCGGCGTTTCTGGCGATTGAGAACCATAAACAGGTGGCCGTGCTGGTGCCGACCACCCTGCTGGCACAGCAGCATTACGACAACTTCCGCGATCGCTTCGCCAACTGGCCGGTTCGCATTGAGATGCTTTCCCGTTTCCGTACTGCCAAAGAGCAGGCGCAGGTGCTGGAACAGGCCAGCGATGGCAAGATCGACATCTTAATCGGCACCCATAAGCTGCTGATGAGCGATCTTAAATGGCACGATCTCGGTCTGCTGATTGTCGATGAAGAGCACCGTTTCGGGGTGCGTCACAAAGAGCGCATCAAGGCGATGCGCGCCGATGTGGACATTCTGACGCTGACCGCAACGCCAATCCCTCGCACCCTGAATATGGCCATGAGCGGCATGCGCGATCTCTCGATCATCGCCACGCCGCCTGCCCGCCGTTTAGCGGTGAAAACCTTTGTCCGTGAATTTGACGATCTGGTGATCCGCGAAGCAATCCTGCGTGAGGTTCTGCGTGGCGGACAGGTCTACTATCTCTACAATGACGTTGAAAATATCGAGAAAGCGGCGCAGCGTCTCAGCGAACTGGTGCCGGAAGCGCGTGTCGCTATTGGTCATGGTCAGATGCGTGAGCGTGATCTGGAACGTGTGATGAACGATTTCCACCATCAGCGTTTCAACGTGCTGGTCTGTACCACCATTATCGAAACCGGGATCGACATTCCGACCGCTAATACCATCATCATCGAGCGGGCCGATCACTTTGGCCTGGCGCAGTTGCATCAGCTGCGTGGTCGCGTCGGGCGCTCGCATCATCAGGCTTATGCCTGGCTGTTAACACCGCATCCGAAGTCAATGACCGCCGATGCACATAAGCGGCTGGAGGCGATCGCTTCACTGGAAGATCTGGGAGCCGGTTTTGCCCTGGCAACGCATGACCTGGAGATTCGCGGTGCTGGCGAACTGCTGGGTGATGAGCAGAGCGGACAGATGGAGACGCTGGGCTTCACGCTTTATATGGAGCTGCTGGAGAATGCGGTCGATGCGCTGAAAGCGGGTCGCGAGCCGTCACTGGAAGATCTCACCAGCAACCAGACCGAGGTGGAGCTGCGGATGCCCGCCCTGCTGCCCGAGACCTTTATCCCGGATGTCAGTACCCGTCTTTCACTCTATAAACGCATCGCCAGCGCGGAGGCTGAAGAGGAGCTGCAGGAGCTGAAGGTTGAGATGATCGACCGCTTTGGCCTGCTGCCCGATCCGGCGCGTAACCTGCTGGATGTGGCGATTATCCGGCTGAAAGCCCGCGCTGTCGGTCTGCGTAAGATCGAAGCCAGCGACAAAGGTGGTTATTTCGATTTTGCGCCGAAAAACAATGTGGATCCGGCATGGCTGATAGGCCTGCTGCAGAAAGAGCCTCAGCAGTGGAAGCTGGACGGTCCGACGCGACTGCGGTTTACCCGTGAGCTATCGGAAAGAAAGGTGCGGCTTGAGTGGGTGCAGGGATTTGTTTCGCAACTGGCTCAACGGCAGGCGTAACACCCTGCCCGTGCGTTGCTGAGCTAACCGGTAAAGCGCCGGTTAGTTTGCCGCAAAAAAAGGCGCATCCTGAGATGCGCCTTTTTCATTACTGCTGTATTACGTTGTGCTGTGTGGCCGCGTGAGCGGCAAAGCTTTGCCCAATTACGCCTGATCGCCGTTGAGAACCAGCTGACCATTGCGATCCAGTGGAATACGCGTGCCGGGGTCATTTTCCATACGGATTTTACCCTGCTGATCGCCTATTTTATAGGTCACATCATATCCCAGTTTTTTCTCTTGTTTGTCGTAAACGGTTTTGCAGCGCTGTTCGGTTGTGGTGTAGGTATCCCGATCCTGCAGTCCGCCCTGGACCTGATTACCGGCATAACCCCCCGCTACCGCACCTGCTACTGTCGCCACATCTCTGCCGCGACCGCCACCAAACTGGTGACCCAGCACTCCACCTGCCACTGCACCTAATACAGACCCGGCAAGACGGTTTTCATCCTGCACGGCCCGACGGTGAGTCAGAGTGACATTACGGCACTCCTGACGAGGCTGTTTAATGCTCTCTTTGATTGGCGTTGCAGACAGTACCTGAGCATATTGAGGACCGCGATCAAACACGTTCATGCCTGCTACGGCTGCAACACCCAGAGCTGCTGCCACACCAATACCGATACCCGCTAACATTGATTTATTCACAGGAAGATCCTCCTGAAAAGTGTTACCGCGCAATCCTGCTGCTAAAGCATCCTCGTTAACTGAGGTATAACCGGCGTGCGCGACGCGCCGTGTTTGTTGAGATGAAGTTTTACAGATGGACCGAAAATGCAACATCAGATAAATGGAGGAAATTGGTCACTTTGCTATCAGGACCAGTTTTTAGGAGAGTTCTGAGGTGGGGAACGTTATTAATGATGTTTTTTCGCTAAGGAAATTAAACCAATTAAATCAAAGGTATATAATTTTATATGCCTTAAGCAAAGCCTGACTGCCCGTTATGGCAACGGCCTTTCCATCGTCACCCAAAAGTATCGTCTTTATGTACCGTTATCGGGAACATTCATTCCTGAAGCACTCAGGCTTCAGGAATGAAGAAAAAGGAAACTAATCAAAAATGCTCTCGGATGGGCATACCTTTATCTCGCCCCAGCCCACAATGGTGCCATTGGGGGTAAGGTCTTTGATGGAAACGCTATCGCCTGAATATTCGGACCCTCTGACTACAATATCGTAGTCATGGTTAGCCTGAGGAATAAATTCAACAGTGGCCGATTTTTGAGTGTTCTGATGGTATCCAGCCTGTGTCCAGTAGTGAATGACACGAATCATTTGTCCTGGCTTCAGGGTAAATTCATTGATGAAAGCACCCTTGTTTTCAGACGACGCTGGCATACCTATCCGTTTATTACCTGTAACGGGGATGCCCAGAATGGCAAAACCAGAAGTGATACGGCGTTCCAGCATTTTTTTATAGCAACCTGAACTCTGTTTTTCATAGAACTGAAGTGCCGTATTGCCCTCTGAACCCACCCGGATTCGGGCCGCATCCTGCCCTTTATAATCATCCAGTGAAGGTCTGAAGCCTGCCGTGCAGCCACTCAATAATAGTGCTATCAATCCGGTGATTAAAATTTTTGCAGCCATTCTTTATTATCCTTAATTTAACTGACACAGACTGGAACTGGTTATTTTATTGGTACTATAACGAGGCGGGTGTTGCGTTACCCATCGTTTATTTTGTGACATAAAAATATTGACCGTATTAATGCACAAAGACTTTATTAATCCTGCTGGAAAAAATAAAATATGGTACCCATATCAGACAACTGATTAAGGCCCGAGCCAGCATATTGATAGCAGGTTGCGTAAGATTTACGTGAAAAACCAAAGCAGGATAAAGCGTGCAAAAACTCGCAAAGATAAGACCGTATAAATAGTACGTTATCATCACGTATCTGGTTTTTACTTTCTTCCTAAAGAAGAACCAGCAAGCCAGCACTGTTACGAGAGCATTAATAATGGACAGCGCTAATAATAAAACACTAAAACTATTAACCACACCTTGTTTCTGATAAGTGTTGGCAATCAACGAAACAATACAAAAATCATTATACAGCATCGTAAAAAAACCAATAATCAAGCCTAAAGCTGGCAGATATAATAAGCCATTAATCCTGCCCTCTTCTTTTTTTTCACAATTATCACAAAAGCCTGATTCTTTATTCTCTTCTGCTTCCTGACATTTAATGCATAACATTCTCGCCCCCTGAAGCTGTAATTGTTTTTCTTTGTTTTAACAAAATTCAAACCGGTTAATTCAGAAGATCGACGTCTTTGGTCAGACAGGATCAGGTACTATTTTAAATGTATCGAAGAACTGCCTGATTCGACCTTTATAAAAAACGGTCCTTTCCAGAGTAAAAAAAACAACCCTGACCAGATGACCAGGGTTGCGGTTTTTAGCGTTGAATCAGAAACGGTATCCGATGCCGATGTTAAAACCATTGATGGCAACATCTTCGTTATATTTTACGCGAGTACCTTCATAGCCAACACTCACAGAGAGGTTGCTGATAGGATTCACGACAACACCAGCGCCATAGGCAAAAGAGGTTTTATTTTCGCTATATTCTTCGGAGTAGACTCCGATATAAGTCACGTTCTCATCCACTTTTGTATGGGCAACACCAATTAATCCATAGAAGCTGATGTAGTCATTGATGCGATATGCAGGACCTGCCATCAGTGAGTAATATTTCACTTTGGTTTTTCCATCATATCCGCTGACATCGCCATAAAAATCTTCTCGCTCAGAAAAACTTTCATCGCCTTTCATGTAGCTGAATGAGCCAATCACACTGAGAGGAGACTCCCATTCATAGCGATACTGAACGTTGACGCCACGGATATTTTTAAAGTCTTCAACCTTGCTTTGTGCATATCCAACCGAGACGGTGTGATTATCAGCCAGCGCATTGCTGCCCACGAGAAGACCGCCACACAGTAATGCCAGCATCGTCATTTTAGAGGTCATGTAGTTAATTCCTTTTCATAATTTAACATTATTTTCCTGCGCTTAACGCAGGACTTCGTTCCCTGAATCACCAATACCCGACGGACAGGATAAATTTTTATCTATCCGCCTGTATCGGGCAGGAATTTCATGTAGCGCTCCGCGCCTGATGTTCAGATCGGTCGGAGAGCATCTATTCATACCCGGTTTTTTTTAAACAAGCTGGCCTGAGTGAATGTGAAACTTAAACGCCAGCCTTATTAAATGGCACTTCGGCCATTTAATTTAGGTTAAGTAAAGAATTTAACCACAGGATTCATCCTGGCGATTAGTTATCAATCAATTCTTAATGGCACTATTAGACCAAAAAGAATTAGAGGTATCAAGACCGAGTTGCCATAAAAAAGCAAAACCCCTGAAAACCATTACGGCACATACATCCAGAAAATTATCCTGCCTTATACAATCCATTAACGCAGATTATTAACTGACCTTTATATCCACAACCCGTTAAAAGACTAAGTTACAGTTCTATTTACCCCACCCCTGAAAACAATGAAAGCATTCGGAAAGATAACACCTGTATTTTCCCAAAAAGCGTTACTTTCAAGCTGACTTGCAATACTGCCGCTGGTGCTCATGCCCATGCTCTGGTGCTCGGTTTTATAGTACGCGTGGTTCTCAATTTTGCTGAAGCCCAGCGTGTCGGTGTCGAAACGGTTTTTATCGGCGGTGGCGGTGGAGTCTATCACCGCACCCTTCTGCCAGGTGTGCTCACGCGCTGTCACGTCAAAACGGTGTCATGTCGCAACCCTTATTACCGTTTTTGGTGGATATATGGGCGTAACGCGGAAGACAGAATAAAAGCTGGTTAACGCGGATTCACAGCATGAAAGCCAACCCGTAACAGTTAATACAGAAGGCTACGGGAAGAAGAAATGAATGAAAGCCAGACCGGAGAAAAACAATCTGGTTTTCAGAGACAGCTCGCAATTTATTACTTAGCTTTTAGCGAGTTTACCCGGCAGGTGGTGTATATTTAAACAGGTAAAACAGAGCAGGAAGAGCGTAACGAGAGATTTTTTAGCGCGGGCTGAAGGTGGTGGAACACCAACAGCCCGCTGACCACAACCAACTATCGAGGAGTTGATCATGGCTGACACGCATCATAAGTCAGAAACCCGCACGCCCACAACCGCCGCCAGCGGAACGCAGGCACATTATTACAAAGTTGGATACCGGCCTAATAAGGGCCAGCCGAACCCGCTGCCGCAGCTCACCATCAAAGGCCGCTGGCTGGAAGCACTGGGATTTACGACCGGGCAGAAGATCGAGGTGATCACCGGGCCGGGACAGTTGATCATCCGGCTGGCGAATGAAGGATAATTGACTGACCTGTAAAGAAAAATCCCGGCATTAAGGCCGGGATTTCTTATTAATCATCATACAGGAAACTGAAGTTTAATTTGTCTTAATGTGTGCCCCTCAAGGGCATAAAAAAGCCCCCTCAGAACCGAGGAGGCTTAACATTAATTAGCCAGCGTTATTGCTGTTGCTTAGTGCAGCTTCAGCCGGGGACGAATAACCCGGTTAATACTGCCGACCAGCATCATCAGACCGGTTTTGAAGTAGCCGTGCAGCGCAATCTGGTGCATACGGTAAAGCGAGATATAGACAAAGCGCGCGATGCGCCCTTCCACCATCATTGAGCCGCGCATCAGGTTGCCCATCAGGCTGCCGACCGTACTGAAGCGGGAGAGCGATACCAGCGAGCCATGATCTTTATAGACATAGGCTTTCAGCGGTTTACCGTCACGCTGCGCCAGAATGTTGTCCATGGCGCGTGAAGCCATCTGATGCGCTGACTGGGCGCGCGGTGGTACAAAACCGCCGCCCGGCAAGGCGCAGGAGGCGCAGTCACCAATCGCGTAGATGTCATCGTCCAGCGTGGTTTGCAGCGTCTCTTTGACCACCAGCTGATTGATGCGGTTGGTTTCCAGTCCGCCAATCTCTTTCAGGAAGTCGGGTGCTTTAATCCCAGCCGCCCAGACCATCAGATCGGCTTCGATAAACTCACCGCCTTTGGTATTCAGGCCATTACGCTCGGCGCTGGTGACCATGGTCTGCGTCAGCACGCGAACGCCCAGCTTGGTCAGCTCCTGATGTGCCGCAGCAGAGATGCGTGGTGGCAGTGCAGGCAGGATACGTTCACCCGCTTCAACCAGCGTCACATTCAGCGCTTCGCGTCCCAGGCCTTTGAAGCCGTAGCTGTGCAGCTGTTTCACCGCGTTGTGCAATTCAGCTGACAGCTCAACGCCTGTTGCCCCGCCGCCCACGATGGCGATGTTAACTTTCTCGACCCGGCCTTCGCTGGCGGAGAATTTCAGGAACAGGTTGAGCATTTCGTTATGGAAACGACGCGCCTGATGCGGATTATCCAGGAAGATGCAGTGATCTTTGACGCCTGGCGTACCGAAATCATTCGAGGTGCTGCCCAGCGCCATTACCAACTGGTCGTAGGCCACTTCACGCTGTGGCACCAGCACTTCGCCCTGCGCATTCAGCACTTCGGCCAGGCGGATCACTTTTCGGGTGCGATCGATATCGGTGAGCGAACCCAGCTGGAACTCAAAACCGTGATTGCGGGCATGAGCCAGATAGCTCAATGCATCAATGCCTTCGTCCATTGAGCCGGTCGCCACTTCGTGCAGCAGCGGCTTCCACAAGTGACTGTGGTTACGATCAACCAGGATAATCTCGGCCTTCTTTTTACGACCCAGTTTATGGCCCAGCTGCGTGGCCATTTCCAGGCCGCCCGCTCCCCCTCCGACAATAACAATTTTCTTAACAGACGTAGTCAACAAAGACCCCCTCAAATTGTGAACCAAAAGTTAACCAAAGGTTAAATTAAACCTTAAGAAACATAGGGTTGGCGAAGTTAAAATCGCAATCTGCTGGGAGAATAGCATGGCGGGAAGAGGAGAACATAAGAATATTGATATACATCAAAGCGGGAAAATAAAACTCAGATAATTACGTAATAAAAACAGGCACCTTGCGGTGCCTTTGCTGCTTAACCTAATGTTTTAAAAGCTTTTATCCGCTTAAGATGTGGGGATATATTTTTGAATTTGTGCCCTTCCGTCTCATCCCAGACAATTTCATAAAACGGATGCAGCTGGTCAGCAATGTGCTGGCTGTCGAGCGCCTCATCGTGACGGGAGAGAATGGCCAGACAGCGGTCACGATTATGCTCGCGAAAATCGCTGACGCACTTCGTTGCGATATCCTGATACTCCTCCGGCCGGTCGATCTTCCCTTCCATGTTCGCCTGCGGCGAGAGGTTGGGATTAAAAATCACCTGCCGGATGCCGCACAGAAATCCAATGCGCTCTGACCAGAAGCCGCCCAGCCCGACGCCGCAAATCAGCGGCCGGTCGTCGTCAGAAAGCGTCAGCATCTTATCGGTCTCTTTTAGCAGAAACTGCATGTCATGTTTGGGATGGCGGGTGCTGTAACTGATCAACCTGACGTCAGGATCGATAAATTGCAGTTGCAGCACTTTTTCGTGATTGCCCGGACTGTTGGAATCAAAACCGTGCAGATAGATGATCATGATAATCCTCAAGGTAGTGATAGCGCCGGGCAGTCACTGCTTACCACGACGCCTTATGAGCCAGCCAGCGTTCCTGAAGCGCACTCAGTTGCTGAGCATTATTTTTCCAGCGATGCGTTCCCCGCAGTTCATCACGGGTAAACCTGCCCTGATGATACAGCTGTGTAACCCGCTCTGACCCGACCGGGATCAGGTTATCCAGTACACTGATGGCACCCTGACGCTGATTGCAGACCAGAATCATGTCACAGCCCGCGGAAAGGGACTGCTGCGCCCGCTCAGGATAGCTGCCCATCACCGCTGCGCCCTCCATCGACAGATCGTCGGAGAAAATAATACCGTCAAAGCCCAGTTGCTCACGCAGCACGGTTTTAAGCCAGTATGGCGAACCACTGGCGGGCAGCGGATCAACTTCGGAGTAGATGACGTGTGCCGGCATGATGGCGTCCAGTGCCTGTTCGGTAATCAGCTTGCTGAAGATTGCCATGTCATGCTCACGCAGCGTCTTTTCGTCCCGCGGATCGCGTGGGGTCTCTTTATGCGAATCCGCACTCACCGCACCGTGACCCGGAAAATGTTTGCCGGTGGTCTTCATGCCCGCCTCGTGCATCCCCGCAATAAAGCGGCGGGCGACGTCAAGGGCGATGGCCGGATCGGCATGGAAAGAACGGTCGCCAATCGCGGCGCTGATATGACCAATATCGAGTACCGGCGCAAAGCTGATATCAATATCCATGGCGATCATCTCGGCTGCCATTTGCCATCCCGCCTGTTGCGCCAGTTCACCGGCGGTATCCAGGTCGTGCAACGCAGCAAAAGATTGCATGGCAGGCAGTTGGGTGAAGCCGTCACGGAAACGCTGCACGCGACCGCCCTCCTGATCCACCGCCACTACCAGCCGGGTGTGAGAGGCGGCGCGGATCTGCCGCACCAGCTCAGCCAGCTGTGCGGGATCATGATAATTTCGGGCAAATAAAATTAAACCGCCCACCAGCGGATGCTGCAGGATGTCGCGCTCTTCGCCATCCAGTTCATAACCCTCGACGTCAAGCATCAGTGGGCCGGGTAAATCTGATCTCATATCATGAATCCTGTAGCGAAACGCACCTGCGTAACGCGATTAAATCTGTTCCCAGCTCTGTCGAGCCAGCTGTTGTAATGTGTCGTCGTCACGCTGACCGGCACGGAGCTGATACCAGCTGGCCATCAGCAACTGCAGCCAGGGCTGCCAGCGTCTGACCTGCTGCACCAGCGCGGTGAGCGGCAGCTGCATCGCCGCGGCATACTCAGCCAGCCACTCGGCCTGGTGCTGCGGATCGCTGGCACAGACAGCCGCCAGCTCCAGCGCCACGTCGCCATCGGCGGCATACTCCCAGTCGATCAGACGCAGACCTTCGGGACCTTGTATGACATTTCCGGCATGCAGATCCATGTGCAGCGGAGCCAGCCTCAGCGGCTGGGGTTCACCCTGCTGCGTCAGACGCCTGAGCGCCCGCAACCAGCGGTGATGCCGCTGGGGAGTGAGCTGCCAGTAGCGCCATAACAGCGGCAACAACTGCAGACGATAGCCGGTCAGCGGCTGCTGATGCAGCTGCTGTAGCAGTGCCACGATCTGTGGACGCTGCTGGCTGAAACGGTGTTCATCCAGCGCTTCGCCTGCGCACCAGGTCAGGATAATCCCCTGATGATGGCCCGCCACGGGCTGTGGTGCCACTCCGCTGGCTTGCAGTTTGCGTAACAGACGGAATTCGCGCTGCCGATCCACAAACGGAATAGCCGGTTGCGGTGCCGCCCGCGCGATAAAAGTTCCGCGCGGACTGACAATCTTCTGGCTGTGCCCGGTCAGACCGGCCAGCGGGATAAAGGATGTCTTTTCTGGTTCGCCGGTGACCTGCTGAATCATCCGCTGGAAAGCGGGATTAATTCTGTGCAATGCCGTTGCCGGACCAGATGATCTCGCCTGTCTGGACCAGCATCAGTTGCATTTGCAGCGTCGGCGCTTTGACATCGCCACGCGCGTTGCTGTAGAGCACATACTGAGCGTTAACGTTACGCGCCAGGCCAATCGCTTTACTGCGCGAGTTCAGGCTGTCATCCGGCGATAATCCCAGCGTCTGCTTGGCCTGCGCCAGTTGGTCAGCAGAAACCAGGGTGAATTTGCCGTTGTTATTCAGCGCATTCTGGATAGCTGCCGTCGCTTTCTCGCTTTGCAGCGCACCGTTGGTGCTGTTTTTAACGCGATCCACCAGCAACACGCTGCCCGGCTCGGCGCTGGCAGCCTGTAACATCTGCGCCACCAGCGGCTGAACGCTGGCATCCCAGTTGATAGTGACCAGTTTCGGTGGCTGTGGCACAGGCTGCGGTTGCGGCACCGGTTCAGGTTGTGGAACGGGCTGCACCGGCTCCACAGGCTGAGTCGGTTCAACTGGTGCAGGCTGCTGCTGTTTCACCACACAGCCGGTCAGAATGAGCGCCATCAGGAGCGCTCCGGTACGATTAACACTGCGTATCACGTAGAAAATCCTTAAAGATAGAGATAAAGACGAACCTTGCTGGCCGTCAGGTTACCCAGTTGCGAAGTGGCGATAATGCTGCCCTGCGCCGGAACGGTAACGGTCTGCGCCGGTTCCTGCGGGGTGATTTCCAGCCCTTTGTCGTCATACCAGTAGTAACGATAGTGCACAACAACCGGTGTTTCGCGCTGATTATAGAGCACGCTGGTGGCACGCTTCAGTCCATCGTTCTCATCCAGCGTCGGTTCATCGGTAATGATCCCTGCCGACAGCACAGAGGACTCCATCACCAGCGACTGTGACGTATTGATCATCGGTTTTTCACTGCTGCAGGCCGTCAGGCAGAGCAGGATCGGCAGGCCAGTCAGCCAGGATCGCATAGCACGCTTCCGTTATCAGGTCAGTTAGAGAGCATCGGTCCCAGCGGTTCACCGCCCAGCAGATGCATATGAATGTGATAAACCTCCTGACCACCATGTTGATTGCAGTTCACAATCAGACGATAACCATTTTGATCGATACCTTCCTGACGGGCGATTTTCGCCGCGGTAGTAAACATACGTCCCAGCGCATGCTCATGCGCCGCTTCCGCCTCGTTGACCGTTGGGATCAGCACATTCGGCACGATTAAAATATGGGTCGGCGCTTTGGGCGAAATGTCGCGGAAGGCAGTGACCAGCTCATCCTGATAAACCACATCAGCGGGGATTTCGCGGCGGATAATTTTACTAAAAATGGTTTCTTCTGCCATGGTGCAATTCCTTTAGCCTGAGTCTTAATCAATCAGTATGCGGGAGAAATTTGTTTTCTTTCAACCTCAGGACCACTTTTCTTGCATTGTTCGCCTGCCTTTGCAGCAGCACCCTCTCTCCGTGACCCGCACGCTGTTCAGAATGCTAACAACGCCCCTGCCACACCAGAAAATGAAACGCTGTTTTATAAATTAGAATTTCGCCACCCTTTTCTTTGTATGACTGCCACTTCAGCGCCAGCACTTGCCAAATTGCGAAGGTTTAGCCGACCCGTCAGTTCTACTTTGCTAACCAGTCCGGGTGAGATGACCGGCGTCACCAGGGATAAACCGCCATAAACATCAAGGAGCATCAGACATGCGCTCACGTAAAATTGGTCTTGGCCACTATCTGGCCTACGGTTCCGGAGATTTTCTTGGAGCAGGCACCACGGCGCTGACCGCCGCCTGGTTGCTCTATTTTTACACCACCTTTTGTGGGTTAACCCCGATTCAGGCCACGCTGATCTTTGCCGCTGCCCGCGTGCTGGATGCGATAGTCAGTCCGCTGATGGGCTTTCTGACCGATAACTTCGGTTCGACCTGGCTGGGCAAACGCTTTGGCCGCCGCAAATTCTTTATCCTGCTCGGCATACCCTCTGTATTCAGTTATAGCCTGATGTGGCTCAGCGACATGAGTTTCTGGTGGTATCTCTGCACGTATCTGTTGTTTGATATCGTCTACACCATGATCCTGGTGCCGTATGAAACGCTGGTGCCGGAAATGACCGACGATTTCAAACAGAAAACCCGCTTCTCCGGTGCCCGCATCGGCCTGGCACAGCTGTCGGCCATTCTGGCTGCCTTTTTACCCGGTATTTTGCTGGGTATGCTGGGCAAAGATAATCCTCTCTCCTTCTTCTACGCCAGCCTGGTGTTTTCGGTAATCTGCGCGCTGGTGCTGACGCTGGTGTGGTGTTTTACCTGGGAGCGTCACCCCGATGACTTTTCCGCCGAGTCACGCCGTGCAGAACAGGAAAAGCAGCAGCTGACGCTGATGCAGAATCTCAAGCGGCTCTATGTCGAGCTGGCTTCAACCTTACGCATCCGCATCTTCCGCCAGCACCTTGGCATGTACCTCGGCGGCTATATCGCCCAGGATGTGTTTAACGCCGTCTTTACCTGGTATGTGGTATTTGTGCTGATGCAGAGCGCTCAGGTCGCCTCCAGCCTGATGGGCACCATGGCGGTGCTGCAGTTTATTGCCGTGATGGCGATGATCCCGCTCTGCATCCGCATGGGACCCGCGCCCGCCTACCGTCTGGTGGCTGTGCTGTTTGGCCTTGCGGCGCTCTCCTACGCTGGATTGTGGTATGCCGGAATGAACGACAACATGTCGCTGCTGTTGGTGATCTCTGCCCTGGCAGGCCTGGGACGTGGCGGCATCAACTATGTGCCGTGGAACACCTATACCTATATCGCCGATGTGGATGAGGTGATCACCGGACAGCGCCGTGAAGGGATTTTTGCCGGCATCATGACCCTGACGCGTAAAGCGTCGCAGGCTGGCGCAGTTATGCTGGTCGGTATCGTGCTGCAGCTCTCCGGCTTTGTTTCTGGCCAGGCGACCCAGGTACCCGGCGTCAGCCACACTATTCTGGCGATCCTCAGCATTGGCACTGTGGCCGTACTGGCCTGCGGCTTTATCGTGTCACTGCGCTTTAAGCTTAATCTGCAGACCCACACTGTGCTGCGCCAGGAGACGCTGAAGATGCGCGACGCGGGCCGCATCGTGCCGGAAAGCATCACGCCGGAAGCACGCGGAATTGTAGAAACGCTGGCTGGCATGCCTTACGAAAATCTTTGGGGCAACAACAACATTGGCTTCCTTAATCGTAATAAGCCAGCGCCGGAAAAATTGTCCGCACATCCCACTTTAAACCCTTCTTTAAACCCGACCTTAAAACGACAGGAATAAACCATGACTGTATTTCCCGTTAAACACAGCAAATTATTGTGCCAGCCCGAGCATCTGTTGCCACGCAGCGAACTGGTACAGCTGATTCAAAAGCTGACACAGAATCTGGTTAACATCACCGATGAGACAGGCGAATTTTTATTACGGCTTGACGATGGCCGGGTGATTGATACCAAAGGCTGGGCGGGTTGGGAATGGACACACGGCATCGGTCTGTATGGCATGCTGCACTACTATCAGCAGACCGGTGACCAGCAGACGCTGGCGATCATTGATGAGTGGTTTACGCAGCGTCTGGCGGAAGGCACGCCGACCAAAAATGTGAATACCGTTTGTCCTTTTCTGACGCTGGCCTACCGTTACGAAGAGACCGGGAACCCGGCCTGGGTGCCGGTGCTGGAGCGCTGGGCAGAATGGGTCATGTATGAGATGCCGCGTACCGAACAGGGCGGCCTGCAGCACATTGTCTATAACAACGAAAACCCGCAGCAGCTCTGGGACGATACGCTGATGATGAGCGTGATGGCGCTGGCTAAAATTGGCCAGTTGCTGAAGCGCGATGAGTGGATTGAAGAAGCGAGTTATCAGTTCCTGCTGCACACCCAGTATTTGATGGATCGCAAAACCGGCTTATGGTTCCACGGCTGGAACTTTGACGGCCGCCATAACTTTGCTGATGCACGCTGGGCGCGCGGTAACAGCTGGGTGACGATTGTCATTCCCGACTTCCTGGAGATGATGAACTGGCCTGAGCATCACGCTACCCGCCGTTTTCTGCAGCAGGTGCTTGAGACCCAGGTTAAAGCGCTCAGGGAGTGTCAGCACAGCAGCGGATTGTGGCACACCCTGCTTGATGATCCGCACAGCTACCCGGAAGCCTCCGCCACCGCCGGGTTTGCTTATGGCATTCTGAAAGGGGTTCGCAAGCGTTATCTGCCCGCGGAATATCGCGAAGTGGCAGAAAAAGCGTTGCGCGGCGTGATTGCCAATATTGATGACGATGGCGAGTTAAAACAGGTCTCCTTTGGAACCGCAATGGGCAAGGATCTGGATTACTACCGCACGGTTCCTCTGACCTCTATGCCCTACGGCCAGGCGATGGCCCTGCTATGCCTGACAGAGTATCTGCGCGTTTACCTCTGAATCCCGGCCAAAAAAAAGCCCCGCTAAGCGGGGCTTTTTCATCGCTGTAAATCATTACATGCTGCGGATGTAATCATCCATATCGGTTTTCAGGTTATCGGACTTAGTCCCGAAAATCGCCTGCACACCGGAACCGGCTACCACCACGCCACGGGCGCCGAGGTTTTTCAGTTCAGTCTGATCCACTTTCGCCACATCGGCGACGCTGACACGTAAACGGGTGATACAGGCATCCAGGTTGGTGATGTTCTCTTTACCACCAAACGCCGCCACCAGTTTGCCCGCCATCTCTGTACCGGTCGCGGTAGATTGCTCGCTGCTGCTGCTCTCTTCACGGCCAGGTGTTTTCAGATCCAGCTTCGCGATCAGTACACGGAATATGGTGTAGTAAACCAGACCATAGATGATACCAACAATCGGGAACAGCCAGATTTTACTGCTGTTGCCGCTCAGGACGATAAAGTCGATCAGACCGTGAGAGAAACTGGTGCCATCACGCATCCCAAGCAGGATACAGATTGGGAATGCCAGACCCGCCAGCAGCGCATGGATCACATACAGGATTGGTGCCACGAACATGAATGAGAATTCAATCGGTTCGGTGATACCGGTCAGGAATGCGGTCAGCGCGGCGGAGATCATGATACCGCCCACTTTGGCGCGATTTTCAGGCTTCGCTGAATGCCAGATAGCAATCGCTGCCGCTGGCAGACCGTACATTTTGAACAGGAAGCCGCCAGAGAGTTTACCTGCGGTCGGGTCACCCGCCATATAGCGCGGGATATCACCGTGGAACACCTGACCTGCCGCATTGGTGTATTCACCGATCTGCATCTGGAAAGGAACGTTCCAGATGTGATGCAGACCAAATGGCACCAACGCACGTTCAATTACGCCATAAATACCAAAGGCGACAACCGGGTTTTGATAGGCAGCCCACTGTGAGAACTCCTGAATCGCGGAACCTATCGGTGGCCAGATAAAGGAGAGCAGCACGCCGAGAATGATAGCTGCCAGACCGGAAATAATCGGCACAAAACGCTTACCGGCAAAGAAGCCCAGATATTCTGGCAGCTTGATGCGGTAGAAGCGATTAAACATGTAAGCGGCGATGGAACCGGCGATAATACCGCCCAGTACCCCTGTGTCGGCGAGGTGTTTAGCCTCGATCTCCGCCGCAGGCAGATGCAGCACCAGCGGGGCAACCACCGCCATGGTTTTCACCATGATGCCATAGGCAACAACCGCTGCCAGCGCCGAAACGCCGTCATTATTGGTAAAGCCCAGCGCCACACCGATAGCGAAAATCAGCGGCATGTTGGCGAACACCGATCCACCCGCTTCTGCCATCACATGCGAAACCACTGCAGGTAACCAGCTGAAATTGGCTGAACCGACCCCTAACAAAATACCGGCAATCGGCAGAACCGATACCGGCAGCATCAGCGATTTACCGACCTTTTGAAGGTTGGCAAAAGCATTTTTGAACATAGCGTGAAGCTCCTGAGTAAGAGTGCATATTTGCGCAGTGCGCGTGGCAAAGAGGGAGGATTCTTTGCCGGGCTGGCGGTGACCGCCTTTTGATTTATTACGAAGGGTAAAATAATTCCCGATTTGTTACTTTGACGGGTATCACGTTTCGACAATCACAAGGGCGCACTTTACGAAATTTCTTACTGATCCGCACCAGTAATCGGCGATAAAAAGCTGACCCTGTCTGAAAAAACAGGGTCATATACGCAGGTTACAGATTAATTACAGAGGCTGAAATAATAGCTGATCAGGCGCCCAGCTGGCTCATCGGGATATGAAACAGCGTTGAGAAGTTTTGGGTTGTTGTGGCTGCCAGCGTTTCTAAATCCACCCCTTTTAGTACAGCCAGATATTCGGCAACATCGCGCGTATAAGCGGGCTGATTCTCTTTACCACGGAAAGGCACCGGGGCCAGATAAGGCGAATCCGTTTCCACCAGCATCCGATCCAGCGGCACATAGCGTGCGGCTTCACGTAACTGCTCGGCATTGCGGAATGTGACGATGCCGGAAAAAGAGATGTAGAAGCCCATATCCAGCAGTTTTGCTGCGGTGGGCTGATCCTCAGTGAAGCAGTGCAGCACGCCGCCGCAACGTTCAACCTGCTCTTCACGCAGAATCGCCAGCGTATCTTCGCGGGCATCACGGGTGTGAACAATGATCGGTTTGTTCAGCGCAATACCGGTACGGATATGTTCCCGGAACGAGCGCTGCTGCTGATCTTTCGTTTCTGGCTGATAGTGATAATCCAGCCCGGTTTCCCCCAGAGCCACCACCTGAGGATCGGCAGAGAGCCGACGAAACTCCTCAACATCATAGGCCTCTTCCTGATTCAGCGGATGCACACCGCAGGAGAGCGCTATATTTTTCCGTTCGCCGACCAGACTTTTAAGGGTATGAAAACCCGGCAGCGTGGTGGCGATTGCCAGCATAAATTTCACATCACGCGCCGCCGCTTTGGCGATTACATCATCCAGGTCACGATGGTTCTTTTCATAGTCCAGGCCATCAAGATGGCAATGGGAATCCACAATAAACATAATTACTCTCAGATAGGTTTAGCCGACAAGCGCGGGCTTCTGTTTGTCCGCCCAGCTCAGAAGCTGATCGGTCAGCAATAATTCGCGATTTACCGATGCCACATGCAGTAGCTGCTCGCGACAGCGCATCCACTCCTGGAGGCTGCTGTTGAGCGCGCTGGCTGAAAAGTATCCGGCCAGCAACTGCACCACATCCTGACGATCGATATTACTCAGCCACTGACCCGCATGTTGCTGCCACTTCATTGCATCCAGCAGCAAAGAGAGCAGCCAGCCGATACGCGCTGCCGCGTCGTCGGCGTTCAGCGCAGGCAGCAGTTGCAGGATGTCCTGCTGCAACGCAGCGGACAGCGCATCGCAGAGCTTCTGCCGGGCCTGCCACGGTCCGTTTTCCAGCAGGCTCAGCGCCGCACCGGGTGCACCTGCGCTCAGACGCAGAGCCGCCAGCAGCATCTGTTCGTCGTGCGCAGCGTGCTTCTTCAGCCAGAGCAGGCTTTGTCCTTCGTCCGGCGGCGTCAGATGCAGCGCCATGCAGCGGCTGCGCAGCGTGGCCAGCAGGCGCGAGGGATCGCGGCTGCTGAGGAAGAACCAGCTGTTGGCTGGCGGCTCTTCCAGCGTTTTCAGCAAGGCGTTGGCCGCCGCTTCCGAAAGCTGCGCGGCATCCGGCAGCCAGACCACTTTCGCGCCGCCCTGCTGACCAAAGTGGTACATTTTTTCCGTTACCTGCCGCACCGCGTCGATGCCCAGGGTACTTTTGCCCTTCTCCGCCTCAAGCCGATACCAGTCAGGATGGGTATTGGCCTGCATCAGCTGGCAACCGTGACACTGCCCGCAACTTTTCAGGCCATCCCGCTGCTGGCACATCAGCCAGCGGCTCATCCCCCAGACCAGCGCCTCATCGCCCATACCTGCCATCGCCTGGATCAACAACGCATGGTGAGCGCGATTCTCCTGATGCTGGCCAATTACCTGGCGATAAGGCTGATTCAGCCACGGATACCAGTTCATCACGCCTGCTCCGCCAGCCAGCCATTCAGCGCCGCCTGAAGTGACGATGTCACATCGGCCAGTGATTGTGTCGCATCGATGGTGATGATGGTGGGGTCCTCCGCTGCCAGCGCCAGATAGCGCGCGCGGGTGCGTTCAAAGAAACGCAATGACTCCTGCTCAATGCGATCCAGCTCACCGCGCGCACGGGCGCGCTGCAGACCGATGTCGGGTGTCACATCAAGATAGAGCGTGAGATCGGGGCGGAAATCGCCTAACACGGTATCACGCAGCGTCTGCATCAGACCGGCGTCAAGTCCACGTCCGCCCCCCTGATAAGCCTGAGAAGAGAGATCATGGCGGTCGCCGATCACCCAGGCACCGCGCGCCAGCGCCGGTTTAATGACCGTTTCCACCAGCTGAACCCGCGCCGCATAGAGCATCAGCAGTTCCGCTTTATCTGTAACCTGCTCGCCCTCAATACCCTGCTTAACCAGCACCCGCAGCTGTTCTGCCAGCGGCGTTCCGCCAGGCTCACGGGTAAAGACCAGATCGTGAATGCCACGGGCGCGCAGCGTGGCGACGATGGCGTCACGCGCGGTGGTTTTGCCGGCACCTTCCAGGCCTTCAATGACGATAAACTTACTGTTCATTTTTTTCCTTTAGCGTCTGCCGGTAAACCTGCACCGCCTTGTTATGGCTGGCAAGATTAGTCGTAAAGGTGTGGCCGCCCTTGCCGTCCGCAACAAAGTAGAGATAGTTGGTTTTCTCGGGATGAGCCGCTGCCTGCAGAGAGGCTTTACCCGGCATGGCGATCGGACCCGGCGGCAGACCGTTAATGATATAGGTATTGTAAGCGCTGGCCGTCTCAAGATCTTTGCGGGTCAGCGTCCCGTTATAGCTGTCGCCCATGCCATAGATGACGGTGGGATCGGTCTGTAACCGCATACCGGTGCGCAGGCGATTGATAAACACCGAGGCTACGCGCGCGCGCTCTTCGCTGACGCCGGTCTCTTTCTCAATGATTGAGGCCATGGTCACCAGATCCTGTGGGGTTTTATAGGGCAGATTATCCGCCCGTCCCTGCCACACCTCAGCAATGGTTTTTTTCATCCGCTCATGAGCGCGCTGCAGCAGCGCCATATCGGTGGTATTAGCCGTGTAGAGCCAGGTATCCGGGAAGAAGTTGCCCTCCAGCTGCTCAGGCTCCACTTTTAGTGCGCTGGCAAGGGTGGCGAACTGATCATCTTTCAGGGTATGCCGGATATAAGGCGCTTTGCGCAGCTCACTCAGCCACTCTTTCAGCCGCTGGCCTTCCACGAACCGCACCGGGAACTGCGCCTCTTTACCGCTGGCCAGCAGCTGTAACAGCGAACGCACCGTCATGGTCGGCTCAAGGCGATAGGTACCCGCCTTGAAGGTCGCCAGTTCAGGTTCCAGACGCAGCAGCGCGCCAAACCAGATACTGTGCGGAATAATCTTCTGCTCTTCCAGCTGCGCTTCAAGTGCGACCCGGCCCGTGCCGGCAGGCAGCGTGTAGATCGTTTCCTGCTGCAGGGTTAACGGGGTGGCCGCAAACCGCTTAACCTGCCAGTAACTCAGCACAGCCGCGAGACCCACGATCGCCAGCAGGCTGACGACGATTTTTTTGCTTCGAATCATGATGCATCCATTATCTTTTCACAGCTTGCGCGCAACTGATTAAACAGCGAACGCTCAGTAAACTCTACCGCTTCTATCTGTCGGACCGGCAGGACCGGCATCAGCGCGTTACATATCACCACTTCATCGGCGGCCAGCAGCTGCGCCGGTTCGCTTTTTATTACCTGGCAAGCCTGGCCTGCGGCAGCAAGTTGCGCCATCAGACTTCGCCGCATAATGCCATCCACACCCGACGCTGACAGATCAGGCGTGAAAATTTGCGAGCCCTGACGCCAGAATAAATTGGCCGCACAGCATTCCACCACCCAACCTTCAGTGTCAAGCACCAGCGCCTCGTCGGCGTCTGTCTGGTCAAGATGAGCTCTGATCATCACCTGCTCCAGACGATTAAGGTGCTTGATACCGGCAAACTGTGGATTACGTGCCAGACGGACCGGGCTGAGCCGGAGTGACACGCCACGCTGCTGTAAATCGGAGTAGTGTTGCGGCCAGGGCGCCAGCGAGACAATTCGCGTGGGTTCACCACAGCCGCGCCGGCTGTAGCCCCGTCCGCCGCTGCCGGCGCTGATAATCACTTTCAGCACCGCCTGGGTTTGTTGCTGCGCGGCCTGTCGCATTTCAGTCTCAAGCTGAAGCCAGTCGACGCCATCAATCCATAACCGCTCACAGCCCTCTTTGAGGCGCTGAATGTGACTTTCCAGCAGCACGATTTTACCCTGACGCACCGCGGCGGTAGTAAAACAGCCATCCCCAAACTGCAGGCCGCGGTCACTGGCGGCCAGCATCGATTGTTTTAACCCGTTAATCCACATGGTTCTCTCCTGAGCGTGACTCGTGATTTCAGCGCATTCTGCAGGATAAAAAAAGGCCCGCATCGCGGGCCTTTTTAGCAATCAACAACGATTACACTTTACGGAAGATCAACGAACCGTTGGTTCCGCCGAAACCGAAGGAGTTACACAGGGTGTACTCCAGACCGGGAACCTGACGCGCGGTGTGGGGCACGAAGTCGAGATCGCAGCCCTCATCCGGATTGTCGAGGTTAATGGTCGGTGGAACGGCCTGGTCGCGCAGCGCCAGAATCGAGTAGATCGATTCAACCGCGCCTGCCGCACCCAGTAAGTGTCCGGTCATTGATTTGGTCGAGCTCACCATCACGCTGCTGGCTGCTGCCCCAAAGACCGATTTCACCGCCCGCGCTTCCGCTTTATCACCCGCTGGCGTGGAGGTGCCGTGCGCGTTGACATAGCCGATCTGCTCTGGCGTAAGCTGAGCATCGCGCAATGCGTTGATCATTGCCGCCGCGGCGCCTGATCCATCTTCTGGTGGTGAAGTCATGTGGTAGGCATCGCTGCTCATACCAAAACCTACGATTTCCGCGTAGATTTTCGCACCACGTTTCTTCGCATGTTCATACTCTTCGAGTACCACAATGCCAGCGCCGTCACCCAGCACAAAACCGTCACGATCTTTATCCCACGGGCGGCTGGCCGCTTGCGGGTTTTCATTACGGGTTGAGAGAGCACGTGCTGCACCAAAGCCACCGACGCCTAATGGCGTACTGGCTTTCTCTGTGCCACCCGCCAGCATCACATCAGCATCGTTATAGGCGATGATGCGTGCGGCATGACCGATGTTATGCACACCAGAGGTACAGGCTGTCGCGATAGAGATGCTTGGACCTTTCAGGCCATACATGATGCTGAGATGACCCGCCACCATGTTAACGATGGTTGAAGGCACAAAAAATGGGCTGATTTTGCGCGGGCCGCCGTTGACCAGTGAAGTATGATTCTCTTCAATCAGACCTAAACCACCGATGCCGGAGCCAATTGCTGCGCCCATACGGCTTGCATTTTCGTCGGTAACAACCAGACCACTGTCCTGCATGGCCTGCATACCGGCCACAATGCCGTACTGGATGAAGGCATCCATCTTGCGCTGATCTTTGCGCGAGATGTAGTCATCACAATTAAAATCTCTTACCAGACCTGCAAAACGTGTTGCATAAGCACTGGTATCAAAATGGTCGATCAGGGTAATGCCGCTCTGACCGGCAAGGAGAGCACTCCAGGTAGACTCTACGGTATTGCCGACAGGAGACAACATGCCAAGACCAGTCACAACTACACGACGCTTAGACACGTTCGTCCTCCAGGGAGGGGAAATAGGGAACTATGTGGGACAAACAAAAAAATCAGGCGGTCGAGCGACCGCCTGAAGATATTCATTAGCCTTTATGGCTATTGATATAGTCGATCGCTGCCTGAACGGTAGTGATTTTCTCAGCTTCTTCGTCTGGAATCTCAGTATCAAACTCTTCTTCCAGAGCCATCACCAGCTCAACGGTATCAAGAGAATCGGCACCCAGGTCTTCTACGAAAGATGCAGAGTTGGTGACTTCTTCCTCTTTCACACCCAGCTGCTCACTGATGATTTTCTTAACGCGTTGTTCGATATCGCTCATACTATTTAATTTCCTATCAAAACTCGCTTTCGCGATGGTTTTCGTAGTGTATAAAATGGTGAAAAAGATGCAACAAAATCCCGGCTGGTCGAACCACGATTTTGCGTTATTTTGCGGTTCTAACCGCAAATAAAGCAAATCATTTCGTGATTTATCAGACCATGTACATTCCGCCGTTGACGTGCAGCGTTTCACCTGTGATGTAGGCTGCTTCGTCAGAGGCTAAAAATGCCACAGCATTGGCGATTTCCTGAGCATCGCCTAAGCGACCCGCAGGAACTTCCGCCAAAATACCGGAACGTTGATCTTCGTTCAGTGCCCGCGTCATGTCAGTCTCAATAAAGCCTGGAGCCACGACGTTGACGGTAATGCCACGTGACGCGATTTCGCGCGCCAGTGATTTGCTAAAGCCAATCAAACCCGCTTTTGCTGCCGCATAGTTTGCCTGGCCCGCATTACCCATGGTTCCAACAACGGAACCAATGGTGATGATACGGCCCACGCGCTTTTTCATCATGGCACGCAGGACCGCCTTGGAAAGGCGGAATACCGATGTGAGGTTGGTATCCAGGATATCCTCCCACTCATCGTCCTTCATGCGCATGAGAAGATTATCACGCGTAATGCCTGCATTATTGACTAAAATATCCACTTCGCCAAATTCAGCACGAATATTCTCTAAAACAGTGCTGATTGAGTCAGCGTCAGTCACATTCAGTAACAGGCCTTTGCCCTTGTCGCCAAGGTAAGCACTGATGGCGTCGGCGCCACTCTGGCTGGTTGCAGTTCCTACCACTTTAGCACCGCGTGCCGCCAGTGTTTCTGCAATCGCACGACCAATGCCGCGACTCGCGCCGGTAACCAGCGCAACTTTACCTTCAAAGCTCATGATTTTCCTCTTATTCCTTACCGAGTGCAGCCGTCAGGGATGCAGTATCGTTAACGGCAGCCGCTGTCAGGCTATCGACAATACGTTTCGTCAGTCCGGTCAGGACTTTACCTGGCCCCATCTCCAGGAGCTGCGTCACGCCCTGTGCTGCCATCGCTTCCACGCTCTCGGTCCAGCGAACCGGGCTGTAGAGCTGACGGACAAGCGCATGGCGGATGGCCGCAGCGTCGGTTTCAGCTTTCACATCGACGTTGTTGATCACCGGTACCGCAGGCGCGTTAAAGGTGATGCTCTCCAGCGCCACCGCCAGTTTATCGGCCGCAGGCTTCATCAGTGCGCAGTGAGAAGGAACGCTGACCGGCAGTGGCAAGGCACGCTTAGCGCCCGCTGCTTTACAGGCGGCACCCGCACGTTCAACGGCTTCTTTGTTACCCGCAATAACCACCTGGCCCGGCGAGTTAAAGTTAACCGGTGAGACAACCTGACCCTGCGCGCTCTCTTCACAGGCTTTGCGGATAGCCGCGTCATCCAGGCCAATAATCGCCTGCATCGCGCCAGTGCCTTCAGGCACCGCTTCCTGCATCAGTTTGCCGCGCAGTTCAACCAGCTTCACTGCATCCGCAAAATTAAGCACACCCGCGCAAACCAGCGCTGAATATTCACCCAGGCTGTGACCGGCCATCAGGGCTGGCTGTTCACCGCCCTGCTGCTGCCAGACACGGTAGATTGCCACGGAGGCGGCTAACAGTGCAGGCTGAGTCTGCCAGGTTTTGTTCAGCTCTTCAGCCGGACCCTGACTTACTAATTGCCACAGATCATATCCCAGCGCGTCAGAGGCTTCACGGAAGGTCTCTTCTACCAGCGGATACGTTGCCGCTAATTCAGTCAGCATGCCCACGGTCTGTGAACCCTGACCGGGGAAAACAAATGCAAATTGCGTCATTTTTCGTTCCTGTCAATCAAAAGCGAACCAGCGCAGAACCCCAGGTGAATCCACCACCAAAGGCTTCCAGCAGAATAAGGTGTCCGGGTTTGATGCGGCCATCACGGACCGCTTCATCCAGTGCGCTTGGCACCGATGCGGCAGAGGTATTGCCATGACGATCCAGTGTGACGACCACTTTATCCATGGTCATGCCGAGTTTTTTCGCGGTGGCGCTGATAATGCGCAGGTTCGCCTGATGCGGCACCAGCCAGTCCAGCATTTCACGATCGAGATTATTGGCCTGCAGCGTTTCATCAACGATGTGAGCCAGCTCGGTGACGGCAACCTTGAAGACTTCGTTGCCTGACATGGTGACATAAGCGGGCTGATCCTGATGCGCACGATCCTGATAAGGCAGCGTCAGCAGCTGTGAATAGCGACCATCAGCATGAAGATGGGTAGAGATGATCCCCTGCTCTTCGCTCTGACCCAGCACGACCGCGCCAGCACCATCGCCAAACAGGATGATCGTGCCGCGATCTTCCGGATCAAGTGCGCGTGCCAGGACATCAGCACCAATCACCAGAGCATGTTTCACTGCGCCATTTTTAATGTATTGATCGGCCACGCTCAGTGCATAGGTGAAACCTGCACAGGCGGCAGCGAGGTCAAACGCCGCGCAGTCTTTGATTTCCAGCATTTGCTGGATCATGCAGGCAGAGCTGGGGAAGGCATGGCTGGAAGAGGTTGTGGCGACAATAATCAGCCCAACATCGTTCGCTTCAATGCCTGCCATTTCAAGGGCGCGTTGCGCCGCACTGAATCCCATGGTGGCGACGGTTTCGTCAGGCGCAGCAATACGGCGCTCGCGGATGCCGGTACGGGTAACAATCCACTCGTCCGACGTCTCCACCATTTTTTCCAGATCGGCATTGGTGCGGATCTGGCTTGGCAGATAACTGCCCGTACCGATAATTTTGGTATACATCTAGGCTTTGTCACTCCTGGCTAATACAGCATCAAGGCGCGCAGCAATTCGCTCGGGAATTTGCTGCCTCACCGCCTGCTCTGCCTGTTCTATCGCCACAGCGAAGGCGTATTGATTTGCCGCACCGTGACTCTTGATCACTGTTCCGCGCAATCCTAACAGACAAGCGCCATTGTACTGGTCAGGGTGGAGATGCCCGAAGCGCTTCGTCAGACGTTTCTGAATCCAGCGTCCCAGCAACTGAAGCCACCATGACCGTTTTTTACCTTCCCCTGATGACTTCAGCAGAGAAAGAAACATTCTTACCACGCCTTCCATAGTCTTCAGCGTGACGTTTCCGACAAAACCGTCACAGACCATCACATCCGTTTTACCGGTGAGCAGTTCGTTACCTTCAAGGTAACCAATATAGTTGATTTGCGGTGATTCTCGCAGCACTGCCGCGGCGTCGCGGATCGTTTCCAGCCCTTTGGTCTCTTCATGACCAATATTGAGCAACGCGACACGGGGCCGTGCAATACCAAGCACATGCTCAGCCATTACCGACCCCATTACAGCAAACTGCACCAGCATGGCACTGTCTGAGCCCACATTTGCGCCCAGATCCAGCACCACGGTTTTACCCTGTTGCTGGTGCGGTAAAACGGACATCAGCGCCGGACGTTTAATGCCATCCAGCGGTTTTAATAAGAGTGTCGACAGCCCCATCAGCGCACCGGTATTCCCGGCGCTGATGCAGGCCTGCGCACGTCCCTCTTTAACCATCTCCAGTGCCACACGCATTGAGCTGCCGCGACTGTTGCGGATGGCCTGAGCGGGCCGCGCATCACTTGCAATAACCGATTCGGCAGGGATGACCTGCAAACGCCCCATCAGGGAGGAATCCGCTTTGGCAAGCAATGGCATGAGAGTGTCGGGATGTCCGACCAGAAGAAGGAATAGTTCCGAATGAGAGGCCAGTGCCTGCAATGCTGCAGGCACTGTCACGCAGGGACCGAAGTCCCCGCCCATGGCATCAATCGCCAGGGTCAAACGTGTCAAGGTATCGCCTTGCTAAGCAAGAAACTTACTTAACGATAACCTTGCGACCGCGGTAGTAACCGTCCGCAGTGATGTGGTGACGCAGATGAGTTTCGCCAGAAACTTTATCTACTGACAGAGCAGCAGTGGTCAGCGCATCGTGCGAACGACGCATACCACGCTTAGAACGGGTGGGTTTATTCTGTTGTACGGCCATGGACCTTACTCCTATTACTTACGCTTTAAACTGGCTAATACGGCAAATGGATTTGGTTTCTCCACCTCTGCAGGCAGTTTACCAAAGACCATGTCCGCCTCGGACACTTCACAGTGTTCAGAATCGTGCACCGGAACGACCGGCAGCGCGAGAATAATTTCATCCTCGACAACCGCCAGCAGATCGATCTCACCAAACTCGTTGACATCGACCGGCTCGTACGCTTCCGGCAATGCCTCGGCCTGCTCTTCAGAAGAGACAGGGCTGAAGCAGTAACTCACTTTTACGTGATGAGGAAAGGTCTGGTTGCAGCGCTGGCAACGCAACGTCACTTGTACTTCAGCAGTACCCGTCAGTACTGCCAGACGTTGGTTATCAACCGCAAACGACATGGCACAATCCACATCACTGTCCACACTAACGACCGACTCGGCCACACGCTCCACCTGTACAGATGTGTAGACACCCTGATAATCAAGGCGCTTCTGAGCAGTGCGGACAGGGTCCAGCGTTAGGGGTAATTTTACCTTTTGCATAGGGCGCGCATATTAACTTTGTAATGTCATAGAGTCAAAGAAAAAGGCCGTTAAACAGCATCTTTCAACCACTATTCGCATCCAGTGCGGCGCACAGTTTAAAATGACTGTCACCAATTCGCTATCACTATTGAAAAAAAATGACGCCATCGATTCTTTTAGCTTCAACCTCGCCCTTTCGGCAGGCATTACTGCATAAACTGGGCCTGCCTTTTATTACCGCCGCGCCTGAGGTTGATGAGTCACCTCAGCCCGATGAAACCGCTGAAGTGCTGGTGACCCGTCTTGCCGTGGCTAAAGCGCAGGCGCTGGCAAAAACGTATCCCAGCCACTGGATAATCGGCTCCGACCAGGTTTGCGTGCTGGATGGCGCAATCGCCGGTAAGCCTCACACGGCTGAGAATGCGCGGGCGCAACTGCGTGCCGCCAGCGGAAAAGCCATTACCTTTTATACCGGTCTGGCGCTATTTCATCCGGCCAGTGGCACGCTGCTGCACTGCTGTGAGCCCTTTGTGGTTCATTTCCGCACGTTAACTGACGCTGAAATCAGCGGCTATGTGGAAAAGGAGCAGCCGCTTCAGTGTGCGGGCAGTTTTAAAAGTGAAGGTCTGGGGATTTGTCTGTTTGATCGGCTGGAGGGACGCGATCCCAATACGCTGGTCGGGCTGCCGTTGATCGCGCTCAATGAGATGTTGCAGCAGGCCGGCATCAATCCTTTAACGAACTGATGCCGGAGAGATTACGCTTTCCGCTGACGCAGCTTAAGCAGGCATTGCTTCAGGCCATCATCCAGTGGCGCTTCGACCCGCATCACTTCGCCAGTGCCGGGATGCGTAAAGGTCAGCGCCGCAGCATGCAGGAAAAGGCGTTTTAAACCGGTTGCCGCCAGCTGACTGTCAAACTCACGTTCTCCGTAGCGATCGTCGAAGGCAATGGGATGCCCGGCATGCTGCGTATGGACGCGAATCTGATGGGTACGACCGGTGACCGGGCTCGCTTTCACCAGCGTGGCAAACTCAAACCGCTCTTCTACTTTAAAGCGGGTTTCTGAGGCTTTGCCTTCGCTGCTGACGCGCACCACGCGCTCACCGCTTTGCAGGATGTTTTTCAGCAGCGGCGCCTGAACCACCTTCAGGTGTGACGGCCAGTTGCCGCGCACCAGGGCCAGATAATCTTTCTGCATCCCCTTTTCACGCAGTTGCTCATGAAGAGAACGCAGCGCCGAACGCTTTTTAGCGACCAGCAGAATGCCGGAGGTGTCACGATCCAGGCGATGCACCAGCTCCAGAAAGCGCGCTTCCGGTCGCAGGGCACGTAACCCTTCAATCA
This sequence comes from Pantoea sp. CFSAN033090, assembly GCF_001264395.1. Classification (NCBI taxonomy): domain Bacteria; kingdom Pseudomonadati; phylum Pseudomonadota; class Gammaproteobacteria; order Enterobacterales; family Erwiniaceae; genus Pantoea; species Pantoea sp. CFSAN033090. The sequence continues at coordinate 376,235 of NZ_LGYX01000004.1, read as the reverse complement.
CCCCGAAGCTGAGTCCGCTACCGCCATGCACGGCTGTGCCGGAAGGCTTGTTCATCACCAGCAGCGACTCATCCTCAAACAGGATGGCATCGGCCAGTGACGCCACTTTCGCCAGTTTGGGGGAAACGGCATCTTCATCGCGTTCCGCTACCCGAACCGGCGGAATGCGCACCTCATCGCCCTCCTCCAGCTTATATTCTGGCTTGACGCGCTTTTTATTCACCCGCACCTCGCCTTTGCGAACGATGCGATAAATCATGCTTTTGGGCACACCCTTGAGCTGGGTGCGCAAAAAGTTATCAATGCGTTGTCCGGCATTTTCAGCCGTGATGGCGACAAAATGTACGCCGGGATTCTCTGTTTTCATGGCGGCGATTCTAAATAGTGTCCCCTGATAGCGCCACCCCTTTTTCTGTGCTTAACTCTGGAGTTGATGTGACGGCAGGTCGCCTCTCTGCTGGCTTTTTCAGCAAAGCGCTGTTTTGTCCGACACATTAGCGATTTAAATGTAAAGAAACTTCACAAGCTGGCTAAAGTCGCCTTGCTATATGAAGGTTAGCAATGGAATAATGCTTGAGTTTCTTACCTGAACCATTTCAGGGCAGAAAAAGAGCGAAATTGTCATTTTGCCGGATTGAGCAGACACGCAGCAATGGCGTAAGACGTAATGCGAAATCAGGCACTTAGCGGGCTGCGGGTTGCGGCCTGGACAACAGTATGGGATGCACGGGTTTTCTTTATTCTCTCAGGCATTTCCACTATCTGGTGCTGTTTTCCCTTATGAAAAACAGGCCACCGACGTTATTTGCGCCCCTCGCGCGGTCGACAGCCGTGAGGTTGACGACATTGCACTAAGTCACGGGGCCATCGGTTGATACTCGTCCAGGGTAACTATGCCCGCAGCTGTAATCACTCATGAAAGAATAACGAGTAAGTCACGATGAAAAGAATGTTAATAAACGCAACTCAGCAGGAGGAGTTGCGCGTTGCCCTGGTTGACGGTCAGCGTCTGTACGATCTGGATATTGAAAGTCCTGGACACGAGCAGAAAAAAGCCAACATTTACAAAGGTAAAATCACTCGCATTGAACCCAGCCTTGAAGCTGCGTTTGTCGATTACGGCGCAGAGCGTCACGGTTTCCTCCCGTTAAAAGAAATCTCCCGCGAATACTTCCCCTCCAGCTATAACGCGCATGGTCGTCCGAATATTAAAGACGTGCTGCGTGAAGGTCAGGAAGTCATTGTTCAGATCGATAAAGAAGAACGCGGCAATAAAGGCGCTGCGCTGACCACCTTTATCTCTCTGGCGGGCAGCTATCTGGTACTGATGCCGAACAACCCACGTGCAGGCGGTATCTCTCGCCGTATCGAAGGTGACGATCGTACCGAGCTGAAAGAAGCCCTGTCGGCGCTGGAACTGCCGGAAGGCATGGGCCTGATTGTCCGTACTGCGGGCGTCGGTAAATCAGCCGAATCGCTGCAGTGGGATTTAAGCTTCCGTCTAAAACACTGGGAAGCGATCAAGAAAGCCGCTGAAAACCGCCCTGCTCCGTTCCTGATCCATCAGGAAAGTAACGTGATTGTGCGTGCCTTCCGCGACTATCTGCGTCAGGACATCGGTGAAATCCTTATCGATAACCCGAAAGTACTGGAACTGGCGCGTCAGCATATCGCTGCGCTGGGCCGTCCGGACTTCAGCAGCAAAATTAAGCTCTACACCGGTGAAATCCCGCTGTTCAGCCACTATCAGATCGAATCGCAAATCGAATCCGCTTTCCAGCGTGAAGTCCGCCTGCCTTCCGGTGGCTCGATTGTGATCGACAGTACCGAAGCGCTGACCGCTATCGATATCAACTCAGCACGTGCAACACGCGGCGGTGATATCGAAGAGACGGCGTTCAACACCAACCTTGAAGCGGCCGATGAGATTGCTCGTCAGTTGCGTCTGCGTGACCTGGGCGGCCTGATCGTTATCGATTACATCGATATGACGCCAGTACGCCATCAGCGCGCGGTTGAGAATCGTCTGCGTGAAGCTGTCCGTCAGGACCGCGCCCGCATTCAGATCAGCCACATTTCACGTTTCGGCCTGCTGGAGATGTCCCGTCAGCGTCTGAGCCCGTCATTAGGTGAATCCAGTCATCACGTCTGCCCACGCTGTAGCGGCACCGGCACCATCCGTGATAACGAGTCACTGGCGCTGTCGATCCTGCGTCTGATTGAAGAAGAAGCGCTGAAAGACAACACCAAAGAAGTTCACGCCATTGTTCCGGTTCAGGTGGCCTCTTACCTGCTGAATGAAAAACGTGAAGCGGTTAACGCTATTGAAACACGCCAGGGTGGCGTGCGGGCTATCATCGTTCCTGATGACAAGATGCAGACCCCACACTACTCCGTGCTGCGCGTGCGCAAAGGCGAAGAGACGCAGACCCTGAGCTATCATCTGCCGAAGCTGCATGAAGCCGAAATGGCGATGCCGTCGGAAGAGGAACATGCTGAACGTCGTCGTCCTGAGCAGCCTGCTCTGGCCGCGTTTGTAATGCCTGATGCGCCTCCGGCACCGGTAGAAGTTGAGCCAGAAGCGCAACGCGCTGAAGCCCAGCCAGCCGCAAAATCAGCACCTGCTGTGGCTGCGCCTGCTACCGTCAGCACCGGCTTCTTTGGCCGTCTGCTTGGTGGCCTGAAAAAAATGTTCGCAGGCGAAGAAGCCCCTGCCGCTGCCCCCGTGGCCACTGAGGTTGCAGAACCGCAGAAAGCGCCTGAAAGCGAGCAGGAAAACGGCAACGGCCGTGGCGAGCGCCGCAGCAACAATAACAACCGTCGTAACAATAATCGTCGTGAGCGTACGCCGCGTAACGGAGATAACGCGCAGTCGCGTGAAGGCCGCGAACCACGCGAAAACCGTGAGCCTCGTGAAAACCGCGAACCTCGTGAAAGTCGTGAACCGCGCGAAAGTCGCGAGCCACGTGAAAATCGCGAGCCGCGCGAGGGTAACGATAATCGCCGTAACAAGCGTCAGTCCCAGGCTGGTGAAGTGCGTGAAGAGCGTCCGGCACTGAGCGAAGAAGCGCGCCAGCAGCGTGATGAGCAGCAGCAACAGCGCCGTGAACAGCGTGCTGAGCGTCAGCGTCGTCGTCAGGAAGAGAAACGCGCCGGTGAAGAAGCCGCCAAAGTGGCTGAGCAGCCGGTAGTGGTAGCCGACGTTCCGGACGTGACCGAGCCGCAGGATGATGAGCGCGTACAGGTTATGCCGCGTCGCAAGCCGCGTCAGCTGAACCAGAAGGTGCGTGTTGATGATAACCGTCCACCTATGCCAGCCGAAGCCAGCGACTTTGCCCAGCCGGCTGAAGTGCGTCAGCCTCAGCAGACAGACGTGGCTCAGCCGCAGCCTGAGATCCAGGCACCGCAGGGTGAAGAGCAGGATGACAACGACAACCGTGATAACGCCAATATGCCGCGTCGTTCACGTCGTTCGCCTCGTCATCTGCGCGTCAGCGGACAGCGTCGTCGTCGTTACCGTGATGAGCGTTATCCGACTCAGTCAGCAATGCCGCTTGCCGCTGCAGCTGCATCACCAGAGATGGCATCCGGTAAAGTCTGGATCCGTTACCCGGTGAGCCAGGCCAGCGAAGAGCAGGTTCAGAATGTGACTCACGAGACGCCAGCGTACAACCGCGAAGAGACAGCAGACGCCGCCAGTGCACAGCCCATTGCTGCAGCTGTTGAATCTGTTGCTCAGGAGGCGCCAGTGCAACAGGCCGAGCCGCAGGCAGAAACGCCAGTGCCGGTTGTGAATACTGACGATACCCGTGCTATCGACGCGCCGGTTGACGAGCAGCCTTCCGTTGTTCCGGCGGCAGATGAAGCAAAAGCGGAAGCGGTAGCAGCCGAAGCCGTGCCTGCTGAGCCTGTCACCGAAGCGCCGGTTGTGACACATGCGGTTGAGACTGCACAGCCTGCAGCGGTTGCAGAAGAAGCACAGCCTTCAGAGGTTGCTGAGCAATCGGCTACCGACGTCAGCGAAGCGATCGCAGCAGAAGTTGAAGAAGTTCTGAATGCGCCAGTCGCTGCTGAAGCTGAAACAGCGCCAGTTCGTGAACCTCATGCTCCGGTGGCCGCACGCGATGTCGCCCCTGCAGCACCGGTCACTGCGGCCGAACCTGTTGCATCAGTGCCTGCAACGGCATCCGAGCCTGCAACTGCCTCAGTGCCGAATGACGGTACGCGCTGGAAGCATTTTGCCTCTGCGCCGATGACTAAAGCGCCTGCGCCAGTCTGGCAGTCAGAACCGGCACCGCACAGTGACTGGGTGCGTGCACCTTATGAGTTCGACGGTCGCGGTTCTGCGGGTGGTCATAGCGCCACACATCATGCCACTGCCCCGGCGACCAAGCCGTAACGCATAAGCTGTTGTGAACTAAACCCCGGCCTGCAAGCCGGGGTTTTTTTATGCCTGCGATTCTGCCCGCCAGCGGACAGAGGATAATTAACCTCCCCTCCTCGCTTATCAGGAATCAGGAAAGTGCGTGTGTGCGTGTGTGCGTGTGTGCGTGTGTGCGTGAAAGCGTGAAAGCGTGAAAGCGTGAAAGCGTGAAAGCGTGAAAGCAAGACTGACATGCGAGCTGACTGTCGCTGTAAATCAACCCGGTTTAATTTCTATGGTTCCCGCCACCGGCTGAATCGCAGGCAAAAAAATCCCACCCTCCTTAAGCGGGAGGGTGGGAAAAAGTAAGCGCATCCGGTTAAAGTACGCTCAAAATTTCAGGTCAGACTACGAGTTCATCTGGAACAGCGACATCTTAGACATATCGGTAAAGGTCTTATAGGACGCCTGTAATGCCGTCTGCTGCATGGTGTAGTTAGAAGCTGCTTCGGTTAAATCCACGTTAACCAGGTCACTCATCTGCGAGCTGTAAATCACACTACGGTCATCGCCCTGGGCATTCAGCGTATCGATCTCACCAAGCTGGGTACCAATCTCTGAACGCACGGTTAAGACATTATTCAGCGAGTTACCCAGGCCACGGTTGGTTTTATCCATCGCCGCCTGGAAGGTCTGTTTGGTTGCGGCGTCAGCATCATCCTGCGGCACTTTCAGTGCAGCAATGGCGCTATCCAGCATCTTAAACACATTCGTTTCGCTGGCACTGCCATCCGGCTCTTTGGTGGCATTGCCAGAGATCGCCATAAAGATATTGTCACCGGTATGGCCCACGGTCATGGTACGGCTGGTATCGACCTTCTGAGTGATCGCCTCAGTGCCGCCTGCGTAGCCGACGCCGGTGCCTGCCGCATCCACAAATGGCGCACTGTCAGTTTTATAACCGGCAAAAATATAGCGGCCATTGGCATCCTGGCTGTTTGCCTGGTTCAGCAACTGGGCACGGATACCCTCCAGCTGGGTAGCAATCGAACCACGGTCATCGTCGCTCAGCGTACCGGTTGAACCGTTGACGATCAGCCCTTGCGCAGCAATGATCCCATCGGTAACGCCTTTCAGCGTATTCTCTTCCAGTGAGAGACCCTGCTCGGCAAAGGTACGCGCCAGCGCATACTGCTTGCCCTGCTGCTGGGTTTGTGACAACACGACAGCACGAGACGCGGCAATCGGATCGTCCGAAGGATTATTCACACGGCGGCCGCTGGAGAGCTCCTGGCCTGATTTCAGCCAGGAGGCCTGTGAGTCAGTGATGCCACGCACCTGCTGCTCAAAAATCATATTTGTACTGATTCGCATGTTATCTCCTGCCCTTAGCGAATATTGATCAATGCATTAAACACGGTGCTGGCAGTCTGCAGCACCTGCGCATTGGCCATGTAATATTGCTGATATTTGGTCAGGTTGGCGTACTCCTCATCGAGGTTTACCCCAGAGACCGATTGCTGGCGCTGGGTCAGCTGACTGACCACGCTTTTCTGAGTGGTGCTGGTGGTTTCCAGTGAACTGGTTTTGTTACCCACACTACTGACGATGGTGGCGTAGGCCTGAGACAACGTGGCGTTGCCGCCGACCAGTTTCACATCCTGCAGATTCAGCAGTTTTTGCGCATTACGGTTATCACTCTCACCGCCGACAGCACCCGCGGCGGCCACCTGCGATTCACTGGTGATCGCGACTGACATATCGTTGATGGCGTTCTGGACCGGCTTCACCAGGAAACTGTCTTTGGCAGCAGGTGCAGGCGTGCCGGCGACGGTCAGTTTCAGACCGTCAAAGCTCAGCGTGGTGTTGCCACTGGCATCGGTACCTGGCGTGATGGTAACGGCCGTACTGTCTGAGGCGCGGGTCGCGGTCCAGTTATTGCCGTCATAACTCACGGTGTAATTGGATGCTTTCAGTGCACTGGTATCGGTCCACTCAGCGGTGACGGACGCGGCGGTGCTGTTTTTACTGTTGCCCACCACGATCGGGCTGCCGATATTAAAGAAATCGACGCCCTGATTGCCTTTGCTATCGAAGCCCTGCTTGTGAACATCGTTGAAACTGGTGGTAAACGCCGCCGCTAACTGACCCAGCTGGTTCTGTGCCAGATCCAGATCCTGAGTACGGAACGCCAGCAGACCGCCCAGCGAACCGGTGGTGATCAGCTTCTCCGGGATCTCGACGTTGCCCGCCTGCTTATCGACATAGCCGATGGTAGTGCGTGTCGGATCGCTGCTGGAAGGCATCGCCACCAGATCGTGAGATTTGTCGCCGTTTACCAGCGTCAGGCCATTGGCCATCGCGACCGTGTAACCGCCATCCTGCTGCGATACCGTCACACCAACCACGTTATTCAGGGTATTCACCAGCTGATCGCGCTTATCGAGCAGATCGTTAGGTGCGGCACCGTTTGCCGTGCTCAGTTTGCCAATCTGTTTATTGAGATCGGCAATCTGGCTGGTAATGGTATTGACCTGCTTGATGCTGGAATCGACATCGGCGTTGACGCTGTTCTGCATATTATTCAGGTATTGCGCTGACGTCTGGAACTGACTGACCAGCCCCTGCGCATTGCTGAGCATCGACTGACGCGCCGACGGATCGTTGGCGTTGCTGACCACGTTCTGCAGGTTAGTAAAGAAGCCCTGCAGCGAGGTCGACAGGCTGGTAGTCGAAGTCGACAGCAGATCGTCAATGTTAGAAATCTGGCTGTGCTGGGTGCTTACCGCGCTGTAGTTCGCGCTGGAACCGCGCAGCTGCGTAGCAATAAACGCATCATATTCACGTTGTACACCGGTGATATTCACGCCGTTACCATAATAGCTATTGCCCTGCAGGGTACTGTTCGCCTGCGCCAGTACCGTGGTCTGACGTGAATAGCCCGCCACGGTGTAATTGGAAATGTTGTTACTCGTGGTGCTCAGAGCGGCCTGCGCGGCACTCAATCCGCTCATCGCGGAGTTAATTATGCTGGACATCTCGGTTCCTTACGTTCCCCGTCAACCGGGCTGGCAGACATCAAAGTGGGCGCCAGCAGGCGAAAACGCTTCTGGCTATAGGGATGTTATCGGCTTGCTAAAGTGAAACTTGAGGCGCAATGATCAGAACAGGTCGCCCATATCCTGACTGTAAGCTTTGACGACTTTGTCGCCCATACTTTTGAATTGCTGAATCATTCCCACCAGCTTTTGCGCATATTTTGGATCGGTGGCATAACCGGCCGCCTGTAAGGCCTGCGCACCCTGCTCTGCACTTGAGGCGTTCGTCACCGCCGCATAGCGTGGGTTTTTGGTCAGGAGTTTGACGTAGTCGGTCAGCGCCTCGAAATAGGAGTTATAGACGCGGAAGCTGGCACGCACTTTCTTCGCTTCGCCCTGCTCATATTCGGTGGTCATGATATCGGTGGTGTCACCTTTCCAGTCGCCGCTGGCTTTAATTCCGAACACGTTGTAGCTCGGTTTGCCGTCGCGGGTCAGGATCTGACGCTGGCCCCATCCCGACTCCAGCGCAGCCTGCGCCAGAATCAGGTGATGAGGAATGCCACTCTGCTGGCTGGCAGCCTGCGCCGGCTGCGTCAGCTGGGCGATAAACTCGCGGCTGTCACTGGGCAGACCCGTCGGTGAAGCGACCGGCGGCAGACGCGGCATTGCCTTACGCACAATCTGCTCCAGCTGCTGCGCCGGCAGTGGTGTTGCCCCGCTGGTGCTGAGAATAAAGCTGTTATCCAGCTTCATCGGCACCGTACCGGCTTTTTCATCCGGCGCGGTGGCGGGCTGCATCTGTTTGACGATGGTTTCCGCCAGGCCCAGGCCGCGCTTCCCCATCTCCTGTGCAATCTGCTGATCATACATAGAGGTAAAGAGTTTGGTCTGCTCGTTGCCCATAATGCCGTCCTGCGGCAACGCCTCGCGCATACTCTTCAGCATCATCTGTACAAACATCCCTTCGACCTGACGCGCCACCTGCAACGCTTGTCCTTTCGGATCGTTGCTGGCCTGGCGTTTCAGTTCATTCAGGGAACGGCTGTCGAAAGCCGAACTCGTCAGAGATTGCATATCAGCCATCAGATAATTTCCAGTTTGGCACGCAGACAGCCGGCACTCTGCATCGACTGCAGAATTGACATCAGTTCGATAGGTGACGCACCCAGCGCATTCAGCGCACGCACCACGTTGTTCAGGTTGGCGCTGGCGTTGACGCGTTGCAGCGCACCGCCGGTCTGGCGCAGATCGATCTGAGTCTGCGTCGTCGCCACGGTCTGACCACCGGCCAGTGGGGTATCAGGCTGACTGACGTTCTGCTGCTGGTTAACCGTCACCGACAGGTTGCCCTGCGCCACCGCACACTGATTCAGCGTCACTTCACGGTTCATTACCACCGAACCGGTACGGGAGTTGATGATGACTTTGGCATCTTCAACCGGGATCGACACATTAATGTTCTGGATCTCAGCCAGCAGACGTACCTGCGCACCATTATTAGGCGATACGCGGATCTGCACGGTACGGGCATCCAGCGGCTGCGCTGCGCCGTAACCGCCACGGGCGTTAATGGCATCAGCAATTCGCTGCGCCATCGAGAAATCTTCGCTGTTAAGCTGCAGGTTAATGGTGTTCTGCGTACCAAAGTTGCTCTGCAGTTCACGCTCAACGGTTGCACCGCCGGTGATACGGCCACCGTTCAGCTGGTTAACCTGAACACTGCTGCCGCCCGCTGACGCACCCGCGCCACCGACCAGGATATTACCCTGCGCCAGCGCATAAACCTGGTTATCGACGCCTTTCATCGGCGTCATTAACAGCGTGCCGCCGCGCAGGCTTTTGGCGTTACCCAGCGACGAGACCACCACATCCAGGTTCTGTCCCTGACGGGCAAACGAGGGCAGTTTAGCGGTGACCATGACGGCCGCCACGTTCTTCAGCTGCATGTTGGTTCCGGTGGGAACGGTAATACCAAGCTGTGACAGCATGTTGCTCACTGTCTGGGTAGTAAATGGCGTCTGGGTGGTCTGGTCACCGGTGCCATCCAGGCCCACGACCAGGCCGTAGCCCAGCAGCTGGTTATCACGAACGCCCTGTACCGTGGTTAAATCACGAATCAAATCGGCTTTTGCCAGCAGGCTGACGCCCAGCAGCAGCGCCAGCCCGGCGCGTAACAGCGTTAACTTTTTCATTGAAACCTCTTACATCGGCGAGATGTTCAGGAAGAAACGCTGGAACCAACCCATGGTCTGCGCCTCATTGATGTAACCATTTCCGACGTACTCAATACGTGCATCGGCGACAGCGGTAGATAACACGGCGTTACTGGCGCTGATGGTGCGTGGGTTGACCACGCCCGAGAAGCGAATGAACTCCGTGCCCTGATTAATGGCGATCTGTTTTTCACCGACCACGTGCAGGTTGCCGTTTGACAACACCTGATCCACGGTGACGGTAATGGTGCCGGTAAAGGTGTTATTGGCGGATGCGCCGCCTTTACCTGCGAAATCATTTTTGCCTTCGGCGCTGAGGTTGGCTTTTTCACCACCTGCACCCACCAGGCCTGCCAGACCGGTCGGCACCGCGCTCACACCAAAGCTGTTGCTGCCATCGCGGCTGGCATTGGCTGAGGAGCTCTTGCTGGCGCTGACGTTTTCCTGCAGCGTAATGGTCAGGGTATCGCCAATGTTGCGTGGACGGCGATCTTCAAACAGCGGCTGATAGCCGTAGTTAAGCGGCGCGACGCCCTGGAATATAGAGCCGTTGACCACCGGTGGCGCGGACGGCATTGGTTGCGCTGTAGTTGCACCTTCGACCAGCGGGGTACGCGGGACCAGGGCACATCCGTTGAGAGTTAGCAGCAACGAGGCGACTAACCAATGTCCAGGCTTGAGAATCTGTTGCTTCGCCACGGCGTCACGACCTTATTAATGTCTGTCATTCAGGCCAGCACGGGCTGGCCCTGTTCGGGATTAAAGCTGAGTTAATTTCGCCAGCATCTGATCAGAGGTACTGATCGCCTTGCTGTTGATTTCGTAGGCGCGCTGCGTCTGGATCATGGTGACCAGCTCTTCCGCTACGTTAACGTTTGAGGTTTCGGTATAGCCCTGATAGAGCAGACCCGCGCCGTTCTGGCCTGGCGTGCTGTCCGTCGGAGCGCCCGATGCCTGCGTTTCCTTGTAGAGGTTTTCACCCACGCTATCGAGACCGGCGTCATTCATAAAGGTGCTCAGGGTTAACTGACCGACCTGCGCGGCCTGGGCCTGTCCCTGCTGCGTTACGCTGACCACACCGTCACGCGACACCGTAATGCTGGTGGCGTTAGCCGGAATGGTAATGCCTGGCTGTACCGGGAAACCGGAGTTGGTCACCAGCTGGCCGTTCTGATCAACCTGAAACGCGCCGTCACGGGTATAAGCAGAGGTGCCATCCGGCATCTGAATCTGAAAATAACCCTGGCCGTTAATGGCGATATCTTTTGAGTTGCTGGTCTGCGACAGGTTGCCCTGCGTATGCAGACGTTCAGTGGTCACCGGACGTACACCGGTACCGATCTGCAAACCCGATGGCAGCGTTGTCTGTTCTGATGACTGGGTGCCCGGCTGGCGCATGGTCTGGTACATCAGATCTTCGAACACGGCACGTGAACGCTTAAAGCCGTTGGTGCTGACGTTTGCCAGGTTGTTGGCAATGACGTCCATGTTCATCTGCTGCGCATCAAGACCGGTCTTAGCGATCCATAAAGAACGAATCATGTTGTTATCCTCGTGCCTTAGCCCATGCTCAGGAGCTGGTTGGCTTTTTGTTCATTTTCGTCGACGTTGGTGATGACTTTCATCTGCATCTCAAAACGTCGGGCGTTGGCGATCATATCGACCATGGTTTCTACCGGTTTGACGTTGCTGCCTTCCAGCACGCCAGGCATCACCTGCATGGTGGCATCAGCCTGCAGCGCGGCACCGCGGGTCGCCTGCGTCGACGCAGTAGGCCGGAACATGCCGTCATCACTGCGCTGCAGCTCCTGCCCGGTTGCCCTGACCAGCTTCAGCTTGCCCAGCTGAACCGTGGCGTTCGGTGAATCACCGGCATTCAGCCCGGTGATCGAGCCGTCGGCTGCAATGGTGATTTCAGTGCCCTGCGGGATCACAATCGGACCGCCATCGCCCATCACAGGATTGCCCTGAACCGTCAGCGTACCGGTCGGACTGATTTGCATATTGCCGTTGCGGGTATAGGCTTCGCTGCCGTCAGCGGTACGCACCGCCAGCCAGCCATCCTGCTGCACCGCCACATCGAGCGGACGCTCGGTGTAATCCATCGCGCCCTGACTCATGTCGGCGCCCGGTGTCGAGGCGGCGACCAGCGTACGGGTTGGCAGCGACCAGCCACTCACCGGCACGGCGCGCAGCGCATTCAGCTGCGCACGAAAACCCGGTGTAGAGGCGTTGGCGAGGTTGCTGGCGGTAACCGCCTGCTGATCCAGCGTCTGGCTGGCCGCGCCCATCGCGGTATATATCGCGTGATCCATATGGCAATCCTGTTAGCGAATTAACGTAAGTTAACCAGCGTGTTGAGAATCTGGTCCTGAGTTTTGATGGTCTGCGCATTCGCCTGATAGTTACGCTGCGCGACGATCATGTTCACCAGCTCTTTACTCATGTCGACGTTGGAAGATTCCAGTGCGCCAGCTGTCAGTGAACCAAAGGTGCCGGTATTCGCCAGACCGACTGCCGCCTGACCGGATGCACTTGAGGCAGACCAGACGTTGTCACCCTGAGACTGCAGACCTTCCGGGTTAGAGAAGCTCGCCAGGACAATCTGACCCAGCAGCTGGGTTTTCTGGTTTGAGTAGCTGCCAGTGATGGTGCCGTCATCATTGATCGCGTAGCTGGTCAGATCGCCAGGTGCATAACCATCCTGGGTCGGGCTGCCAAAAGTGGTGCTGCCGGTGTTCTGCTGCAGGCTGCCCAGCATGCTCAGGTTGATTGGCTGATTGGCGACTGCGCCATTCGCTCCGCCCACGTTCAGCGTCAGGCCGACGGTGCCATCGGTCGTCGTGCTGACGACAGCGCCGGTGGCATCCAGCTTAGAGACGCTGGTCAGCTTACCGCTGGTGTCAAACGCCATTCTGAAGTCACCCGCTGAACTGCCGGTGTTGCCATCAATGGTACGCACGGTCCAGCTGTTGCTGGTGGTGTCTTTCACGAAATACATGTCGAGCGCGTGGTCATTACCCTGCGAGTCGAACACGGTTGCCGTGGTTTTCTTGTTGTAGCTGTCTGCGTTCGCCGTCGAGAAGGTAGCCACAGATGGCGTTGTATCCGTTGAGTTCAGGTTGGCAACCAGACCGGCGGTAGTGGTCGCGCGGGCTGACATCTGCTCGGTAGGAATACGCAGCGCCACCGGGTTAGCACCTGCCTGGATAGTGGCCGGTGAACCGCTGGCCGGATAGCCGGTCACGTTCAGACCCTGGGTATTGACCAGGTTACGGTTGGCATCCAGTGTTAACTGACCATTGCGTGAATAGAAGACGCCGCCGCTGCTGTCGGTCATACGGAAGAAACCGTTACCGCTCAGCGCAACGTCCAGGCCACGGCTGGTCGTGGTGGTGGCGCCGTCGTTAAAGTTCTGGATTACCGCAGCAACTTTGGTACCGAGGCCGACGTTAGAACCGGCAAACATATCGGCAAACGCGATGGTGCTCGATTTAAAGCCCGCAGTGGCGGAGTTGGCAATGTTGTTACCGATGACATCAAGGTTACTTGAAGCAGCACCAAGGCCGCTGACCGCTTGGGAAAATGACATGTGTTTGTTTCCTGTCTACAGGTTAATCAGAGAATCTGACGTACGTCGTCAAGGGTGGCGGAGCCCATGGTGCCGAGATCCAGTTTTGTGGTGTTGTTCGCAGTACTCACCCCATTGACGTAGGCGTAGTTAAGCGGTTGTGCCACCAGTTGTGTGTTGCCATTGCTTGCGGCAATCGCAACGCTGTATTTACCATCCGGGGCGACAGAGCCATCTGTCAGCTTGCCGTCCCACGAGAAGGTGTGCACGCCAGCGCTCAGCGCGCCCAGATCGACGGTGTCGATCACCGTGCCACTGGCATCTTTAATGGTGGCCGATGTGCCGGTTGAGGCGGAGGCCAGCTCAACGCCAAATGGCGTTGTGGTGCCGTTGCCTACCAGAACCTGTCCGCCATTGACCATCACGCCATGCCCAATCAGCGTGGAGCTCTGCAGCGACTGGCTGGTGCTGATCTGGCCGGAGATCGATCCCAGCGTGGTATTCAGTTTTTCAATGCCGCTCAGGGTATTGATCTGTGCCAGCTGCGTGGTGAGCTGGCTGTTATCCATTGGATTGGTGGGATCCTGGTTCTTTAACTGCGTCACCAGCATGGTCAGGAACTGATTCTGCAGATCCTGCGCATTGTTGCCGGTGCCACTGGTGTTAGAGGAGCTAAGGACCGTGGGGTCCAGTCTTTCGTTAACGCCTACCGCGATAGCCATAATTTTTCTCCGTTATTGCCCGATCGTCAGGGTTTTCATCATCATCGACTTCACGGTGTTGAGCACTTCGACGTTGGCCTGGTAGCTGCGTGACGCCGACATGGTGTTGACGCTTTCAGAGACCACATCCACGTTCGGCATCTTCACGTAGCCTTTGGCATCTGCCATCGGATTGCCCGGGTCATAGACCAGCTTGGCAGGTGTAGGGTCATCCACGACTCTTGCCACTTTCACGCCGCCGGTGGCTGAGCCTGGTGCTGCATCGGTCTGGAAAACCACCTGCTTTGCCACGTAAGGCTTGCCATCGGGGCCGGTGACGCTGTCGGCGTTCGCCAGGTTACTGGCACTGACGTTTAATCGCTGTGATTGCGCGGTCATCGCTGAACCGGCAATGTCAAAAATATTCAGCAAGGCCATAATTATTGTCCTTGTAACACGCTCATCATGCCTTTGATCTGGCTACTGATGAGGGTGAGGTCGGTTTGATATTTCAGGCTGTTATCCGCGAACTGCGTACGCTCACGGTCCATATCTACGGTGTTGCCGTCGGCAGAAGGCTGGTCAGGAATGCGATAAAGCATATCCATCGATGGCACGCCGTTTGTCTGTGCTTCAATGTGGCGAGCTGACGTGACTTTTAACGCCATGCTGCTGCCTTCCGCACGACCATTGGACATCACCCGACTCAGCTCGCTGGCAAAGTCGATATCCCGGGCCTGATAACCAGGGGTATCGGCGTTGGCAATATTTGACGCCAGGATCTCCTGACGTTGAGCACGCAGGTTGAGGGCCTCCGTACCAAATTTCAGCGCCGCATCCAGTTTGTCGAGCATGTTTCCTCCGCGTATGAGAATTTCGAGCTCGCAGCTTAATTTGAAAATGCAAGGGGTCATCGTCTGAATAAGGCCTCAAATGACCGCTATTTTGACAATTAAGGATTTTTCTTAAGGGGTACACTCGTCGCCATCATCAGTGAGGAAATGCACAATGCGTCGATATCTGACCCTGCTGACCAGCCTGCTGGTCGCGATCGCCCTGCCGGTTTCCGCCGGGGATCTCAATGCACAACTGAATCAATTTTTTAAAGCGCGTGACGCCCAGCATGCTGATGGCATGGTCGTGGTGGTACGCACGCCGCAGGAACAGTGGCCAGCCTGTGAGGCGCCACAGTTCACCCTGCCCGGCAACAGCCGGTTGTGGGGCAATATGAGCGTGGCGGCAAACTGTGGTGAGAACCGCCGTTATATTCAGGTACAGGTGCAGGTCACCGGTTCCTATCTGGTGGCGAACCGGCTGCTGAGCCAGGGCAGTAGCGTGAGCGAGAGTGATTTCACTCTGCAGACCGGCCGCCTTGATACTCTGCCCGCCCGCGCCCTGCTGAATGCGGACTCGGTGGCAGACGCCGTGGTGCTGCGCGATATCCAGCCAGGACAGCCGATTAATCCCTCCACGCTGCGTCAGCCGTGGCGTGTCAAGGCGGGTCAGAATGTGATGGTGATTGCCAGCGGTGACGGCTTTGACGCCAGCGGTGAGGGCAAGGCGCTGAATAACGCCGCCCGATCGCAGTCGGTCCGGGTCAGGATGGGAAATGGCCAGATTGTCAGCGGTAAGGTACGCGAGGATGGGAATATTCTTATAACGCTGTAAAGTGTTAAAGAAGCCAGTAGTGCTGCCGATAGAAGAATCAACGAAGCGATAACGCTATTCTGATTCAGGTGGCAGACTTCCCCTGACCGTACAGGAGCCCGAACATGAGCATTGACAGAACGCAACCTCTGAAACCCGCCAGCACCGTACAGAGCCGCGATAGCAGTGAGTCCGGCAGCAGCAAAGTGCGCCAGAGCGCCAGCCCGGTGGCAGCAGCCACGACCCCTGCAGCAGCCCAGGTCAGCCTGAGCAGCGCGCAGTCGCAGCTGATGCAGCCGAGCAGCAAAGATATTAACGTCGAGCGCGTTGAACAACTGAAAACCGCCATTCGTAATGGCGAACTGAAGATGGATACCGGCAAAATCGCCGATGCGCTGATTGCCGACACCAAGGCGTATTTAGAGGGTAATTAGTTCCCATGAGTAATTTGCAGACCACCTTAGATAAGATGCAGGACGTGCTGGCGTCGCTCTCAGCCGTGCTGGAAGAAGAGCAGCAGCAGCTGGCAGCCGGAAACATTAACAGTAATCTGTTGCAGCGTATTACCGAAGATAAAAGCGCGCTGCTCAGTACGCTGAACTATCTGGATGAGATGCGCCGCACCGCTGAACAGAGTCAGGCGACATCGGCACCTTATCGTGGTCAGAACGACATGGCGCGCCGCTGGGACACTATCCAGCAGCACAGCCGTCGTCTGCAGGATGCCAATGTTCATAACGGCCTGCTGCTGCAACACCAGATCCGCTACACCCAGGATGCGCTTGACGTGCTGAAGCCGCATCAGACCCAGGCCTTTTACGGCCCGGATGGGATGGGTAAAGGCCAGGCGACGTTAAGTCGCAAAGCCTGAACCGGAAAGTAGCGAAAAAAAATCCCGCCTGGTGCGGGATTTTTTATTGGTGCGTTTTTTCCTTCACCATGATGAGCTTTAAAATTGAGCCTGCACAGGGAACAGGGGCAGATCGGAAAGACGCTAAAGCCAATCCCTGGCCGCTCGGCCCGCGCGATTACGCACCTCATCCCTGAGGTGCGCCCGTTGCCGGGCCAACGCGTTGCGTTGTTCAAAAACGCTCCCGGCGTTTTTGTCCATGGCGCGGGACGCTTTCCTCCTCTGCCCCTGTTCCCTGCGCGTTGAATTTATTTATTGCGGCAAGCTTTACACAGCGGTGCGACGCGCATAGTCGCGCAGCCGGAAGCCCAGCAGCCCCAGCGCCAGGAAGTAGGCTCCGCCGCCCACACCACAGACCGCGGCCAGGCGCAGCAGCCGCCACAGCATCGATCCCTGCTCCCAGGCTGGCATCCACTGCAGCATGGCAAACAGCGCGCCTGCCATCACCACTACGGCTATCAGCAGGCGGATCAGGAAGCTGCTCCAGCCCGGCTGCGGCATAAAGATATTCTTCTTACGCAGCTGCCAGTAGAGCAAAGACGCATTCAGACAGGCTGCCAGCCCAATCGACAGTGACAGACCGGCGTGTTTCAGCGGACCAATAAACGCCAGGTTCATTACCTGCGTCATGATCAGCGTGATAATCGCGATTTTAACCGGCGTTTTGATGTCCTGACGGGAATAGAAGCCCGGAGCCAGCACTTTGACCACGATCAGCCCCATCAGTCCGACGGAGTAGGCGATCAGGGCGCGCTGCGTCATCAGAGCATCAAAGGCAGTGAATTTACCGTACTGGAACAGCGCCACGGTCAGCGGGCCGGAGAGCATGCCCAGCGCCACCGCGCTGGGAAGCGCCAGCAGAAAACAGAGGCGCAGACCCCAGTCCATCAGCCGGGAATATTCATCATGGTTGCCGCTGGCAAAACTTTTGGCCAGCGACGGCAGCAGAATGGTGCCCAGCGCCACGCCCAGCACACCCGAGGGGAACTCCATCAGGCGGTCCGCGTAGTACATCCAGGAGACCGAACCTGAGACCAGAAACGAGGCGAAGATGGTGTTGATGATCAGCGAGATCTGACTGACAGAAACGCCCAGAATGGCAGGTCCCATCTGACGCATGACCCGCCAGACGCCCGCATCACGCAGATTCAGGCGTGGCAGCACCAGCATCCCGAGCTTCTTCAGGTGTGGCAGCTGATAGCCGAGCTGCAGCACGCCACCTGCTACCACTGCCCAGGCCAGCGCCATTACCGGTGGGTGGAAGTGCGGCGCGGCAAACAGCGCAAAGCCAATCATGCTGACGTTCAGCAGGGTCGGTGCAAAGGCCGGTACCGAGAAGCGGTTCCAGGTGTTCAGCACCGCACCCGCCAGTGACGCCAGCGAAATCAGCATAATGTAGGGAAAGGTCACCCGCAGCAGCGAGCTGGTGAGCGCAAACTTATCGGGACTGTCGGCAAAGCCGGGGGCCGTCACCATGATGACCCAGGGCGCAGCAATCATGCCCGCCACCGTGACCAGCGCCAGCGCCAGCGTCAGCAGGCCCGAGACGTAAGCCAGGAACAGTTTCGTCGCCTCTTCGCCCTGCTTGCTTTTATATTCAGCCAGAATGGGCACGAAGGCCTGAGAAAAGGCGCCTTCAGCAAAAATACGCCGCAGCAGATTGGGAAGTTTAAACGCAACAAAGAACGCATCGGTCGCCATTCCGGCGCCAAACACCCGCGCCACGATGGCATCACGGGCAAAGCCCAGTACGCGGGAAAACAGGGTCATAGAACTGACCGCTGCCAGCGATTTCAACAAATTCATAATTGACGGCGCATCCTGAAAAGAATCGGCAAAAAAGGAGAATTAGCGCGGGCACCCAGAAGATGCCCGGCGACAGTCTACTGCCACGGAGGGAAATGACCAGCACGGAGTGTTACAAGGCGTTATTCCTGCGTCGCCTCACGCCACAATTTTTCCACCACACGCTGCGCCATCAGCGCCTGCTCACCGCTGGTTTCAGGCTTCGTCTGATTTTGTACGCAGTCGATGAAATGGCGAGCCGCACCGCTGAAACCGCGCTGGGTCAGATGACTCTGCCAGGCGGGCGGTGGCGTAATCAGCAGCCCGTCACGCCGTTCTTCCTGCCAGTCGCGCATCTCACTAATGTCGATGCATTTACCTTCACACACTGCGCTGACCCGCTCGCGCTGACTGCCTGCGCGCCGGTGCATGCTGGTGGTAATCGACAAGCCCTCAACAGCGAAATGATGCTCGGCATAGAGCATCTGCCCCTGTTCGTTGGTGTCGATGCGTCCCTGAACCTGACGAAAGGGTTTCCCGCCCAGCCAGAGGGCGGTGTCCACCACATGCAGGTAGTCATCGAGCAGGGTAAAGCGGAGATCCTGTGGCCCGACGCTGTCGCTACGGTGCTTTTCAATCCGCAGAGAAGCGGCGTCCGCCATCTCCGCCCGCAGCTGCTGATAGCGCGGGGCGAACCGCCGGTTAAACGCCACCATCAGTTTACGCTGCCGTTTTTCCGCCAGCGCCACCAGCGCCTCAGCCTGCTCCAGGGTTTCAGCCAGCGGCTTATCGACGCAGACATCCTTTCCTGCCAGCAGCAGCGCCCTGACCACTTCATAGTGCGTGGCGGTGCTGCTGTGGACAAAGACCGCGTCGCAGGCAGCGGCTAATTCATTCAGCGAACCAAAACATGGCATGCGATAGCTGTCACAGAGCGGCCGGGCTTTGGCCTGGTTCGGGGAAAACGCTCCAGCCAGAGTCCAGTCCGTCGCCGCCGACAGCACCGGCAGCCAGGCTTTCTGCGCGATACCGCCTAATCCCACTACGCCAATACGTAAGGTCATCTCAGCTCTCCGGTTGCAGCAGTTGGGTGAGTTGTGCCTGAAGCGCTGCAACCTGCTGTTCCAGCGTTGCGACCCGCGCTGCCAGATCGCCCTGCTCTTCCGACGCGTCTGCGGCCTGCGGCTGGTCAGGCTCATCGCCCAGCAGATGCATAAAGCGACTTTCGCGCCTGCCAGGTTCACGCGGCAGACGGATCACCTGAGCACTGTCGTCGCGCTGCATCAATCCTTCCAGCGTTTGCTCAACTTCACTGACATCACTGAACTCGTGCAGACGACCGCTGCGGGTACGCAGTTCGCCTGGCGTCTGGGGCCCGCGCAGTAACAGCAGCGTCAGCAGAGCAACTTCTGCGCTGTTAAGCTTTAGCGTGCCAAACGCGGAGTTGCAGAAACGCTGCTCATATTTCACGACCCGCTGCCCGGCGGCGCTGCTGGCGGTAATCAGATGCCGTTTTTCCAGCTGATCGAGCTGATCCTGCACCTCACTTTCGCTCAGCTCCATCACTGGCTCGCGGTTCGATTTCTGGTTACAGGCCACCACCACGCCATTCAGCGACAGCGGATACTGTTCCGGCGTGGTGACCTGCTTCTCCAGCAGGCAGCCCAGCACGCGCATCGCCTGCGCCGATAAAGTCATCTTCATGCTCGCATCCTCATTATTATCCACGCCGGTCAGGCGTCCATTCCCGCAGGGTTAAGGCTGTCAGTACGTGATCCTGCCAGCGTCCGTCGATCAGCAGATAATCTTTCGCGTAACCCTCTTTCTCAAAACCGAGTCGCGCCAGCAGATCGCCGCTGCGCTGGTTGTGCGGCATGTAGTTAGCCATGATGCGGTGAATATGCTGCTGGCGCTGCATATAGCGGATTGCCACCTGCAACGCTTCGAACATGAACCCCTGCCCCTGCCACTTTTCACCCAGTGAATAGCCGAGGTAACAGGCATGAAAGGATCCGCGCAACACATTGCTGAAGTTCGCCACTCCCCTCACTTCGGTTTCATCGCTGTCCATTAAAATGAAATAGAAGGCCGAACCCTGCTTATGCATGTCGGAAATCAGCCCAAGCCGCGCCTGCCAGCCCGAGGGGTAGCAGTGGCTGTCATCACGCACCGGCTCCCACGGTTTTAAAAACAGGCGGTTTTCCGCGTAGTAATCTGCCATTCGCCAGGCATCACGCTCGTGAACCAGACGGACCACCAGCCGATCGGTGGTTAATCGCACCCTGGGCGCGGCAGAACGATAGCCAAACATCCTGACTCCTGAAATCAATGGCTGATAGAGATGAGCCGTCATTACCCGGCTTTCACTATAACCGCCGCCTGGGCTGCGGTAAAACGTTACAGCGGTTTAGCGATAAAGAGGCTGATTTTGCTCGGGTCGCACCGCGGATAACCCCTGCTGCAGGCAGCATTAGCAGCGGATCCTGCAGCGCGCCTGACAGGCAGGTTTGCCCTGTGGAGTAATCTCTTCCATACTTTTTACGAGCCCGAAAGCAGGATGAATTGATTCACTCTGTTAAACACTAAACCTGTAAAATCCGGGAGATCAGGATGAAGCTCTATATCTACGACCACTGCCCTTTCTGCGTTAAAGCGCGAATGATTTTTGGCCTGAAAAACAAACCGGTTGAGCTGGTGGTAATGCTCAACGACGATGAAGAGACGCCGAAACGACTGATCGGACAGAAAATGGCGCCCATTCTGCAGAAGCAGGATGGCAGCGCGATGCCTGAGAGCATGGAGATCGTACACTATGTCGATCAGCAGGATGGCGAGCCGCTGATCATCGGCGCGCTGAATCCGGCGATCGGCGACTGGCTGCGTCACATGAACAGCTATGTTAATAAACTGCTGCTGCCGCGCATTGCAGAGGCGGCGTTTGCCGAATTCGCGACGCCGGAGGCGCGTGACTATTTCCGCAACAAAAAGCAGGCGAGCATCGGTGATTTCGACACGCTGAAAAGTCATTCTGCCGGCCTGATCAAAAACGTCAGCGACGATCTGCGCAAGCTGGACAAATTAATCGTCCAGCCCAATGCGGTGAATGGCGAGCTGTCCGAAGATGATTTTAATCTCTTCCCGCTGCTGCGCTCTCTGACGCTGGTGGCCGGTATTGACTGGCCGAGCCGGGTCGCTGACTACCGCGATAACATGGCTAAACAGACCCAGGTGAATCTGCTCTCCTCGATAGCTCACTAACCCCTCCCGATGAGAGACGCTGCGGCGTTTCTCATCTCTTTCCTGATGACACCCGCTACGCATTCAGGCAGGCTATGGCCTGTTTATTGGCTCTGATATTCAGGATAAAGATCGATGAAAAAGGCTTTTTTCGGGCTGACTGCCCTGTTGATCGCGCTGCTGGTGAGCGGCTGTAATCAACTGACGCAATACACCATCAGCGAACAGGAAGTAAACCAGGCGCTGCAGAAACACAACAATTATGAGAAAGATATTGGCGTTTCCGGGCTGGTTAATGCGCACATCGTCCTGAACAACCTGACCAGTCAGATTGGCCGTGAAGAGCCAGGTAAAGTGACGCTCTCTGGCAATGCTAAAATCAATGTGACGTCACTGTTTGGTCCGCAGCAGGCCGATATGCAACTGAAGATGCGTGCTCAGCCGGTCTATGACCAGCAGCAGGGTGCAATCTATCTGCGCGATCTGGAAATTGTTGATGCGCAGGTTGCTCCGGAAAAAATGGCCTCCATTATGAAAACGCTGACGCCTTATCTGAATCAGTCGCTGAAAAACTACTTTGATCAAAAGCCGGCTTACGTGCTCAGCGCCGACCGCAGCAAAGGCGAGTCGCTGGCGAAGAAATTTGCCAAAGGACTGGAAGTGAAACCTGGCGAACTGGTTATTCCCTTTACGCAGTAATGCCAGTCAGTTAAGCGACAGGTGACAACGCAGTCTG
This sequence comes from Pantoea sp. CFSAN033090, assembly GCF_001264395.1. Classification (NCBI taxonomy): domain Bacteria; kingdom Pseudomonadati; phylum Pseudomonadota; class Gammaproteobacteria; order Enterobacterales; family Erwiniaceae; genus Pantoea; species Pantoea sp. CFSAN033090. Next base: position 354,031 of record NZ_LGYX01000004.1, on the reverse strand, counting down.
GTGCCGCTCAGGGGCTGGCGGTCCTCGCGCCGCTGCGCGGTTCCTTCACTTCATTCGCCTGCCTGACGGACCGCCGGGGATGGCACATCCTGTGCCGCCCCGCCTTTCGCCCGCGTCCTGCGGGCTCTCCTGGCAGACTCATTCTGTTCAGCGCTGCGGATTGCCTGCTCCTGAGCGGCACCGGCCTGCTCTGAAACTTCAGTGAATGTTGTCAGAAAGGGCACGAAAGTGGAGGCCTGAGCGCCTCTGCTGCTGAAAGGGCTATCCGCAGCGCTGAGGCGTGACGGTGGGCCAGAAGTCCACGCCGGGAAGCGTGGACAGTTCGGGGCCGGCCAGGGAGGGCCGATCCCCGAACGGTTCGTCGGCACGACGTCAAAGCCGAAGGTACCGCGTGAGCGGCGCGAGGACGGCCCGGCAGCAGCAGAGGTGCTCTGGCCCGCACTGCGGCTCGCTCGCCCGGAAAAAAAGGCTGCCACGTCTGACCGTGACAGCCTTTACAAATCTAATCATAACTGACCAGCATTACCCTGTTGGGCAGCGGATTTTCTTTGACAGCATAAAAAGCAGGTGCAAACGGTTGCCTGAATCCTTATGCTTAGACCCCGGCCAAAACACGCCTTTTGTTTCCCTTCTGCCGGAGCTTCACTGATGACAGCACAACCTCAGCAACTTACCCTGCGTCGCCCTGACGACTGGCATATTCATCTGCGCGACGATGAGATGCTCAACACGGTCCTGCCCTATACCAGCGCGGTGAATGGTCGTGCCATTGTGATGCCTAACCTGGTGCCACCGGTGACCAGCGTGGCAGCAGGTGAAGCGTACCGCGATCGCATCCTGGCGGCGCTGCCCGCCGATCACGCCTTTACGCCGCTGATGACCTGCTATCTGACCGACTCGCTTGATCCTGATGAGCTTGAGCGCGGTTTCACCTCCGGTCTGTTTACCGCGGCTAAGCTTTATCCGGCGCACGCTACGACGAACTCCAGCCATGGCGTTACCGATATCGCCTCCATTGCCCGCGTGCTGGAGCGGATGCAGAAGCTCGGTATGCCTCTGCTGATCCACGGCGAAGTCACCGATGCGCATGTCGACATTTTTGACCGCGAAGCCCGATTTATCGAAACGGTTATGGTGCCGCTGCGCAGCCAGTTTCCGGCACTGAAAGTGGTGATGGAGCACATTACCACTCAGGACGCCGCAGAATATGTTGCCGCCGCCGATGAGACGCTGGGCGCGACCATTACCCCGCAGCATTTGATGTTTAACCGCAATCACATGCTGGTGGGCGGTATTCGTCCGCACCTCTATTGCCTGCCGATTCTTAAACGCAACGTGCATCAGGAAGCATTGCGCAAATTAGTGGCGAGTGGTCATCCGCGCGTGTTCCTCGGCACCGACACAGCACCGCATCTGCGTCATCTCAAAGAGGCCAGTTGCGGCTGCGCGGGGGTATTTAATGCGCCAGTGTCGTTACCCGCTTACGCCACCGTTTTTGAAGAGCTGAACGCGCTGGAACATTTTGAAGCGTTCTGTTCGGAGAATGGCCCGCGTTTTTACGGCCTGCCGCTGAATGAAGGGACGATTACCCTGGTGCGTGAGTCCTGGCAGGTGCCAGAGTCCATCGCGCTCGGCAGCCATTCACTGGTGCCGTTCCTGGCGGGTGAAACACTGAACTGGCGCATCGCATAATTTTACTTGCCTCCGGCCTGCTGATACTGTAAATATATACAGCATCTTAAACGGAGGCTGTTATGCGTGTTGAAATTACCGTATCAAATACCCGACCTCTTCCTGCTGGTGCGATAGAAGCGTTGAGCGATGAATTATCGCGCCGCATTGATGAACAGTTCCCTGACTCGACCAATCACGTCAAGGTACGTTATGCCAGTGCCAATAATCTCAGCGTGCTGGGCGGTGGAAAAGAGACGCGCGACCAGATCAGCGAGATCCTGCAGCAGACGTGGGAAAGCGCTGACGACTGGTTCAATACTGATTAACCGCCACTGTGCTTTTTTTCCGGGTGTCGCCACCCGGTTTTTTTATCTTTTCTCCCCTCTCGCACTTACCCCGTCCTGCATCTAGACTCTTAATGATCAATGCCCTATCCTTGCGCTCGTCACGCATAACAGGAGGTGCGACACCATGACTACTGATAAACCGGAAGAGGCGATGACCTTTGGTGAGTTGTTAGCACTGATTGGTGATCAGAAGCGTCGTTTAACGGTGCTGGAAAATGCCTTTTCCAGTCTGATTTTCTGTCTTGACGATCGTGCCAGTCAGCTACTGGTACACAATCTGTCGCTGGAAGCCCAAAATCAAAACCATGATGAGCAGCTTCAGCAGCACTTTGCCCGTCTGGCAGAAACACTGCAAAAACGCGGCGGCGGCGTAGTGCCAGAAACGCCGGCTCTCTGAGTCCGCTCACGCGGCTAAGCCCGCTTTTTGCCTGTCTTTTGACTGCTGATAAAAATGCCTGCCCGTCAGGCATTTTATTTTTTTACGCCCGCCTTTCAAACGCAAATATTCTGTGAGAAGCTGACTCACGGCATTTTTTAAACAGTGATACCCTCGTTTACTGTTATAATTGTTTCGCTATTGGAATAAAAAAGCCGCATTGAACCTCATCATGCACTTCGTTTAACGAGTAATAAGGAGGTTATAATGGACAGAAGAAAAGATGTTATACAGACTCACCCACTGGTGGGCTGGGATATCAGTACCGTTGACAGCTATGACGCCATGATGATCCGCCTGCACTCGTTGTCGTCGCAGGATCAAAAAGAAGAAGAAGCGGATGTTGGCCCGACATACTGGCTGACAACGGATGTGGCAAGGCAATTTATCTCGATCCTCGAAGCAGGCATCGCCAAGATAGAATCAGCCGAGCAGATAGAACGACTCCTCAAAAAGCATTAATTTCTGCCGCATCAAAGAGGCGCCCTCAGGGGTGCCTTTTTCGTTTCTGTTTCTGGTATGCTTTTGATTATCTGTCTCTTAGAGCGTAGTTACCATGATTTATGATCTTATCGTCGTTGGCAGCGGTTCCGTGGGCGCGGCGGCAGGCTACTATGCCACCCAGGCGGGTTTATCGGTGTTAATGATCGACAGCGCCCATCCTCCCCATAATCAGGGCACACATCATGGCGAGAGCCGGCTGATTCGTCACGCCTATGGTGAAGGTGAACGCTATGTTCCCCTGGTCCTGCGGGCGCAAACGCTATGGGATGAGCTGGAACAGCGTGCCGGTGAGCGCATCATGCATCGCAGTGGCGTACTTAACCTCGCCCCGAATCAGTCGCCGTTTATTCAGAACGTCATCGACAGCGCGACCCGCTGGCAGCTCAATATTGAGGTGATGCAGCCTGATGACGTGCGCAAGCGCTGGCCACAAATCAATGTGCCTGAGGGCTATCTGGGCGTATTTGAGCCGCAGTCTGGCTATCTGAAATGTGAACAGGCGGTACGCAGCTGGATCCAGCTGGCGGAGCAGGCGGGCTGCGCGCAGCTGTTTAACTGCCCGGTTTCAGAGCTGGGTCGCGATGGCGATCTGCAGCAGGTCACTACCCTGGATGGCGTCTATCGGGGCCGCAAAATGTTGATCAGTGCGGGCACATGGGTTGGCAAATTAGTTCCAGACCTGCCGGTCGCGCCCACCCGTAAGGTGTTCGCCTGGTATCAGGCAGATGGCCGCTACAGTGAGAACAATAAGTTTCCCGGTTTTACGGTGGAAATGGGCGATGGCAGCCAGTTTTATGGCTTCCCGGCGGATAACAACGCCCTGAAAGTGGGTCGTCATGATGGCGGTCAGCTGATGCAGCGGCCTGAGGATCGTAAGCCTTTTGGCGCGGTGGCGGCCGATGGCAGCGAAGCTTTTGGATTCCTCCGTCAGTTTTTACCTGGCGTCGGTGTCTGTCTGCATGGCGAAGCCTGCAGCTACGATTTTAGCCCGGATGAGGACTTTATAATTGATACCCTGCCGGGTGAACCAGACCGCTTGTTAATTACCGGGCTCAGTGGACACGGGTTTAAATTCGCCAGCGTATTGGGCGAACTGGCTGCAGAATTTGCCCAGCAAAAACCGTTCTCTTTTGATCTGACACCCTTCCGCCTCTCACGTTTCTGACTCTGATAAAGGGTGGTATCAGCCTGATGCCGCCCGACTGACAGACTTTGACGAAAATTGACTATTACTGACATAAAGTCAGAATATATTTCGCCCTTTTGGTTAATTCCGGCTCTTTTTAGTTGACGACCAGCGCCTCACAAATAACTTATTCAGTAATATTGCGCATTTCACACCTGGTTTATTCAACCTTTTCACAATATAAAATTAAAGTTATAGAAGCGTAAGGATGATTGCTTTTATATTTCATAATGTGGATGCTTATTTCAGATTATTACTTCATGAAAACCCCATTATGTTATTACGTAATTCATCTCATCAGTTTGGCCTGGTTGCCGTGCTGCTGCACTGGTCGATGGCGCTGGCGATTTACGCCATGTTTGCGCTGGGATTATGGATGGTCGGCCTCGGCTATTACGACAGCTGGTATCACGACGCGCCTGAGATCCATAAAAGCATCGGCGTGATCCTGTTGCTGACGCTGATCATTCGCCTGCTGTGGCGCGTTATTTCACCGCCGCCAAAACCGCTTAGCAGTTATTCCCCGCTGGTACGCATCAGTTCGGTGGTGGCCCACCTGTTACTGTATACCCTGCTGCTGGCGATTCTGATCAGCGGCTATCTGATCTCCACCGCCGATGGCAAACCCATCTCAGTATTCAGCTGGTTCACCCTGCCCGCGCTGTTCAGCGGTGCTGGCGAACAGGCTGATCTTGCGGGCGACATTCACCTCTGGCTGGCCTGGACGGTTGTGGTCCTGTCACTGCTGCATGGGCTGGCTGCGGTAAAACATCACTTTATCGATCGCGATATCACCTTAAAACGGATGTCGGGTTTGCGTTTCACCTCTCCCTCTGAAAAGGATAAATAATATGTTTAAAAAGACCCTGCTGGCGATGACCGGTGCCAGTCTGCTGCTCGGCTCACTCACCGCCTCTGCCGCTGACTACAAAATCGATAAAGAGGGCCAGCACGCCTTTATTCAGTTCCGTATCCAGCATCTGGGTTACAGCTGGCTCTACGGCACCTTTAAGGATTTTGATGGCCGCTTTACCTTTGATGAGAAGAATCCTGCCGCAGATAAAGTCGACGTCACCATTAACACCAGCAGCATCGATACTAACCATGCTGAACGTGACAAGCACCTGCGCAGTGCCGACTTCCTGAACACCAGCAAAAACCCGCAGGCCACGTTCAAATCCACAGCGGTGGAAAAAGAGGGTGATGAGCTGAAGATTACTGGCGATCTTACGCTGAATGGCGTGACCAAACCGGTAACGCTCGAGGCGAAAATGCTGGGTGAAGGTAAAGATCCGTGGGGCGGCTACCGCGCTGGCTTTGAGGCTGAAGGGGAAATTGCACTGAAAGATTTCAACATCACCAAAGATCTGGGGCCAGCTTCGCAGAAGGTTCAGCTGATGATTTCGGTTGAGGGTGTACGCCAGTAAAACAGCAAGCCGCCTGAAGCTGACTTCAGGCGGCCACGCTTATTTCTTCAGCGGCGAGGGAATGGTCATGTTTAACAGGCCACGCGACTTGTTAAAGATTTTGTTGCCATTTTCACGTCCTGCCCGACGCGCGCGCTGCTCTTCCGGTGAGAGCTTCGCCTCTTCCTGGCAGATCGGGCTACAGCAGTTCTCAAACTTCTCCGCGCAGCTTTTGCACTGAATAAACAGCAGATGACAACCGTCATTGACACAATTAACGTGGGTATCACAGGGTTCGCCGCACTGATGACAGTTCGACAACACATCGTCAGAGATCCGCTCACCCATCCGCTCATCAAAAACAAAGTTTTTGCCTTTGAAACGTACCGGTAATCCCTGCTCACGGGCGCGTCGGGCATACTCGATGATACCGCCCTCAATGTGATAGACATCCTCAAAGCCGTTGTGGCGCATCCAGGCGCTGGCCTTTTCACAGCGGATCCCGCCGGTGCAGTACATCACGATCTTTTTGTCTTTCTGATCCTGCAGCATCTCAACCGCCATCGGCAGCTGATCGCGGAAGGTGTCAGCAGGCACTTCCAGCGCATTATCAAAGCGACCCACTTCATATTCGTAGTGGTTACGCATATCCACGAACAGGGCGTCAGGATCGTCCAGCATGGCGTTAACGTCCGCCGCTTTAAGATACTGACCCACATCGCTGGCATCAAAACTGTCGTCTTCGATACCGTCCGCTACAATGCGGTCGCGCACTTTCAGACGCAGCACCCAGAACGATTTACCATCATCATCCAGCGCAATATTCATCCGCAGGTTGTTCAGCGCCGGATCAAAGCCATATAGCCATTCTTTCATCTTTTCATACTGGCTGGCTGGCACGCTGATCTGCGCATTGATGCCTTCGTGGGCCACGTAGACGCGACCAAAGACCTTAAGAGCTGTCAGGCCAAGATAGAGCGCGTCACGGAATGCTTTGGGATCGGCAATCTGGAAATATTTATAAAAAGAGACAGTGGTGCGCGGCTCGGTTTCAGCCAGCATGCGCGCCTTCAGCTCTTTATTGGAAACGAGGTTATGTAACACTGGCATGGTGTTCGTCCTGTTATCAATAGAAGAAATTTAGCGCACACATGATACCTGATTTCACCGGGATGCAAAGGCCAGTGACCAGATTGATCGCCTGTTGCCGTTTTTTCCAGCAACATTGGACTATTAACCTTTGTTCATTGATGGCACGTTCCGATAGTGATATTTAAGCGCACGTCAAAAACTGGCACAATGGTGTAAATCAACGAGATATCAGCACCGCACGGTGCGCGACGCAGGAAAATTAACCTTCACATGACTCAGTTGCCTCAGTTTTCACGAGAACTGCTTCACCCGCGCTATTGGCTGACCTGGCTGGGTGTCGCTTCTCTTTATCTTTTGGTGCTACTTCCTTATCCCCTGCTTTATGTTCTCGGCTGTAATATTGGCCGCATTGGGATGCGTTTTATGAAACACCGCGTCAGTATTTCCCGGCGTAATCTGGAATTAAGTTTTCCGGATATGCCGGTAAATGAACGCGAAGCGATGGTTAAACACAATTTCGAATCGGTCGGCATGGGATTAATTGAGACCGGTATGGCGTGGTTCTGGCCTGACTGGCGCATCAATAAATGGCATACGCCTTCAGGGCTGGAGCATATTCAGCAGGCGCGCGATAGCCAGCGCGGCGTGCTGCTTATCGGCATGCACTTTCTGACGCTGGAGATTGGGGCACGCATGTTTGGTATCCATAACCCTGGCATTGGCGTCTATCGCCCGAATGACAACAAACTGATCGACTGGCTTCAGGTCAAAGGTCGGATGCGGTCGAATAAAAGCATGCTCGATCGTAAAGATCTCAAAGGAATGATCCGCGCACTGAAACAGGGTGACATTATCTGGTATGCGCCCGACCACGATTATGGCCCGCGCAGCAGCGTCTTTGTCCCCTTCTTTGGCGTGGAAAAAGCAGCCACAACGGTGGGCACTCATCTGCTGATCCGCACCGGTAAACCGGCTGTCATCCCTTTCGTACCGCGTCGTCTGCCTGGAGGTCGCGGCTATGAACTGATGATACTGCCTGACATCAGCGGCGAATTTACGCTGGAAAGTGATGTCGCAACCGCAACCAGAATGAATCAGGTTGTTGAAGAGGGTGTGCTGCTGGCACCTGAACAGTATATGTGGCTCCACCGCCGCTTTAAAACGCGCCCCGAGGGCGAACCCTCCCGTTATTAATCTGTTCGCGCTAAATGTCTGTCAGGCATTTAGCGCGTTTTACTCCCCTGCTAAATAAATCACTCATGGCTGACTCAGCCTGTAAGCGAAACCGCAGGTCCAGTAATTAATAAACACCTATATTCATAATATAATTTGTCTCTGTTTAAATTTAAAAAAGCTAATCAATTAACAGGACGGCAGGCGGCATTCAGCCTGTTTCGCTATTTATTAATTAATATTGCAGCGAGTGCTATTAAATCTGTTATGGCGCTTATTATTCTGCACGCCAGGCCTAATCCTATTTAGCCGGTCTTAACGGTGTCTCACCGCTTATGAATCGATAAAAATTAACTTATTTTACAAGCGATTGCCTTGATGATTTAGCTTATATTCCATTTTGCATTTTTTTAACACCCCGATAGACCATTATGGAATTTGAACTCATTAATGCTTATCGGTAGTTTCGTTTGTAACAGTCAGGCCTTTAACGGCTCTGGCCAGAATTATAAAAAGACAACACAGCAAACCTCTAATGGGACAGTTAATATGAACAAAGGTCTCTACTATTACGTTACAATTGGTACCGATCAGGAAAATTATCACTTTCTTCATCGTAAAGGGTGCAAGCGTATGCCTGATAAAGAAGAGGTCATATTTATCGGCACGTTATATAATTTGAGTCAGGCCCTCTCCATCGCCAGAATTAATTTTAAGAAAGTTAAGCCATGTATAAAATGTTGTATCCGCTACTCAGCACCCGTGATTCATGAGTCCGTTCAACCGGTTTTGCATTTTCCGCAAAAGATGATGTGACCCTGACTGGCGGGAAATGGCTTATTTCCCGCCAGTTGCACCGGCCTGACCTTTCCCTCCTTCAGATTTCGTCTATCCTTCACTGAAATCAAATAAATCCATAGTCAAAGACCCGTGAAGGAGAAGAGCGATGAGCATGTACAGTACCTTAGAGGAAGCCATCGATGCTGCACGTGAAGAGTTCCTCGCTAACCACCCAGAGCTTGAGGAGGGGGATGCATCAATCAGCCAGTTTGGTCTGCAAAAGTATGTGATGCAGGATGGCGATATCATGTGGCAGGCTGAATTCATGGCAGAAGAAGGTGAAGCAGGCGAATGTCTGCCTTACCGTAGCGGTGAAGCGGCACAGGCCATTTTTGATGCAGATTTTGACGAAGTTGAACTACGTCAGGAGTGGTTAGCAGAAAATACCCTGCACGAGTGGGATGACGGCGAGTTCCAGCTGGAGCCGCCGCTGGACACCGAAGAGGGTGAAGCCGCCGCGCAAGAGTGGGAAGATGATAACAGCGATTCCGATCGCAGTTACTCGTAAGGACCGTGGCTGGCATCCACCGGTAACAACAGGGTATCAACCACCAGCGACAGCGGCAGGTCGAGGATCGTCAGGACCCGCCATCCGCTGTCGCGAACATCCCACTGTACGCCGGGATAGTACTGATTACCGTGCCCCTGCCCGGGAATGGTACGGCTGATAATGCTGCCGCATCCGCTTAAGCAGAGCACAGCCGCGACGATAACAGCCGCCTTTAAGCACTCTTTCACCACTCATATCCGCCATGAAGAAACAGCCATTGAGATCGTCACGCGCTGCTCGCGGTGACTGCCAGCAATAAATTTATCAGCGAATCGCTGTTTTAATCCGATAAAAAAAGCGGCATCGCTGCCGCTTTTTCAGATTACGCGTTGTTTGCCAGCGCGTTGGGGTTGAGCGTGAGTTTCTGATAACTCTCAACCCACTGATGATACTTGTCCGCATCTTCCCACAGTCGGGTATGAACACGGGCCAGCACCACCGGATCGCTGATCAACTGCAGACGCTGTTCGCGGCCCAGTTTATCCGGCGCATCGCTCAGCGCCTGATCAACCCGACGGTCACGCGCATAGTCCAGTAACTGACTCTGCTTGTGGCGCGATGTGGCCAGTGCCGTTGCCAGCGCGTTGAAAGCAGGATGGAATAAGGCATGCATAAAGCCATTTTCCAGCGCGCGCTCACGGTTCAGCACCACATAGCGATCGGTATCCACCAGCTCCTGCGGCGGCGAGTACTCTTCCGGGATCAGGAACAGCTTCGCTTTCTTACTCTTAATGCCCAGCGTTGCGCGGCTTGACATGACCGAGACAAACGGCGACAGAATCAGTGAGAAGACAATCGGGGCCAGCCACCACAGGAAGTTAAGATCCAGCAGTCCCATACCAATCGCCCACACCAGACCCAATGCCATCTGCGAACCGTGACGTTTAAACGCCTCGCTCCACGGTGTTGCATCGTCATCACGCTGCGGTGAGTTCCACACCACTTCCCAGCCGAGGAAGGCGCTGACCACAAACACCGTATGGAACAGCATACGCACTGGTGCCAGCAGCACCGAGAATAGCGTTTCCAGCACCAGTGAAGCCAGCAGCCGCAGAGGTCCGCCGTAGGCCTTCGATCCTTTAAACCAGATCAACACGACACTCAGCATTTTCGGCAGGAACAGCAGCACCATGGTGGTCGAGAACAGCGCTATCGCCAGCTCCGGACGCCACTGCGGCCAGACCGGGAAGAGCTGCCGCGGTTGCAGGAAGTAGGTCGGTTCCATCAGCGTATGCACTACCTGCAGGGCAGTGGAGAGCGCCAGGAACATAAACCACAGCGGAGCCGAGAGGTAGGACATCACACCCGTCAGGAACACTGCACGGTGAACCGGGTGCATCCCTTTCACCAGGAACAGGCGGAAGTTCATCAGGTTGCCGTGACACCAGCGGCGGTCACGTTTCAGCTCATCCAGCAGGTTCGGTGGCAGTTCTTCATAGGATCCCGGCAGGTCATAGGCAATCCAGACGCCCCAACCGGCACGACGCATCAGCGCAGCTTCTACGAAGTCATGCGACATGATTGAACCCGCAAAGGAGCCCTCTCCCGGTAATGGTGCCAGGGCACAGTGCTCAATAAAGGGTTTAACGCGGATAATGGCGTTGTGACCCCAGTAGTGAGACTCACCCAGCTGCCAGAAGTGCAGACCGGCGGTGAACAACGGACCGTAGACGCGGGTCGCAAACTGCTGACAGCGCGCATAAAGCGTATCCATACCCGATGCTTTCGGCGACGACTGGATGATCCCGGCATTCGGGTTGGCATCCATCATGCGTACCAGACCGGTGAGACACTCTCCGCTCATGACGCTATCGGCATCCAGCACCACCATGTAGCTGTAGTTGCTGCCCCAGCGACGGCAGAAGTCATCGATGTTTCCGCTTTTACGCTTCACGCGACGACGACGACGGCGATAGAAAATCTTGCCTGCCCCGCCAACATCCCGCACCAGTTCCATCCAGGCTTTCTGTTCGGCAATCGCGATATCCGCATCGTAACTGTCGCTGAGGATGTAGACGTCGAAGTGTTCAGCGTTACCGGTACGAACCACCGACTCCCAGGTCGCACGCAGACCGGCGTAAACACGCTCAACGTCTTCATTACAGATCGGCATAATCAGCGCGGTACGATGTTCCGGGTTAAGCGGTTCATCTCCGACCGTTGAGTAAGAGATACTGTATTTATCACGTCCAATCAGCAGCTGCAGGAAGCCCATCAACGCCGTCCAGAAACCGGCAGAGACCCAGCAGAAAAGTATGGCGAACAGGAACAGGATGCCGGTCTGCAACAAATAAGGCAGGATCTGCATCACTGACTGCTGCCAGTTCTGATTGATCATCTCCATCGGATCCAGAAGCGTCCAGCCCTGATACGGCAGAATACTCTTCATGTACCAGGTGGCGACCACGGTCTGGAAAATGGTCAGGATCAGCAGAATGTAGCGGCGAATCGAACCGACATGACGCCACTTCTCCTCGGCACGCCGCTCTTCCGCATTGCTATAACGCGGCACCGATTTGTGTCCACGCAGTGAGTCCCAGGCACGGGCGACCGGGTTGGTACGCCAGGCTTCCGGGAACATCAGTGAGCGTTTGACCTTCGGCATCGCCTTCAGCGTGGTGCGGTCGAGGTAATCTTTACCCAACTGCTGACCTTCGGCCAGCGAATCGGGCCAGGCCATTTCAACCCGCGATGAGACCGATTTTAACGGCGCATCGTCGGGACGGTCACTGGCTGCGACATCCCTGCCCAGCACATCATGGATGAAGTGGAACTCGCTGGCATTCTGCAATGAGACGCTCAGTCGGGCCTTCCCTGCCGCATCCAGCGGCAGAGATTCCACATAACGTTGAGGTGTAAAAGTCGATTTATTCATTGGCAGGTAACTGATAGCTCCAGGTTTCCGTCAATGTCTTGTCGCCGCTAACCAAGGCCGCACGCATTTCGGTGGACTGCTTGGCATCTTTCACACGCAGACGCAACACCAGACGCCAGCCTTTGGTGACCGGGTTATAACGTACGCTCTGCTCAACCACATCAGCATTTTTACCCACGCTGACCTGCGGTGCCACCTGACTGTTTTCCGCCATCTTGCTCATGTCTTTACCCACGAAGTCGATGGTGAAAGCCACGGTGCCATCCGGCTGACGCACCAGATTAGACTGCTTCACGTCACCCGCTGAACGCAGGGTATTTTTGACCCAGGCGGTATCATCGGAGTGCAGCTGGTTTTCGTCGCGCGAGAAGTGCAGACGATATTTGAAGTTCATCTCTTTGCCAGGCTCTGGCAGCGTCTCCGGCGTCCAGAACGCAACGATGTTGTCGTTGGTTTCATCTGCCGTCGGGATTTCAACCAGTTCAACCCGGCCTTTACCCCAGTCGCCTATTGGCTCAACCCAGCCGCTTGGACGAAGATCATAGCGGTCATCAAGATCCTGATAGTTGTTAAAGTCACGCCCACGCTGCAGCAGACCAAACCCTTTCGGATTCTCGATGGTGAAGGTGCTCACTGCCAGATGACGCGGGTTGTTCAGCGGACGCCAAATCCACTCCCCGTTGCCATTGTGGATAGAGAGACCGTCAGAGTCGTGCAGTGCCGGACGGAAGTTGTTCACCGTCGATGGCTGGTTCTGACCAAACAGGAACATACTGGTCAGCGGTGCAACACCCAGTTTGCCGACGTTATCACGCAGGTAAACTTTTGACTGCACATCAACCGTTGAAGCGTCACCCGGATGCAGCACAAAGCGATACGCACCCGCCGCACGCGGCGAATCGAGCAGTGCGTAGATCACCAGCTGTTTGTCCTGTGGTTTAGGACGCTGAATCCAGAACTCTTTAAAGCGCGGGAACTCTTCACCGGACGGCAGCGCCGTATCGATGGCAAGTCCACGCGCCGACAGGCCATAAACCTGACCGGCACCGATGACACGGAAATAGCTCGCGCCCAGGAAGCTGGCGATCTCATCGTTTTTACCCTTGTTGTTGAGTGGGTAAAGTACTTTGAAACCGGCAAAACCGAGGTTTTTTACCGCATCTGCGTCATGTTTTACATTACCGAAATTAAAATAATCGGGGTTGTATTTAATCTCGCGCACCGCGCTGGCGGTCACTTCGTTGATCTGCACCGGGGTATCGAAATACATTCCCTGATGATAAAACTCCAGCTTGAACGGCGTGCGCAGTTTGCCCCAATACGCTTTATCGTGGTTAAACTGGATCTGCTGATAATCAGCAAATTTCATTTCACGAAATTGAGAGGGTAAATTGCTTTTAGGCGCTTCGAAGCTTTTCCCTGCCAACGCTTTGGCTTGTTTGGCAACATCGTCGATGTTAAACGCCCAACTGTTATTGGCGTACAACGCCAGCAGAACTGCAGTACCAATCCAGCGTACCTTCATCAGTCCGGCTTTATTTTTTTCTTTAGTCAGCACATCCCCCCCTTTCGTGTGCTTAAATCAAACCCGTTTATCTTAAAGGATTATTCGGTTTTCCGACAGCTTATGCGCAACATTGTTCCCGCATTTCGTCAGGCTTAACCCTGCTTTTAGGACAATTAGACACTACGGATTCCACTGATAGTATACCTGGTTTATCCCAGGTAGAATTTTCACAGAGTATAATCCGGTTTCAGGGTGAAACCGGTTAAACGTACTAACGAACTGGAACTTTATGAGTACTGTAAAACCTGAACGTGAATACTTCCTCGACTCCATCCGCGCCTATCTGATGTTACTGGGGGTGCCGTTTCACGTTTCCCTCATCTACTCCGCGCAGAAATGGGCAGTAAATAGTCATGAAGCGTCGTTATGGCTGACGCTGCTGAATGATTTTATTCATGCGTTTCGTATGCAGGTGTTTTTCGTCATTTCGGGCTATTTCTCCTACATGCTGTATCTGCGCTATCAGCCACGTCGCTTCCTGAAGGTGCGTCTGGAACGGGTAGGTATCCCAATGCTGACCGCCATTCCGCTGCTGACGCTGCCGCAATTTTTTATGCTGAAAGAGTGGACGGATAAGCTGGCTGACTGGCCCCGCTTCACGCCCTATCAGAAGTTTAATAACCTGATGTGGGAGCTGATTTCACACCTGTGGTTCCTGGTGGTGCTGGTGATGCTGACCACGCTGGGGATGGTGACCTTCCGCTGGTTGCGCGATCAGCATCGCACCATTGATTATTCGCGGGTTGGCTGGGGATCGCTGACGGCGGGCGTACTGGCGTGGGCACTGCTCTGGTGCGTGTTCCGGCGTCTGGTGTTTATTTTCCAGCCTGCGTGGCTGATGGATGGTTTGTTTAGCATCATAGTGATGCAGACACTCTTCTATCTGCCGTTCTTTATGCTGGGAGCGCTGGCGTGGAAACATCCCCCGCTGAAGCAGCTGTTTGTCCGCTTCAATCTGGTGATGTGGGTCGGTGCGCTGCTGATGTTTGCGGCCTATTGCGCCAACCAGCGACTGAGCAGCGGTGAGGGCTGGTTGTATGAGCTGGATGCGATTATCTCGACGCTGATGGGCATTTGCATGCTGAACGTCTGCTTCTGCTTTGGTCATAAGCTGCTGAATTCACATTCGCCGCGCATTATGTATCTGGTCAATGCGTCACTGTTTATCTATCTGGTGCACCATCCGCTGACGCTGCTGTATGGCATTTACGTGACGCCACGGATTGAAAATAACACCCTGGGCTTCTTCGTTGGCCTGCTGATGGTGTTTGGCATCGCGTTTCTGCTGTATGAGATTCACCTGCGTATCCCGCTGCTGCGGTTCCTTTTCTCGGGGAAATTTGAGCGTAAACAAGCACAATGACAGGCGATCAGTGACCTCGGGCCATAAGTGAGGTCAGGCTATAAATGATGTGTCTCACAGACAGCTTAAGAGTTTAAAGCGATGGGAGCATACGCCAGTAGCAAAGCATAGCGGGCCAGGGATGGCGGGTTTTGCGTCTTTGCGGAGGGCGTATGCTTCCTGAGCCAGCGCCTGTACCCAGGCAAGGTCCAGCTTACAGCAGCCACTCAATCGGCAGTCGCCACACCAGGCGTACCTGCAGGCGCTGCCACCAGGAGCAGCCTGGCTCGTGTTTATGCACAATCTGCTCCGGCTCACCCGGATACTCCAGCCAGTTTACCCTGCCCCACTTATCCAGCCGCAGCGTCCATGCCCGATCGCGCATTGACTGGCTGAAACGCTGATGCGTCTCTCCGGCGAGCGCCGCACTCTCAATCACCAGTCCCATTTCCGTATTCAGCACCGCTGAACGGGGATCGAAGTTAAACGAGCCGATAAACAGCGTCTGTTGATCCACTGAGAAGGTTTTGGCATGCAGGCTGGAGCCGGAGTTACCGGTTAATCCCCGGTCGTGCGGGGCATCAGGCACGCCCGCCTGCGGTTTCAGCTCATAGAGCGCAATACCATGACGCAGCAATTTTTTGCGCCACTTAGCGTAGCCGGCATGGACAATCGACACATCGTTAGCCGCCAGCGAATTGGTCAGAATGGCAATTTTTACCCCTTTGCGCTTCAGCGACAGTAGCTGAGCGACCCCTGCGCGGGTCGGCACGAAATAGGCCGAGATGATGTCGAACTGCTTTTGCGGCGTGCCTATCACCTCCAGCATTCGCTGCGGCAGCAGGCTTCTGGCACGCGCTTTGCCCAGCCCTTTACGCGGATCATCGCTCAGCAGGCGCGCTTTTGCCCAGGTCAGAGCCAGCGTGCCCTCTTCCAGCTCCTGTAGCAGCGAAGAATTTTCCAGCCGCTGAAGATAGCGCTGCACCGGTTCACTGTGACGCCACTCTGCTGGCAGACTCACACTGTCCTCTTCCGGCTCCTCTTCATCCAGCACCTGCTGCAGCGGAGAGACCGGCTTGCTGCGCCAGTAGCGCTCAAAATCCTCTGCGACTTCTTTAACCACCGGGCCTATTGCCATGACGTCGAGATCGGCAAACAGCGGTTCATTGCCAGTGCCGAAATATTCGTCGCCGATATTGCGCCCACCGACCACGGTCGTGACGCCATCCACCGTAAAGCTTTTGTTGTGCATGCGGCGGTTCAGACGGGCAAAGTCGGTGAGATAACCCAGCGCGCGCAGGGTGCGAAACGAGAATGGATTAAACAGCCGCACCTCAATGTTGGGATGGCGGTTGAGCTGGGCCAGCGTGTCGTCCAGGCCCGGCGTATTGTTGTCATCCAGCAGCAGCCGCACTTTCACGCCGCGTCGGGCAGCTTCCAGCACGGCGCTGAACAGCAACCGGCCAGAGAGATCGTTTTGCCAGATGTAATACTGGATATCGAGTGAACGCTCCGCTTTTTGCATCAGCAGATAGCGAGCAGCAAAGGCATCCAGCCCGTCGCTCAGCTGATGGACGCCGCTCAGCCCCGGATGGCGCAGACACTCTGGCTCCAGCTGTGTTTCCAGCCAGCTGGACCGTTCCAATGGCTGGGAGAGCTCAAACGCTTCGGTCATGACATTTCCCTGTAAAATGCAGTTATTTTTATTATTCCCCGGTCCGACCTCTGATGCTATTCCTCTGTTCTGAGTTAGTGAGGGGTCACGGGCGTTTTTAGTCTAGACTTAACCGGACGATCTGTGACCGGCATTATCCCGGCAGGAGAGGAATATGTCTCATCAATCCCTTACAGATGCCCGCCAGCGCTATCATCCCAGCCTGTTTCGCAGCTTTTTCCAGGGCAGTTTCCCCTGTTCCACTGCCTGCCGTACGCCCGGTAAACGGCTGGATATGGTGATCAGCAGCGGACACGATATGCTGCTGGAAAAAGATTATGCCGCCCTGGCTGAGCAGCATCTGCTCACCGCCCGCGACGGTGCGCGCTGGCATCTGATCGAAAAGATCCCTGGCCAGTATGACTGGCAGAGCTTTCTGCCAATGGTCGACGCCGCGCGACGTCAGCAGATGGAGATCATCTGGGAGCTGGCTCATTTCGGTTATCCCGATCATCTTAATATCTGGAAAGCCGAATTTGTTGACCATTTTAGTCGTTTCGCTCGCGCGATGGCACAACTGATGCGCGATCAGGGCATCGAACGCCCCTTCTTTACACCGGTTAATCAAATCTCATTCTGGTCATGGGCCGGGGCGGATGTGGCCTGGTTTAATCCTCATGCGGCGCAGCGTGGTAAAGAGCTGAAGCGCCAGCTGGTTCGCGCCTCGCTGGCGGCGATACATGCCATTCGCGAGGTCTATCCGGAGGCGCGCTTTGTGCTGACTGACCCGCTGGTGCAGATCGCTCATCATCCCGATAATCCGGACAGCAAACCCTATGCCGATGCGCAGCATCAGGCGCAGTTCGAAGCCTGGGACATGCTGGCCGGTCGCGTCGATAAGGAGCTAGGCGGCAGTGAAGATTGCCTGGATATCCTCGGCCTGAACTACTATCCCGATAACCACTGGTTTTTCCCCGACCAGCCGATGTCGCTGGAGGATCCGGAGCGTGTGCCGCTGCATATTCTGCTGGCGCAGTGCTGGCAGCGCTACCAGCGTCCGATGCTGATTGCTGAAACTGGCGCTGAGGGTGAAGCGCGCGCCCCCTGGCTGCAGGAGATCAGTGAAAATGTGGCGGTGGCGCTGGATCAGGGCATTGCGGTGGAGGGGATTTCGCTCTATCCGGTAGTGGAGTATCCGGCCTGGGCCGATGACCGGCGTTCCCCTGGCCCGCTGCTGGGATTAGCCGATCCCAATGGCAACCGTAATCTGCATGAGCCGCTGGCGCTGGTATTGCGCAGTCAGCAGATTAAGTTTGCGACACGAAATCAGACGTGCTGAGAAGGTGGCTTTTTAGGGTAACAGGAGCGAACGTCGAGAGAGGGATCGGCAGGATGACGTACGTCGGTCAGCCAGACCATGGTAAACAGGAAGGTCACCCCGATCAGGCAGGCCGCCAGCAAACCGATAATTGCGATTAATTTGTCATCTCCGGAGTCCATCGCCTTCTCCTTATTCAATCCGTTGAATCCCTGTGCGTGTCAGCTCATCCAGAGCGTAATCATCAGGACAAAGATTATAAGCGTTACCGAGGTCACCGCAAGCACCACTATCGCAAAGTGCGCATCGTCAAGTGACTGGCGAATTGGCTCATCGTGATCGTCGGGCGGCAAGGGTAAAGACATAACTATCCTGTGAAAAACATGGGCCGCCGGGAGTGATGCGGTGAGTGACAGTGTAGATGAAAGGCTGATTATCGTCCGGTTCTTTCGTCCGAAAAATAAACTGGCCCGTGCCAGCGCGGCACGGGCCTGAGATCAGACGCCGCGCCAGCGTTTGAAGATCAGTGAAGTATTAATGCCACCAAAGGCAAAGTTGTTGCTCTGGATATAGTCGGTTTCAATCTCACGCGGCTCACCCATGATGTAATCCAGCTGGCCGCCATCCGCTGCCGGTTGCGTCAGGTTCAGGGTTGGCGCAAACCACCCTTCCCGCATCATCTCAATGCTCATCCAGGCTTCCAGCGCCCCACAGGCACCCAGCGTATGGCCAAAATAGGACTTCAGCGAGGAGATCGGCGTCGTTTCGCCAAACACCGCCGCCGTCGCCAGACTTTCGGCCATATCACCCCGTTCAGTGGCGGTGCCGTGCGCATTTACATAACCAACGTCTGCGGCCGTGATACCGGCGCTTTGCAACGCCCGCTCGATGCAGATCTGCATGGTTTCCCGCTGCGGCTGAGTAATATGGGCGGCATCGCAGTTGGTATGGAAACCGGTGAGCTCTGCGTAGATCGTTGCACCGCGTGCCAGGGCATGTTCCAGCGACTCAAGGATCAGCGTGCCCGCCCCTTCGCCAATCACCAGACCATCGCGCTGCTGATCAAAGGGTGCAGGCGTGGTGTGCGGCGCGTCATTACGCTGGCTGGTGGCAAACAGGGTGTCAAACACCGCGGCTTCCGACGGACAGAGCTCTTCTGCGCCGCCAGCCACCATCACCGTCTGATACCCGTGACGAATCGCTTCCCAGGCATAGCCAATCGCCTGGCTGCCAGAGGTACAGGCGCTGGAGGTCGGGATCACCCGGCCGCGCAGGCCGAAAAAGAGTCCGGCATTGACGGCCGTGGTATGCGGCATCATCTGCACATAGGTGGTGCCGGTGATATTGTTGGTGTGCTTTTCGGTCAGCATGGTGGCGAACTCGCTGACCGGCCCGGTGCTGCCGGTGGAAGAACCGTAGGCGATACCCGTTTCTCCGCTGGTCAGCACCGGATGGTCAACCAGGCCCGCCTGGGTCAGCGCCAGCTCGGTCGCGCGCGTTGCCAGCAGCGAAACGCGGCCCATGGCGCGGATGCGCTTGCGGGTGTAGTGCGCCGGCAGCACAAAGTCATCCACCGGTGCGCCGAGCAGCGTATGCAGCCCGTCGTAGATCTGCCACTCCGGCATAAAGCGCACCGCATTGCGGCCCGCACGGATCCGTGCCGAAACCTCAGCCCAGGACTCACCAAAGGCGGTTACGCCGCCCATGCCGGTTACGACTACCCGCTGGATCACAGCATGCCTCCGTTAATAGAAATGACCTGACGCGTCACGTAGCCTGCGATATCGGACATCAGATAGCTCGCCAGTCCGGCGACCTCTTCAGCCGCGCCCATGCGCTTCATCGGCACGATCTTCATCGCTTCCTCAATCACCTGAGGTTCCAGCCCCTCCATACCGGTATCAATCAGGCCTGGCGCAATGCAGTTAACGGTGATTTTGCGTTTCGCCAGCTCAATCGCCAGCGCCTTAGTGGCACCAATAATGCCCGCTTTCGCCGCGCTGTAGTTCACCTGACCGCGATTACCCATTATCCCCGACACCGACGAGAGCGTGATAATGCGGCCGCCGCGCCGCAGACCGATCATCGGCATCACGCAGGGCTGGATCACATTGTAAAAACTGTCGAGATTGGTGTGGATGACGCTGTCCCACTCCTGATCCGTCAGGGCGGGAAACGCCGCATCGCGGGTGATACCGGCGTTGCTCACCACACCATAATAGGCGCCATATTGCTCAATATCCGCCTCCAGCGCAGCGCGGGTTGCCGCCCGATCGGCCACATCAAATCCCAGCATACGGCCGCTGCCGCCTGCGGTTTCGATCTGCTGCAGGCACTGCTCAGCGCCTGCGCGGTCACGGTTGAAGTGGACGATAACCTGATAGCCATCCTGGGCGAGACGCAACGCAATCGCGCGGCCAATCCCTTTACTGGCGCCCGTCACTAATACCGAATCTGTCATGGCTGATTTCCTTGTGACATCAATTGCTGTAATTCTGCTTCATTGGGTTGATACGTATTCAGACGACCGCTGGCAAGCCGCTGGGTGCCGTAATGAATGTCGCCCTCAAAGCTGCCCATGCGGTCATCGCGCATCAGCAGCGTCATTGTGATATCCAGCGTAATACTGGCGGGAAAGAGC
The DNA here is from genome assembly GCF_001264395.1 of Pantoea sp. CFSAN033090. Classification (NCBI taxonomy): domain Bacteria; kingdom Pseudomonadati; phylum Pseudomonadota; class Gammaproteobacteria; order Enterobacterales; family Erwiniaceae; genus Pantoea; species Pantoea sp. CFSAN033090. Next base: position 333,426 of record NZ_LGYX01000004.1, on the reverse strand, counting down.
GATCGCTCTGCCCGCCAGCCGCGTCCGCCCAGCAGCATGCCGGGCGGGATAAGGGTGGCGCCGCCCTGCTTTGCATGCCAGCCCGACCAGACGCCCACGGTTTGCGCCATCATCTCCACGCCAAACCAGGCGGGCAGTTCACCCTGAGGCGTCAGAAACGGTGTCAGTACGCCACCGGCGCAGGTTGACACCTGACAGTGGACCTGCTCATCATCAACGGCGATCAGCTGATCAAGCAGCAGCATCGGCGCAGCATGCGGCAGCCAGCGTGCCGCGGGAGAATTAATAACCATGTTGGCGTCCCAGAATCAGACAGGTGTTGTTGCCGCCAAAGGCGAAGGAGTTAGAAGCGATGACAGGCCGTTGCAACGCCTGTGGCTGTAATAACAATCCGCAATCCGGCAGCATCTCATCCGGCGCCATCTCACTGAAATCCTGCGCGGGCAGCGGCAGATTGTTTTGCAGGATCAGCGCACTGAGGGCGGCTTCACACACTCCCGCCGCGCCGAGCGTATGGCCGGTCAGATGTTTGGTCGAGCTGCACGGCACCGCATTGCCAAACAGGCGCTGAATCACGGCGGCTTCCATCTGGTCGTTAAGCGGCGTCGCGGTGCCGTGCAGATTGATATAACCCACCTGCTCTGGCAACAAATTCGCCTGTTGCAGCGCCATACGCATCGCCCGTTCAGCGCCCTCGCCCTGCGGATGGGGAGCAGACATGTGCCAGGCGTCAGACGATTCGCCAGCTCCCAGTAGCGCCAGCGGCTGCGGTTCCCGCGTCAGCAGCATCAGTGCGGCCCCTTCGCCAATCGAGATGCCGTCGCGATCGCGGCTGAAAGGGGCGCAGCGACGTTCAGAGAGCGACTCCAGGCTGTCGAATCCGTTGATCGGCATCCGGCTCAGCGAGTCCGCACCGCCCACCAGCGCCACATCCACCAGCCCCGCCGCGATCAGCCGCTCACCACTGATAATGGCGCGGGCGCTGGAGGAGCAGGCGGTTGAAATGGTATAGGCCGGGCCATCCAGACGCAGATAGTGAGCCAGGAAACGGGAGGGATCGCCCAGCTCCTGCATCTGATAGTGATAACCGGACTGACTGCCGCCAATCTGCTGATCGCCCTCATCCACGCCCGAGGTGCTGGTTCCCAGCACAACTGCCACTCTGCTGGCACCATAGTGCGCAATCGCCGCGTCGAGCGCCGGACGGATTTGCGCCAGCGCGGCCAGCAGCAGCTGGTTATTACGGGTGTTATGCGCGCTCAGGGCAGCAGGAATCGATGGCAAATCGCCTTCAACCCTGCCAAGCCAGCAGGCGCGGTCGCCGCTCAGCCAGCCATAACGCAGCTGCATGCCGGGTGCCTCACCCCTGGTAAGGCTGGCCGCAATCTGCTGAGTGTTGTTCCCCAGGGCATTCAGCATGCCGATGGCAGAGATGTAAATCATGAGCCGTCCAGATGTTGAATGCGGATCTGATAGCCAAACGCATGCTGCTGAATGCTGATGGGCTGGCGCTGATTACCGCGTTGCAGATAATCGATTTCGGTAACCAGCTTATTATCGGCATCGATCAGCCGTCGCTTTAACCCCTGATCCTGCAACGTCCAGCCTGGCGGCAGCTGTTTTTGCCACAGATCCCGTGGCCAGTAGCTGAGCATAATATCCGCCAGCACCTGACTGGCAGGCGGCATCTGCGGCAGCGGCATCAGCTGCTGGGTGTGAATACCGCTGGCATCGTAGCGCAGGCTGAACAGGCGAATACCCACCGAGGAGAGTCCGGCCAGATCAATTTGCTGTTCATCGGCGCTGAGCAGCACCAGCAGTGACTGACTCTGGCCTTTCACCTGTCCGGTCAGCAACTGCTGCTGCTGGAAGGCGGGACGGATGCCCGGCGGTGGCAGCGTCACCTTCACGCCCGGTTTCAGCCAGGCGGTGGGACGGCTGCTGTCGGGTGCAGGTCCGGCACAGGCGCTGAGCAGCAGAGCCGTCAGCAGAATAAGAGCGGCGCGGATCATCGTTTACTCCTTGATCGGGTGGGTCGCATCGCCAGCGGCGACAGCAGGAAAGCGCTGAAGATGCCGCTGCATAACACTGTGCCAAAACTGGCAATCGCGCTGGTGCTGCTGAATACCAGCATACCCAGCGTCAGTAAGGTGGTAATCATCGCCAGCGACACCGCCAGCAACGAGGTCAGCGGCGTACCCTGCGGGTTGCTGAAAAAGAGCGTGTAATTAATGCCGATGCCCAGCACCAGAATCAGTGCCAGCAGGGCAAACAGATTCAGCGACGCGCCGATCCAGCCCAGCGTTGCCAGCGCCATCGCCAGCGACAGCACTGACGGCAGCGCGCTGCGTAAGCCCGCCTTTAACCCCAGTCGCAGGACAAAACTCAGGGTGATCAGCAGCAGCGCCAGCGCCAGTAACCCGCTCAGCAGGGTGCGCCAGAAGCTGAACAGCGAATCGTAACCTGATTTGCGGTCAATCCAGCTGACGCCCGGATGCTGTTTGGTCAGCTCCGCGAGTGCAGCGCTGTTTTTTACGCCGCTGGTGGGGATCAAAACACCGCTGCGCCCGTCTGGCAGCGTCAGCCACAGCAATCGCCAGCCTTCACTCAGCGGACTCGACAGCCACGCCTCTGGCGTTACCGGCATCGGGGTCAGATCCGGTGCCGGCAGCGTGATACCCGCCTGCTGCAGGCGGGCCGTAATATCCGGTACTGCCTGTTTCAACAGCTGAAGATCCCGCTGTTGCTGCGCCAGCGACGTCAGCGGCAGCAGACGATAGTGCTGCAGCCAGCCCTGCTGCTGCGCCTGGTGCAGATCCGGTGCCAGTTTTTCCAGCCGCTGCAGCGTCTGCTGCGCGTCATCGCCCCAGACCACAAACCAGGTCTGATCGGCGCGCTGTCCGGTCAGGGTTGCCAGCTGGCGATCCTGCTCCAGCAGATGCGCAGGCGCACTTTGCAGATGGGCGATGTCATCATCCACCTTTAACTGGGCGATACCGGCCAGCGCGAAGATCGCCATCGCCACCGGTAATCCGACGCGCAGCCCGCGCTGGCGACGCCAGGCGGCAAGCCAGCGCGCCAGAGGCACCATCAGCGGCACCGGACGCACCGGTAATCCGCGTACCAGCCACGGATAGATCAGAATCACCGTCAGACAGGAGGCCGTTAATCCGCTGGCGGCAAACACCGCCAGCTGCCGCAGCCCCGGGAACGGTGCCAGCAGCATCAGCAGCCAGGCGATGGCGGTAGTCCCGAGCGCCAGCAGCAGCGTGCCGCGGACTTTTCGCAGACTCTGCCACGGCGTCTGCTGATCGCCGTGCACCATGCGCTCGGTGAGGTAATAGAGCGTGTAATCCGCAGAGATGCCGACAATACTCAGGCTCATCACCAGCGTCATCAGATGCAGTTCACCGAAGCAAAGCAGCGTCATCACCGTGCCCGCCATCGCGCCGATGGCCACGGACGTGACCGTCAGCAACAGCGGGCGCAGTGAGCGGAAGACCAGCAGCACCAGCAGGACGACGCCACCCAGCGTCACACTGCCCAGCGTTTTAACGTCATGCTGCGCACGCTGGCTGGCGTTGTCGCTGAACAGCACCGTGCCACGCGTCAGCAGTTTCGCCTGCGGCCAGCGGCTTTTAAGCTGTTGCTCCAGCGCGCTGAGTCGGGTAACCAGCGCATGACTTTGCTGCATACTGAAGGCGTTGTTCGCCAGTTCGCCATGCAGAAAATACCACTGCTGACCCTGTGCATCTTTTACTGTCAGCCAGCCATCATGCAGCGTCATGCGCCCGGCGTTTTGTGCCAGCGCCAGCTGCGAACCCCGCACCAGCATCAGGGGATCGCCCTGCAACTCTTTGCTGCTGACGCCAGAGAAGGCCGAAAAGAGCTGCGCCAGCAGCCAGTCAGCCTGCGCCTCGCCGCCGTTCTGCAAGCGGTCGCGCGTCACCTCATCGATCAGGCCGTTACGGTGTTGCCAGGCAAAGCGGCCCCACTGCTGCTGCTGTTGCCCGTCGAGATCACCCTGCACCTGTTTCAGGTCAGGCAGCGCGCGCAGCTGGGCCAGCCACCAGGCGGCGACCTGGGGATCGTCCTGCTCACCGGGTGAAACCAGCCACACCAGCTGGCGATCCAGCCGCTGCATAAAGCCCTGCTGCAGCGCAGGCGGTGCCGCCCCCAGATTCTGCTGCGGCAGCAGCGCCAGCACGCTGCTGTTGAGCTGACTGCGCGGCAGCAAAAAAGAGAGCGCAGCCGCCAGCAGCAGACAGAGGGCCAGCCACAGGAGGGCCAGCAGCCGATCGTTACGGCCCGGCAAAACGCGCCTGCTCCTCGTCGCTTAACTGCGGCGGTTCAATTCGGGTGTTGCTGAGCTCTATTTGCGTTTTATCGCCCTGCTTATCATCCAGATTGATACTGTCCAGGAAGGCGCTGCCCGCCAGCGAGATACGGTTGAAGATTTTGTTGAGCGGCGCTGCTTTGGGCGTCAGCTCCAGCGTCCAGGCTCCGTTGCCGCGATCGCTGAAGGCCACGCTGAAGTTCTCGTTCAGCACTTTCTGGTCGGCCTGGAACAGCGCCCGCAAGAGATGGTTGAACTGAAACATCTGCGGGTTGCTGTCGGCGGTGATCACCTGAGGCTTCTGGCCGCTAAGGCTCTGCACCATGCGTTTATCATCCAGCAGCAGCGTCATCACAAAGGGTGTCTGCTGATGCCACCATAAGCCCTGCTCGCGAGCGATCAGCATCTGCCCGTGCGAGACCAGCGGCTGACGCATGCCGGAAATGGTGCGCGTCTGGATAAAGTCTGCCCGAATCACAGGCTGGCTGGCAAAACGCTGCTGCAGCTGATCCAGCGTGACCGCGCTGGCGGCACTGGCCCACAGCAGCAGGCTGGTAAGCACAATTTTCAGCATCCTTTCACTCCTAAACGTTCCAGTAAAATATCGGGTGAAACAAAGCACAACGCCTGACTCTCCTGCTCCACCGCCACCTGCAGAGTATGCGCTTTGGTGGTGATCTGGCCGGCAGCATTTCGCACTTCATAGTCGATGCGCAGACGGTTCTCATATTCCGTAATCCGGGCGCTGACGCGAATCGTCTCTTCGCAGCGCAGTGGCTGGCGGTATTTGACCCGGGTATCGACCACCGGCCAGACGTAGCCGCTGGCGGCCATCTCGCCATAGCTGTAGTTAATGCTGCGCAGCAGGGCTTCACGCGCCACTTCGAAAAAGCGGAAATAGTTGCCGTGCCAGACCACGCCCATGGGATCGCAGTCGTGGAATGAGACGGTCAGCACGACTTCAGCATGATGTTCAGTCATGGTCAGACTCCTTGTGGTGCGCCTGTTGATCAGGCAGCGTCCAGAAATCGAAAAAGTTAAACCAGTCGAGCGGCGCCAGCAGTGCGTAATGGGCCAGCCGCGCTGCGTAACGATCGACCGCCTGTTGCAGTGCCCGCTGACGTTGCGCACGCGGCAGCAGCAGCGGATCGGCGAAGGGCTCACAGTGAATACGCAGTTTACCCTGTTGCTGCAGGGCGAACATCAGCAGCACCGGACAGCGCAACGCGGCCGCCAGTACAAACGGCCCCTGTGGAAAGGGCGCGGCGCGGCCCAGAAAGTCGCTCCAGATCACCCGCCGCTCGCCGCCGCGCTGCGGATTGACCGCGGTGCGATCCCCGACAATCGCCACCCATTCGCCCGCATCCAGCTTCTGTTGCAGCAGGATAGCGGTCTCCGGCCCGATATCGCTCACCGGCATCAGATTCACCCCCGCCTGCGGGGCGATGGTTTCCAGCACCGCCCGAAAACGCCGGGCGTTGTCGGTAAACACCAGCGCATTAATCACCAGCCCGCTGACCTGCTGCGCCATCGCGCGACAGGCTTCAATGTCACCAAGATGGGAAGCGAGAATCAGCTTGCCCTGCGGCGTGGGTGTGCGGATCACCGCTTCTGCGCCTGGCGCAAAATCGATATCACGTCCCCAGCGCAGATCGCCGCGCCAGCTGGCCACTTTATCCAGCATTGCCCCGGCGAACCGCAGGAAATGGCGGTAGCTGTTAAGCCGTGGCGGTAACGCAATCTGCTGCTGCTGCGCGGCGGTAGTGACCTGCGCCAGCCACTGCCGGGAAGCGCGTCGCGCGCGCTGACCGCTCAGCCAGTAGACCGCCACTACCGGCCAGAGTAGCAGCGTAAAGGGCAGCCGCCCGCCGTAGCGATAGACCGCCAGCATAAAACGTAATCCCCACTGTCCGCGCCGCTCCGTTTCCGCAGACCAGTGCGTCGGCGGTTTACGCATCGCCAGCAGACGAGGAATGCGCGGCAGCATGCCGAAAAACAGCCGGGTATGCATCCAGGAGATGCGCAGGTTGTCGTAGAGCGCATCGAAGTGTGACAGCCCGCTGGCCGGATAGGTGACGCGGGTCGGGATAAAGCGACTGCGGGTTCCCTGCCAGTAGAGCCGCACCATGATCTCGGTATCAAAATCCATGCGCTGACCGATGGCCCGGCGATCGCACAGCGCCAGCGTCGCGGCCAGGGGATAGACGCGGAAGCCGCACATGCTGTCGCGGATCGACAGCGACAGCGTTTCAATCCAGACCCAGAAGTGGGTGATGTAGCGACCATAAAGGCGTGATTTGGGGATCGAGTCGTCATAGAGCGGCTGACCGGAGATCAGCGCGTCGGGATAACGCTCCGCTTCCGCCAGCATCAGCGGCAGATCTTCCGCCTGATGCTGGCCGTCCGCGTCAAGCTGCACCGCATGGGTGAAGCCGCGTGCCGCCGCGGCCCGCAGTCCGTAGATCACCGCCGCGCCTTTACCCTGATTGCTGTCGAGTCGCAGCAGGCTGAGCTGCGGGGCGTGCAGCGTCGCCAGCTGAAGCTGTGTGGCCGCATCGCTGCCATCATCCACCACGATTACCGGCAGATTAAAGGGTGCCAGCCGTGCCAGCACTGACGCCATCATCGCGCCGTGGTTGTAGCAGGGGATCACCACGCAGGGTGAAAACGGGGCGCTTAACACAGCGCGATCTTCCCGCTGCTGGCGATCTGCTCGCCGTCGTTCTTCAGCAGGCTGTAACGGAAACTCAGGCGGGATTTTTCAGCGTCCCAGTCCAGATGCAGTTGCAATAGCGAGTCGGGTAATACCGGCTGCTGAAATTTAATGTTATCAACGGCGGCAAACTGTTTACCGGGCGCAAGCAGTGATACGCCGTAGTGCATCACCCAGTCCAGCTGAGCCACACCCGGCAGAATGGGCAGATGCGGAAAGTGGCCCTGAAACCAGAAGAGTCCGGCATCTATCTGCAGGGTCAGCGTGACGCTGTCAGCCCGCAGCTCCCGGCTGCGTTCAATCGGCAACATGAAAAAGTTCCTCTATTTGCGGCCAGGCGCGTTTGCTTTGGGTGGTCACCGGAATAGTGGCCACAATCCGCCAGTAGCGCGGCATCGCCAGCGGTTCCAGCCAGCGCTGCAGCTGGCGTTTCCACTGCTGCCTGCGCTGATGCAGAGCCGCCTCATCCAGTGCGCTGTTCAGCGCCAGCACGACGCCAATCGCCTGACGCTCATGACGCGTGACCACCAGCGCTACGGCATCCTCGATTTCCGGCAGGTCGGTCAGACGGCGCTCTATCTCGCTTAATGAGATGCGCTTGTCACCGATTTTTACGATGCGATCGTGGCGTCCTGCCAGCTGAAATCCGCCGTCCGGCTGCATAGTCAGTCGATCGTCGAGCTGCAGCCCGCTGTCACCGGCAATCAGCGGCGACCAGACCTGCCAGCGATCGGGCGTCACCTGCTCCAGCCTGACCTGCGGGAAGCGGCGCCACGGCGCCTCCGCCCGATCGCACTGACGCCAGGCCAGAATGCCGGTTTCGGTGCTGCCGTAGATTTCACTGACCTGACAGCCAAATCGCTGCCAGACCTGCTCCGCATCAGAGTCGCGCAGTGCGCCACCGGCAGAGACAATCAGTTCACAGGCGGGCGCTTTCAGCGTGCTGTCCAGCCGCGATAAAAAGGCCGGGCTGCTGATAAAGGCATAGCGAACGTCGCGCGGAAGCTGGGCCAGTTGTTCACCGTAAAACAGCGGCTGGGCGGCAAACGGCAGCCTGAGCATCATCGGCAGGAAAAGTCGAAACGATAAACCGTAGAGATGCTGATGGCTGACCGAGGCGATGACCCGGCACCCACGCAACTGTTCGGCCCACAGGCTGCTGAGCCAGCGACTCTCCTGCTCCATCACCGCCAGCGACTTCACTACCTGACGCGGTGCACCGGTGGATCCCGAGGTGAAGAGCACCAGTTCTGCACTCTCCGGCAGCGGCGGCAGCGGCCCCTGCGCTTCTGCGTCGTCCCACGCCAGCAGCGGCAGGCTGACCGCCAGCGGCATGTCGCACAGCACGCCATCCAGCCGATCCTGCCTCTCATCCAGCAGCGCGGCGCGGCAGTGACCCGGCATCACCGGCGTTTTACCGGCATACCAGCATGCCAGCAGCGCCACACAAAAACGGTAACTGTCATCAAAACAGAGCGCCCAGTGGCTGCCCGGTTGTGCTGCCAAGCGCTGGCGGAGCGCCACGACCTGACGATGCATCACGCTGAGCATCAAACGTTGATCGCCGCGCCAGGCAATCTCGCGATCGTCTCCCGTCAGCCAGTCGGCCACCCTCATGCTTTTCGCCTCACGCGCTGACGTACCAGCCATTCAGCACTCATCAACGCTGCGATTAACAGATAACTTATGCCGCCATTCCACAGCGTCCAGAGCCGCAGATCGCCCAGCAAACAGGTATAGAGCGCAATGCTGCCGTTGCCGATAAAAAACAGGCACCAGATTTGGGTGACGCGGCGGGTATAGCGCACTGCCGCAGGGGGAAGCACGGGCTCACGCAGCCGGGCGATGCGTTCCACCAGCGGCATCGCACTCCAGAGTGAGGCGCCAAACACCAGCAGCATCGCCAGATTGACCGCCACCGGATACCACAGCAGCAGATGCTGAGTGCGTAATAGCTGGCTGCTGACACAGAGCAGTGCACCGAGCAGCGCCAGCCAGCCCATGACCGCGCTCATGGCGTTTTGCTGACGACGCAGCTGCAGCCAGCGCAGGCCAAACAGCAGTGCCAGCAGCCAGAAAAGCCCCTGCCAGCGCGGCTGGGTCAGCGCCAGCCAGACCAGCAGTGGCCAGGCCAGTAGCGTAAGCAGATTCAGCAGGCGAAGCGTAGCAGCAGGCACGGCGGGATCAGGCGTCTTCGCGCATCAGTTGTTCCACGGCATCCACCACATCCTGCACGGTGCGCACCGCCCGGAAGGTTTCCGGTTTAATCTTACGGCCGGTACGTTTTTGCAGATGAACCACCATATCGACGGCGTCAATGCTGTCGAGTTCGAGATCTTCATACAGACGTGCCTCGGGATGGATATCCTCAGGCGCAATTTCAAACAGGCTGGTCAGTAGCGAAGCCACTTCCTGATAGATCTGTTCTTTGTTCATCATAAGGTTGTCTCCGCTTTCAGCCGCGCTGTTGGTTGACGAACGCAGCCAGCGTCGCAACAGAGAAAAAGTGCGCGCGCAGGGTTTCACTCTCAGCGGACAGCGCCACGCCGTAGCGATTTTTCACTGCCAGGCCAAGTTCCAGTGCATCAATAGAGTCCAGCCCCAGTCCGTCGCCAAACAGTGCAGCGTCGGTCTCTATATCATCGGGACTGAGATCTTCAAGGTTCAGCGTGTCGATAATCATCTGTTTGATATCGTTAATTAATGAATCCATACCGGTTTTCGTCTTACCTGTTCTGGGGGACCAGCGCCTGCTGTAAATGGCGGGTCAGGCGACGCGCGGCCAGCGGCTGCGCATCGGGATTGCTTTCACAAAACGACTGACTGTCGATTCGCGTTTGTACACGCACGGTAAACAGCGGTTTAACCGGCGGAATCTGATACCAGCGGCTCTGTTTATCAAGCATACGCTGGCTACAGGTGATGTGAACCACACGCAGATCGCATCCGGCGCGCACCGCAATATTGGCTGCCCCGCGCTGCAGAGTCAGTGGATGACCGTAGCGGGTGCGGGTGCCTTCCGGAAAGATCAGGATATTGTCGCCGCGCGCCAGTCGCTGCTGGCTGTCCGGCAACAGCGTCTCCGCTTCACTGTTGATCAGATAGTCCGCGGCGCGGATCACCCCACGCATAAAGGGGTTCTTTTGCAGATCGGCTTTAACCAGACAATCCATCTCTGGCAGTACCGAAGCGATCATCACGTAGTCGATCAGTGATGGATGATTAGCGACAATCAGGCATCCGCGATCCTGTTGCAGCAGCTCTGCGCCTTCAATCCGGTAGTCATAGACCCCGGTCATCCGGCAGAATCGCAGAAAGCAACGGAAGCTAAAGGCGATAGCGCGTCGGGCCAGCAGGCGGCGGCGCAGCGAATCGCGCTGTACCAGCAGCAGCAGGTTGAAGCCAATCAGCGACAGCAGCAGTCCGCCTATGCCAAACAGCGTAAAACTCACCGCCGTCATCACCAGCCGCCAGCAATAGTTCATGCGGCTGCCGGTGTAGTGCGCCGGTTGTGAACAATCAGCCATGATGAATCTCCCAGTGCCATGTCAGGCGTTCGCCCGGCAGGCTGAAGGTGGGCGATTCCGCCAGCCACTGCTGCAGAAAGCGCAGGCTTTGCGGTAACCCTGTTTCTGCCCTCTCCTCTCTGCCAGCACGGCCAGTGCAGTGCAGCTGGTCGCCCGGGCGCAGCAGCAGCGCCACCGCATAGGGAAAGTTCACACGCTGTTCCGGCAGCCACGGCAGATAGTAGTCAGGCACGATGCCGTCGAAATCAACCAGCAGTACCTGCTGATAACCCGCCTGATGCAGCGCGCTGACTTCGATCAATCCCTGCTGAAACGAGTCGACTCCGGCGGCGATTGAGGTGGAGACCAGTGGTGCTTTGGCTGCAATAGTCAGGCTGCCGACCGCCGAATTGTGAACTGACATGGCAAAATCCGTGGGTGACATTGACTGCTGATCGGCCAGCGTAGTGAGGATACGCAGATTACGTTCCAGTTCACCGTGACGACTGGTGAACACGATAGCGTCAACCTGCTGACGCGCGAGCAGCGCCAGCCCACACTCTACCGCCGCACGACTGCCGCCGCTCAGACGACGTGCAGTCATCATCGGTAAAAATTGCGGCTTTGCCATCGCCTCTTTAGGGTCTATGACGATGCCCTGTTGCGCCCAGTGCTGCCAGCCCTCGCCCCCGTGTAATCCCGGAGCCAGAGCCTGCCAGTCGACCAGTGAGTAAGCGAGTCTCATCTCAACACTCTTTTTGTCATATGTGTGGCATCGGCGTTTATCGGGGCGTCATCCCGGCCCTCTGCAAAAAAAGTGCGTCCGGGAAACCCTCTGCCGATTCCGCATCAGGCCTTCACGGTAGAGGGTTACTCAGTGGTTCAGCAATAGCAGCTCATCTGATTTGTCGGCCGGCTGCCGGAGATCTTTATGCTTTGATCGGCTGTCGACACATCATTGCGACAGCGCACGCATTACTGAGCGGCAAGAGCAGAGAGTCGTAACTGAATATCCTGATCGAGATTGGCAATCCAGCGGTTGTAGTTATTGTGGATCTCGCCCTGCTCCGCTTTCAGGTTCTCACTGCTGACATAATCGATGCGGTAGTTCTGGCTGGTATACGTGATGCGAATAGTCGCCACGAAATCACGCTGGGCCAGACGACCATTGATCACGCCAGGCGAAACGGGAGTCATCACCCATTTCCGGCCAATACCCGCTTCGATGATCGCCAGTTTCATCTGGTTGTCGCTGTAACGCTGAGTGAGCGTTTGATTCACGTTATGAATCGGCGCAGTGCGCGCACAGCCGGTTAATAACGCAGCGACCACGGCCAGTGCGAAAATAGTTTTTTATTCATGATGAATCCCTTCTTTTATTTTTATATCAGTAAGTTAAACGGTTAATCCGCCTCGCGCAGGCTAAGCTTTCAGTGCGCTTTTCCGTCTGGCTGGCTTAAAACCCGCGCATGATACCACCGAATGTAAAGACAGGTAAGCAGAAGTATGCATGGGTTTTAGGGGGTTATTTGGGGGATTAAAGCGGGGAATATACGCAGTCGCCGCGACAGCGCAGAGGCCGATCCCTGCCGCAGAAACTCTGGCTGCGGCTGGATCGGTCTGGGGATTACTGTGTGGAGGCGGGTGTCCAGCCACCGCCCAGCGCGCGGTAGAGATCGATCTGCGCCAGCAGCAGGTTATTTTTGACAGTCACCCGATTCAGCTGCGTTGAAAACAGGGTTCTCTGCGCATCCAGTTCATCCAGATAGGAGGCGTAGCCGTTCTGATAGCGATTGCGGGCAATGCGCAGCGCCTCCGTTACATAGGCTTCCTGCTTTTGCAGCTCCTGAAGTTGTGCCTCACGCTGCCTGATAGCGTCTATTGCATCGTTAACTTCCGAGAAGGCGTTGCGCACCACTTTTTCATAGCCATAAAGTGCCTGATTGCGCGTCGCCATTGAGACATCCACCTGCGCCGTCAGCGCTTCACGGTTCAGCAGCGGTGCCAGGATGCTGCCGCCCACGCTCCACAGCCGGAACGGATCATCCGCGAGCTGGTGCAGAACCGAACTCTGCAGAGTGCCGGTCGCGGTGAGGTTAAGCCCAGGCAGCAGCTTAGCGCGCGACGATGCCAGGCTGGCATCTGCGGCCAGTAACTGGCGCTGAGCCTGCACAATATCCGGACGGCGATTGAGCAGCTCGGATGGCAGCAGTGACGGCATCCGCTGCGGTGAAATCTGGTCAAACTGCTGACGACGGGCGATGCTGCGCGGGTTCATACCCACCAGAAGGCTCAGCGCATTCTCCTGCTGGGTGATCTGGTGCTGCAACTGAGGCATCTGCGCTTTGGCCGACTGATATTCCGAGGCGGCCTGCATCCACTCCAGCCTGGAGGTGTAGCCGGTTTCAAACTGACGCTGTGCCAGCTTCAGCGAATTGTTGCGGGTCGCCAGCGTTGCCTCCGTGACCCGTAACTGCTCATCCAGCGCGCACAGGTTGAGATAACCTGACGCCACCGAACTGGCGATGGTCAGCTCGGCGGCAGACGCAGCGGCCTGCTGCGCCGCTAAACTCGCCTGCGATGCGGTGATGCTGCTGCTGCGTGCTCCCCAGAGATCGACCTCGTAGTTCGCCTGTAATAAGCCCTGAAAAATATCGGTTTCATAGGGCTGGCCCGTCACTGACGAGAGGGTACGCTCACGGGTCGCGGCCACACCGGCGCTCAGGGTCGGAAAGTTATCGCCCTGCGTGGCGCGTAGCTGGGCGCGATACTGATCAACCCGGGATCGCGCCGTGAGGATATCGGGGTTATTGCGCAGCGCCTGCGTCACCAGCCGGTTGAGATTTTCATCATGAAAAGCGCGCCACCACTCCGCCTCCGGCGCAGCAGATGGCCCGACACTATTGCGCCAGGCGTCGGGGATCGGCAGAGAGGCCGGTGCCTTTTCAACCTGCGTGGCACAGCTGGTCAGAAGGAGTGCCAGTGCGCTTACCATTAAGCTGCGCCGCATCATGGCGCACCCTCACCAGCGGGTTGTGCGGCGGTGTCGATGTTGACTTCGACCGACATACCCGGGCGTAACTGATGCATATCCTGGTCATTGATGCGGATGCGAACCGGAATGCGCTGCGCAATTTTAACGAAGTTACCGGTGGCGTTGTCGGGCGAAATCGCGCTGAACTCTGAGCCTGCGGCCGGAGAGATAAATTCAACCTGACCCGTAAAGCGTTTGCCATCCAGCGCATCGACCCGAATCGTCACCGGCAGGCCAGGACGAATATTTGCCAGCTGGGTCTCTTTCAGATTCGCGATAATCCATTTGTGATTAGGCACTACCGAGGTCAGGCGCGTACCTGCCGTGACATAGGCGCCGGTGCGCACCGCCAGCTGGCCGAGCTGGCCATCATCGGGCGCGGTAATCCGGGTATTCGCCAGATCGATTTCCGCCAGCTCCAGCGCGGCGCGGGCGCTGTCGACATCGCCTTTCAGCGCGTCACGGTTAACGATGACGGTTTGCAGATTCTGCTGGGCGACGGCGATCTGCGCCGCAGCCTGACGTACCTGCGCCTGCGTCTGGGCGTCTGCGGCCCGGGCGGCATCGCGCTCGCGCACCGACAGGGATCCATCCGCCGTGAGATTTTCGACACGCTTCAGATCGAAGCCGCTTTTCAGCGCCTGTGCTTTGGCATTCTCCAGTGCCGCTTTATTGCTCTGGATGGTCGCTTCTGCGCTGCGACGCTGCTGCAGGTTATTGTTCAGCGCCGCCTGCTTCATCGCCAGCTGCGCCTGCGCCTGATGCACCCGCTGGCGATAGATACGGTCGTCAATCGTCATCAGCAACTGCCCTTTTTTCACCGGCTGCAGATCGATCACTTCGACTGAGGTGAGATAGCCATTAACCTGCGGGCTGATAAAGGTCACCTGACCGCGCACATAGGCATTCTCGGTGCTTTGTATTGCGCTGGTGAAGGGCCAGAGTTGCCAGGCATAAAGAATAACCAGTACACCAATCACCACAATGCCGCTGCCTGCGGCGATAGAAAGAATACGGCGGCGATTCGCGCGTTCGCGTTCCGCCGCCTGAAGCTCATCCTGCTGACTCATTGTTTCTCCGTTGATTCCTGTAATGCGGCCAGCTGTTGCTGCTCACGCAGGTTAAATTGCGCCTGACGCCAGTCAAGATAACGACGACGGGTCAAACGCCAGATCACCCACATCAGGGTGACCAGTGCCAGCGCAGCGGTTAACAGGTAGGTGTCGTTATAAGCGAGCACGTTGGCCTGCAGCGTGGCGATTACCTGTAACTGGCTGGTGCTCTGCGCGCCGCGCAGAACGTCGTCACCCACCAGCGAATTAAACAGCGCATTATACTGACTGAGCCGTTCGGTGACGTTGGGATCGAGCAGTGAGAGCTGATCGCCCAGCAGGCTGGAGTGATATTTTTCCCGCCAGACCTGAAACGTGCCAAGAATAGCCGAGCCGATCAGCCCGCCGAGGTTCTGACTCATGCCAAACAGCACCACAAAGCTCACCAGATTTTTCGGCTGAGTCACCACGCTGCCAATGCCCATCAGCATCGCGGGTGCCATGAAAAAGGCGCTGCTGAAGCCCAGCAGAAACTGACTGAAATACATATTGCTGGCGCGGGTCAGCGGACTGGATTGCGCATCCATCAGCGAGGCGATAATCATCACTACCAGCGAGGTGACAATCGGCCAGTTAAGATGATTGGGCTTGATGGTCAGCGCACTGGCGGCGATGCCCGCAATAACCCCGGCCATGATCGCCAGCGCCAGACCGCGCATCTGATCGTTCTGCAAGCCAATCTGCTGCAGAAAGCCGATTGCACCGGTGTTCTGTTCCGCCAGTACGATACGGATCATGATCATCACAATGCCAAGCCGCACCATCATGCCGCTGCTGAGCCAGCGGGTATTGATCAGCGGGTTGCGCCGGTTATGCTCAATGACGATCGCAGCGACAATCAGCGTCAGGGCGATCGCGGTACAGATACCGAGCCACGGCGTGGTAAACCACCACTCAATACGGCCCAGCGTCAGTACGCCGCACAGCAGCGCCATACCGGGTGCCAGCAGGATAAAGGTGACGAAATCCATCTTTTCAAAGGTTTTGATGCGATCGCCCGGTGGCAGTTTCACCAGCAGTACCCCGCCCAGCGCAATCAGCGCCAGACCGAGTTCAAACAGATAGAGACCGCGCCACTCGTTGAGCTGCAGCAATTCCGAAGAGAATAAGCGGGCCAGCGGGATAGCCAGTTGCGATACCGTCAGGCCAATCACCAGCGCTTTCAGGCGATGTTTCGCAGGCCAGGCCTGTACCTGATAGTAGATGCCCAGAGAGCTGAGCGCCGCAGCCACCATACCGTGAGCGGTGCGCACAATGATTGCCGAACTGAGATCGTTGGCGAAGAGATGGAAAAACGCCACCAGTACATACAGCACCAGAAACGCCTCGGTAAAGACACGCAGGCCAAACTGCTGGCGGAATTTCACCAGCAGCAGGTTAATAGAGATGTTGCCCATCACATAGACCGCAGGCAGCCAGGCAATCTCATTCGACCAGGCACCAAAAGTCCCCTGCAGGTTGACCAGATTCGCCGTGACCAGCGCGTTACTCAGCGCACCGGTCAGCGAAATAAGTAAACCGATCAGGCCAAACGCCAGGCGTTTTGGCATCGGATGCAGCGGCGTCGAGGGCGATCCCGGCAGCATCGGTTTTTCGTGCGGCAACCACTCGCGTGCAGCGTAGGGATTTCGCTTTGCCACTGCTACATACTTCCCATGCGGCTCAGGAGTTGTTGCAATACGCGCTCGGTCACGGCCAGATCCTGAGGGTCAATATCGGCCAGCATTTCAGTACGGAGTGCGTCAGCCTCGGTTTTCACTTTGGCGAACGCTTCGTTACCCTTATCAGTCAGCACCAGGTGACGCTTACGTCGATCTTCTGGCGGCTGTACCCGCATCAGCAGTGACTGTTTCACCAGCCGATCCACCAGCGGTACCATGCTGGCATCTTCCAGCCCCAGCAGCTGTGCCAGCTCGGTCTGGGTCATGCGTTGCGGCTCACTGGCAATCAGCCCGATGGCCATCCAGCTGCTCATGCTTAAGCCGCTATCTTTAAGGTGACGATCCACCGCCAGGCGCCAGGCATGTGCGGTCAGATGCAATAAGTGGGTAAAGGTACGCGTGTGCTGAGACAAATGTTAGCAGCCTAATAGTAAGAGTTCTAATTGAGTGATGGCGTTATTATACGCAAAGCGAAACGCCAATGAAAAGCGTCCGGTCTGTTAAAAATTAGTGGATCGCGGCAGAATGTCCAGAGGCCGCAACCGGGAGCCGGATAACATGAAACAGGCATCAGCAAACTGGGTCGATCTGCGCCGTGACGCCGTCAGCGGTATTGAGGCGCTACGCGCCCATTTTACCGGACACGCCTATGATCCTCACTGGCACGACAGTTATCTGATTGGCGTGACCGAGCAAGGTGTACAGCAGTTTCATTCACGGCGCAAACAGCATCAGAGCCGACCAGGCACGGTCTTTATGCTGGAGCCGGAGGAGCTGCATGATGGTGATGCCATCAACGAAAGCGGTTTTACCTACCGGATGCTCTATCTTTCACCGCAGCAGATTGCGCAGCACCTGGCTCCGATGCTGGCTGATAAACCCTCACTGCGTGAGCTACGTTTTGCCGCCACGCTGCGCGACGAGCGTCCACTGGCTTATGCCGTCTGGCATGCGTTTGATGCGCTGTGGCACAACCATCCCGCCATCATCAAAGAGGCGGCGCTGGACCGGATGTTTGGTCAGCTCATCCCGCACCGGCAGTGGTCACAGCCCGCTCAGCCCCCGGATAAAGATGCGCGGCTGGCGCTGCAGGCGCGTGACTGGCTGATTGCCCATCATGCGGATAATCCCGGTCTGGAGCAGATGGCGCAGCATCTGCAGGTAGATCGCTTCCGGTTATCGCGTCTGTTCCAGGCTCACTGGGGTTTACCGCCCCACGCCTGGCTGGTGCAGTGGCGGCTGAGCCAGGCGCGTCGTCAGCTGGCGCAGGGCCAGCCCGTCGCCGATGTGGCAGCTGCGCTGGGTTTCGCCGATCAGAGTCACCTGGGCCGCTGGTTCAAACGCGCCTGCCAGCTTACCCCTTCCCGTTATCAGCACGCCTGCACAAATCTTCCAGACCTGGGTTAAGCCACTTGCCACAATGCGTTTTTTTAGTCAGGAGAAGCGCAATGCAAGACCCACGCTGTGTAATGATACTCAATGCCGCTCTGCCGCCTGGCAAAGCCACCAATGCTGCCGCCGTGATGGCATTAACCCTGGGACAGCGACATCCGGCGCTGGTTGGCGACGCCCTGGAGGATGCTGACAGGCGCCCTTCTCCCGGTTTGATCACCACCGGCATTCCGGTGCTGGCCGCGACTGACGAGCAGCTCAGTGCATTGCGGGAACAGTGCGAACAGGCTGAATACGATCTGGTGCTGTTTCCGGAAGAGGGTCAGACCACCACCGATTATCAGGCGCTGAGCGCCGTCCTGCGACAGCAACTGCGTCAGCAGTGGCGCCTGCTGGGCGTCGCCATCGTCGGCGATAAAAAAGCCCTGCGAAAGCTGACGGCAAAACTGGCGCTATTCAGCTAATCTTTTTGCGGGAAGCTGGTCATGGCTTCCTGTTTTTCCCCTCCTGCCCCTCGACCCCGCCGTTTGTACAGGTTACTTGTACAGCTTTCGTTTCGGAATAGTCCTTATAAGCTGCTGATAAATGTCAAATAGCACACTTTGTTAAAGAATCCGATTGTACAGATTGGGCTTCATTGTATAAGTTTACTGCCACGAGTTGTCATGCGACTCTGTAACGAATGATGCACTTGCGTCGCCTCTGAAGGTGTCAGTGGATTTCCACCTTCAGAGGTTATTTTTTCTGTTCAATTTGTGACACTGGTACCATCGCATCTGTCCATGCGGTGGTTTTTTTGATCGCTTTTGTCCTGACATCCGAACCGGAATCGGGCTGTTCTGAAGGGCTTACACATGCAATATATTCTTCCCCGGACCAATCAGGAAATTGCTGATTATTTTAATCCTGCCGCCAATAAACCCGCCAGCGAGATGGAGATGCTGGGTATCCTGGTTGCAGAAATTTTGCAGTCAGGCATGCCAGTGAACAATAAAGCGATTATCTCAAAGCTTATTCATCGGCTGGAGCTGGAAAGCGACAGGGAATTGCTGGATATCTACCGACAGCTGCTTGAACTGGTGGTCCATAAAACCCCGGACGATTTTTCACTGTAGCATCGACTCCACGGAGGGAGTCATCCGCCTTTTTCTGGTATCTTCGCCAGTCGCCCGGTACTATCTGCCCCTCACTGTTTATCCTGATCTTCCCGCCCCTCGCGCGGGAGCAAAATAACTAAAGAGCCTGCAATCCTTTATGACTCAAACCAATGATATTGCCGCAACCGACGTTGTGGCGGGCGATATCAGCGTAGGGCGCGTTCTGCGTTCGCCTGCGCTGCTGACCCGCGAATGCCTGGCCGGGGTGATTACCGCGCTGGCGCTGATCCCTGAAGTGATCTCCTTTTCCGTTATTGCCGGTGTAGACCCTAAAGTCAGCCTCGTCGCCTCCGTGGTGCTCTGCCTGACCCTGTCGATACTGGGCGGACGTCCGGCGATGGTAACAGCGGCTGCGGGTTCAGTGGCGCTGGTTATCGGGCCGATGGTCCATCTGCACGGCGTTGAATATATTCTGCCTGCGGTGGTGATGGGCGGCGTCATTCAGATTCTGTTTGGTGTGGCCGGTCTGGCGCGCATGATGCGTTATATTCCCCGTTCGGTGATGCTGGGATTTGTGAATGCGCTCGGGGTGCTGATTTTCTTTGCTCAGGTGCCGCACGTCTGGGGACAGTCATCACTGGTGTGGATCTTCTTTGCCGTCACACTGGCTATCGTGCTGTTGTTGCCGCGTCTGATAAAAAGTGTTCCTTCACCGCTGGTTGCCATTGTGGTAGTGACTGCCGTCGCGCTGTTAATGGGCTATCGCATGCCGAACGTGGGCGATGAAGGGCCGATGAGTCCCGGTCTGCCCGGTTTTAACAGCCTGCTGGTGCCACTTAACCTGCAGACCCTGCAGATTATCTGGCCCACGGCCCTGAGCATCGCCTTTGTCGGGCTGATGGAGTCACTGCTGACCGCCAAACTGGTCGATGACCTGACCGATACCCCCTCCAGTAAGCGTCGCGAATCCTGGGGCCTGGGCGTGGCGAATATTCTGGCGGGCTTTTATGGCGGTATCGCCGGGTGCGCGATGATAGGTCAGACCATTGTCAATGTTGAGCTGGGCCGGGCGCGCAGCCGGGTCTCCACCGTGGCCGCCGGTCTGGTGCTGCTGTTACTGGTGACCGGACTGAGCCGGATTATGGCGCAAATCCCGATGGTGGTACTGGCCGGGATCATGATGGTAGTGGCCGTGAAAACCGTTAACTGGCATAGCCTGCAACCCGCTACCCTGAAACGTATGCCGTGGTCAGAGACGCTGATTATGGTGCTGACGGTAGCGGTGACTGTCTGGACAGGTAATCTGGCACTGGGCGTTCTGGCTGGGGTAATCCTGGCTATGCTGCTTTTTGCCCGCCGTATTGCGCACGTTATTCATGCGGAGCGTCAGCTGAGCGAAGATGGCGAGTCGGTGCGCTATGTGGTGCGCGGCCCGCTGTTTTTCGCCAGCAGCAACGACCTGTTCGAGCATTTCGATTATGCCCACGACCCTAAAAAGATCACTATCGATTTAACGCATGCGCAGATCTGGGATGCGTCCAGCGTCGCGGCGCTGGATGGCATTGAGTATCGCTATCAGCGTTATGGTGCAGAGGTGACCATTGAGGGGCTGGACCCACG
The DNA here is from genome assembly GCF_001264395.1 of Pantoea sp. CFSAN033090. NCBI lineage: Bacteria > Pseudomonadati > Pseudomonadota > Gammaproteobacteria > Enterobacterales > Erwiniaceae > Pantoea > Pantoea sp. CFSAN033090. Next base: position 312,955 of record NZ_LGYX01000004.1, on the reverse strand, counting down.
CAGCACGGACTTCCATCAGCGCCTGACCGGTAATTTCGGCTAAAAACGCCGTTCTGCTGCCTCTCCGGCAGCAGAACTCACTCAGCCTGTTGCCGCCGCGCGCGGTAGCGGCCAACCATGGTAATCAGCGCCTGGTAGATTAAACCGGCGTAGAGACTTGTCAGAATCGCCAGACCAGGCTCTTTGCCCTGCTGCTGCCATGACATAAACCACATGAATACGCCCCACAGTACAGAGAACACCAGCCACCCGCGGACGAACTTCATCATGCCATTCATAACGACTCCTCTTAAATGAAGCGCTACCTTAGCGCGCTCCGGCCTGAAACGCATTGCCAGCATGCACGAGTTGCGAGGCGTCTCAAATAATCGTCGACAATTTGCCATGCGTATTGATGATTTAGTCCTGTCCGGGCGGTTTTGTTGCAATTCTCTATACTCAACGTTCCGCTTACCTGATCGGGGAATTACGATGAAACGTACTGCTTATCTGTTATCCACACTGGCTATCCTCGCCACGCTTACGGCCTGTGCACCGCCGCCACCGGGCAGAGATGCCCCGCCACCGCCACCACCTGGCGGGCAGCAGCCGGTGGGCGCACCCGGCGGCAGCGGCCCGGCAGGACAACCGCAGGCCTGACATTATTCTGCCAGCCTGCGTTGCGGGCTGGTTAATGCCGGAAGGCGCAGCCGCAGGCTGACATCTCACCCGGCAGCACTTTGCCTGCGTGAGAGTGACGCCGCTGTAATTGCCCCTGCTCTTCAGCACTGCTGTTGCCTGCCTGCTGTCCCAGCCAGCGATCCAGCGCGCGACCAGCGATCTGCCGGATGTCAGGTGACCAGCTGGTAAGATGCCAGGTTGAGCTGCGGGCTTCTTCACTATCGCCAAAACCTGCCACTGCCAGATGAATACCCTGACCAAAATCCCGAATCGCCTGCATTGCACCAAAGGCCATCAGATCGCTTTCACAGAAGAGTGCCTGGATACGCTCAGCAGCACGTGTCTTTTTCAGATAAGACATCATCGCCTGGTAAGCGCAGTCGCGATCATCACTCCCCACAGTCAGTTCGGCGTTCAGCGCCATGCCCGCCGCCAGCAGGGCGGCGCGATAGCCCTGTTTTTGCGCCAGTTCGCCTGGCTGAGCCTGCATAAAGCCAAACCGCTGATGCCCCTGTTTAAGCAATAATTCCGCTGTCACCTCACCCGCCCGCAGTGCATCCGCCTGCAGTTCAGGCTCAGCGTCAATCTGAAGCACCGGCAAATGGCAGGCATCAGTAACGCGGTTACCGGGGAGTAACAGCAAACCACGCAGCCCGAGCGGTGTAGCCTGCCGGATAAGTGCGGTCAGCGTGTCTTCGGTTTCAGCACTCAGTAGCACCGTGATAACACCGCGCGCGTTAAGCTGGCGCATCACTTCGTCCAGCATTTTTTGTTGATAGGGATTGAGCAACTGGCTGGCGACAACACCGATAACCGGGGGGGCCGCCGGTTCAGTTAAGTCAGGTGTGAAAGGTGTAATCATTGGCGTTAGTTCTCTGCGACGGCAAATAATAGTCACCACAATACGGTAAACCATACCGTTTCAACAGGTTACAGAGTTCGACCCAGGCCGCAAAAATGAGTGAAATCGGATGTAATTGGGATGGATCGGCAGAACCCCAAAAGGGATAAGGCTGGCGTTTACGCAGATGCAGAAGATGGACCGGGCAGCAGGAGTTGAACCCGCATCGTCAACCCGTTAAGAGTTGCAGTAATACCTTTATACCATGCCCGAATGGCGTGCCTGGAAAAGCCGCGCTGTGTGAACAGGAAGCGTAGTACGTCTCTCTGACCAGGCAAGCGCAAGCGGCAGGTATTTTTGCAACCGTCGTACGAAATCAAAAAAGAGGTGCCGCCGCCTGTAGGCATTGATTATTCAGCTAACCTTAAGTTTCAGGCAGCCTGTTCCGACCGGGACTTATGGCAACATTATGCAGAGGTCAAGACTATGCCTTCAGGACAATTTTACGTGGTTGATCAACCCGAACTGAATTTTACCGCCAATTATCATATTGATAAGGTCAATGATAAACCCTACCCCTCGCGGATGGTTCTGGAGATCCGGAAGCAGTCACAGCCGACCGACGCCTTTGATGATATCAGCATCGGACATGAAGTGACCTTTGTCTCTTCCAGCGGCGAGGCGCAACGGATGGTGCTGGTGAGTGATACTGATGATGAGCTGGTATTCAGCTCCCGGGGCTGATGCCGGCTTATACCGCTAAACGGAGGTTGCAGTCGCCGTATCCGCCAGATAGCAGGCACAAAAAAACCGCCCTTGGGCGGTTACGACATTACTGCATATTGCTTTTATTTTATTAGATTTTCTTCGGCAGAAATATGGTGCCCGGGGCGGGACTTGAACCCGCACAGCCTTACAGCCGAGGGATTTTAAATCCCTTGTGTCTACCGATTTCACCACCCGGGCAGGGTGTAACTGGAGGCGCGTCCCGGAGTCGAACCGAGGTACACGGATTTGCAATCCGCTGCATAGCCACTCTGCCAACGCGCCTTAAACTGATGTGCCGTCAGGTTAACCTGACCTGCGAATCTGGAGCGGGAAACGAGACTCGAACTCGCGACCCCGACCTTGGCAAGGTCGTGCTCTACCAACTGAGCTATTCCCGCAATTCAGCAATTTCGTCGAACCTGCTGATTTTATTTATCTTCTGGCAGCCTGGCTGCCGTTCGATGCGATGCATTCTACTTAGATGACGCAATGAGTCAATAAAATTATCCTCACAGCGCGTCCGTTTGCTGCTTTTTAAATCGTATCGATCACGGTTCGAGCAGATCGCCGCGCGCGGCGCTTAAATACTGGAACATAGACCAGAAAGTCAGCACGGCAGCAATGTATAACGCCACCACACCAATCGCCACGACGGTGGCATCAGGACGCCACAGCAAGGCAAACAGTGAGAACATCTGGGCAGTGGTTTTCACTTTACCAATCCAGGAAACCGACACGCTGCTGCGTTTACCAATCTCCGCCATCCATTCACGCAGCGCAGAGATAATGATCTCGCGTGCAATCATGGTGGCGGCGGGCAGCGTAATCCACCAGGCGTGGAAATATTCCGCCACCAGCACCAGCGCAATGGCCACCATCACTTTATCCGCTACCGGATCGAGAAACGCACCAAAGCGTGTCGTCTGCTTCCAGCGGCGCGCCAGAAAGCCATCAAACCAGTCGGTGATGGCAGCAAAAACAAAGATCAGTGCAGTCGCCAGCGGCGCCCAGGTGAACGGCAGATAGAAAGCCAGCACAAAGAACGGGATGAGCACGACTCGAAACAGGGTGAGACACGTCGGGATGTTTAATTGCATATGCCGGTAACTGTCTGGATATAGGTAGAATTTAGCCTATGTTCCTACATTGCCCCCCCCGTTTCAATGCTAGTGTTTCAACGAGTAGTATATTTTTTCTGCCAGAGCATGTGAGATACCGGGTACATTGGCGATCTCCTCCACTGACGCGTTCATCAGCGGTTGCAGGCCCCCCATGTACTTAAGCAGTTGCTGACGCCGTTTCGGCCCCACCCCTTCGATGCTTTCCAGTGCGCTGGTGTTCTTTACTTTGGCCCGTTTTTTACGGTGGCCTGAAATGGCATGATTGTGAGCGTCATCACGAATATGCTGGATCACATGCAGCGCTGGCGCATCGGGTGGCAGCGAAACGCCCTCACCTTCCGCTTCAAAGAACAGCGTCTCCAGTCCGGCTTTACGATCGCTGCCTTTCGCTACACCGAGTAAAATCGGCCGGCTTTTGTCCCAGGGCACATCCAGTTCCGCGAAGACCTGCTTCGCCTGAGACAGCTGGCCCTTACCGCCATCGATCAGAATCACATCCGGAATCTTATCTTCTTCAATCGCTTTACCATAGCGGCGACGTAGCACCTGATTCATGGCGGCGTAGTCATCCCCCGGCGTAATACCGCTGATGTTGTAGCGACGATAATCGGCACGCAGCGGACCATTCTGGTCGAACACTACGCAGGAGGCGATGGTCTGCTCACCCATGGTATGACTGATATCGAAACACTCCATGCGTTTAATTTTGTCCAGCTCAAGAAACTCCGCCAGCGCCATCAGCCGCTGATGAATTGTGGAGTGCTGTGACAGCCGCGTGGTTAACGCCGTCGCGGCGTTGGTACGCGCCAGTTTGAGATAACGGGCGCGATCCCCGCGCGGCTTGCTCTGAATACTCACCCGACGTCCGGCCAGTTCACTGAGCGACTCAGCCAGCAGTTCACGTTCTGGCAAGGTGAAGTCCAGCAGAATATCGCCAGGCAGCGTACGTGCCTCACTGCCCTGCAGGTAGAACTGCCCGACAAAGGTCTGAACGACCTCAGCCAGATCGGTATCGACGGGCACTTTCGGGAAGTAGCTGCGGCTGCCCAACACTTTGCCCTGACGGATAAACAGCACGTGGAGACAGGCCATGCCCGCTTCATAAGCCACACCCATCACATCAAGGTCATCACCCTGATTCGAGACAAACTGCTTTTCGGTGATCCGTCGCACAGCCTGAATCTGGTCGCGCAGGCGTGCCGCCTCTTCAAAGCGCAGGCCCGTGCTCGCCTCTTCCATCCGTTTGACCAGCTGGTTGAGAACCTGATCGTCTTTTCCCGCCAGGAACAGACGTACGTAATCGGTCTGCTGTGCATACTCCTCCTCACTGACCAGCCCCGCGACACAGGGACCCAGACAGCGGCCAATCTGATATTGCAGACAGGGCCGGGAGCGATTGCGGTAGACGCTGTTTTCGCACTGGCGGATAGGGAAGACTTTTTGCAGCAATCCCAGCGTTTCACGCACCGCATAGCCGTTGGGGAACGGGCCAAAGTATTCGCCTTTGGCATGCTTTGCACCACGGTGCATCGCCAGTCGCGGATGGGTATCGCTGCTAAGAAAGATGTAGGGGTAAGATTTATCGTCGCGCAGCAGCACGTTGTAGCGCGGCTGGTAGAGCTTGATGTAGTTATGCTCAAGCAGCAGCGCTTCGGTTTCGGTGTGGGTCACGGTGACATCGATGTGCTGGATATTGCTAACCAGCGCTTCGGTTTTGCGGCTGCCGACCTGAGTGCGGAAGTAGCTGGTCAGACGCTTCTTCAGGTCTTTGGCTTTGCCTACATAGATGACGGTGCCTGAGGCGTCATACATGCGGTAAACACCGGGCTTGCTGGTTACCGTACTCAGAAAGGCTTTGGGATCAAAAACGTCATTCACTACTGATTAACGGCTCCGCATTATAGAGGCCATGTCGAATGGCCAGATGCGTTAACTCTACATCGCCACTGATATTCAGCTTGCTGAACATCCGGTAGCGGTAACTGTTAACGGTTTTAGGACTGAGATTTAACTGCTCGGAAATTTCCGTCACCTTTTGTCCACGGGTGATCATCAGCATAATCTGCAATTCCCTTTCCGACAAACAGCTGAAGGGGGATTCCGCTTTTTGTGGCTCAATCTGGCTCAGCGCCATCTGCTGAGCGATATCTGAAGCGATGTAGCGCTGTCCGGCATTGACCGAGCGAATCGCATTGATCACCTCCTGCGGCGCAGCCCCTTTACTGAGGTAGCCTGCAGCCCCCGCCTGCATCACTTTCGCAGGCAGCGGATTTTCCGTGTGAATGGTCAGCATGATGATTTTGATATCGGGATTGTAACGCACGATTTTGCGCGTCGCCTCCAGTCCACCGATGCCCGGCATGTTCATATCCATGAGGATCACATCAACCTGATTGGCACGGCACCACTTAGCGGCATCCTCGCCACAGTTGACCTCTCCGACCACGGCCAGACCTTTGACATCCTCAAGGATGCGACGGATTCCGGCACGGACAAGTTCATGGTCATCAACAAGAAGCACACTGATCAACGGGGAAACTCCAGAGGCTAAAAAAAGAGGAATCAATTAACGAATACAGGCGATAATCATACCCGCTTTTACCTCAAAAGCACATCAACAAAGCAAAACAGTCGACGCTTCGCATAACGATTTCCAGCCCCGTGCAGCCAGCAATAACAGAGATTTCTTACAACCGACAGGCGTACTGAATAATCCTTAAACTCTTACTATTTCATGGTATTAACACCAGACTTTGCTGTGCCTTATCGCTGCAGGCCCTTGTGATATCTGGCCCGGCAACACCTGTAATTACTTTCAGCGATTGATTAGTTGTACTGGACAAACCAGCTGTTTATAGCGAAGCGAACCGGCTGCTCCAGCAACTTACTGACCCTGTGATATACTCACGCACTGCTGTTCGGACAGATTGCCGACACATTGTCATTCACCAAGGAGAAACGCATGAGCGATGAAGATTTTGCAACTTCGCAGGAAGCCCGGAAATTAGCGGATGAAATCGCGGGTCTGAAGATGATGATCACCCTGATCCTGAAAGGTATGGGCCAGGCTGATGCCGGCAAAGTGATTATCAACATGGAACGCTATGTACAGACGCTGGGCGACAAGCCTCAGGCGGAAGTATTCAGCAATACCATTAAGCAGATCAAAACAGCCTACCGTCAGTAAGCTTGCTTGCCCCCACAGCCGCGGGGGCAAATTAATTAACTGTGCGCCTGCCAGTTAACCGAAACGCCCAGCGTAGGCAGTACCTCTTCCGGACTAAAGCGCCGCGTTCCCCGATACTTTTCAGCCAGCGCTGGCTGAACCACCGGAATACGGATCGCAAACAGATTATCTTCTGACAGAATAAGTCCCGGCGTCAGCGGCTCATACACCACCTGATGCTCTTCAAACATCTTCTCCAGCATCGGCGTTGCCGAACTGATGATGTATTCCATACCGTTCAATTCTGCCAGCTGCACGGCGTGCCAGAGAATATTCAGTGGCAGTTCAGCGTCCACATCCAGCCGTGCCGAGAAGCGCGACATTTCCCACACTTTCTCATGGCTGAAAGGCAGTACGATGCCTTCACTCAGTTCAGGTTCGAACCAGGGCATCAGACGCGCACAGCCGCTGATGCCCTCCCGCGCATTCCATGCGATCAGCCAGGTAACATCTGAACGATCGTAGCGATCATATTCCTGTCCTGGCGTGCTCAGGCGTGGCGGAATTGACCACCCTTCGCCGCGCGCAAAGACGCTGTATCGGTAGCTGCCGAGTTCGGCAAGCAAAGAGGATGGCATATCCTTTAATTGCGTTTGCACTATTTTCATCATGCGCCTCTGACATCCCCATGTTTGCAATGATTTCTTTGCGCCAGCCTGGCAAAGTCCCGGCGCAGGGTAGACAACAGACCTGTGCAAAGGAACGGCGAAATGTAGCCGTTGCTTTATGTTCAGATCAGTCCGATTGCCGCTGCATAGCAGGCAATCTGCGTTTTATTGGAAACATTGAAACGCTTTTGCATATTTTTTTGGTGAAAGTTAACGGTATGTTCAGAGATGGATAAAATAAGTGAAATTTCGACCGCCGTTTTTCCTTCGGCTGTCCATTTCAAAATTTCCAGCTCGCGCTGACTAAACTCTTTTTTTAGTACCATCATTGCATCATCGCTAAAGCGTTCCAGCGTATCCAGACTTAGTTCCGCTAAAAGGTGTAGTTTCACCTCCAGCTCAGCATGGCAGAGCTGGACAGAAATGGGCTGTTGCGACGATATAGATAATATACCAATGACGCGATTTGGTGCCATTGCAGAGCAAGAAAATCCGCTCTGCAGCCCATATTCTCTCGCCTCATGCCACAAATTGCCGGCGTCGGCGAAGAGTTCCTCCGTCCACGCCATGCCTTTGCCCGGTCGTTGACACAACCTGAGCACCGGATCGACAGCGTAATAATTCTGCTTCTCATAGCGTTTAACCCATAATCTGGGATAGGTGCTATGTAAATGAATGCGCGGTCGGTTAAAAGGCACCGGGTGCTGAATCAAAAAGGCAAAATAATCGAAGCCTAAAGATTCAGTAAATTGTTGCAATAACGGCTTCAATTCAGAAGAAACCGTTAATGCCTGAAATTGTTCTTTCGCTTCATGTCGCCAGGCGAAATAATTTTCAGTGCTCATATTGCCTCAGCGTTAATTTCACTCGCCCTTCCGGTAATATTCATTCGGATTCATCGGATAAAATAACTTTGCAGAAGAAAATTAACTTATCGTTCAGGACGAATCTGTCGCGATCTACAGCGCATTTAACCTTTCACCGTTGGAGCGGAGTGAAAAAGTGTTCCTGCCTTTACAAGGTGAGGCCGATCACAGCAATTTCAATCACCCCAGGAGAATAAGATTTTTCTGATAGGATTTCAATCCCTGACCTCCGGTGCAATTTTATCTCAGCCCCGAAACGTCTGCTGAAAATATTGAATCGCGATGCTGATTGTTGGGTAAATAACGAGTAAACAAGGCGTTAATTACTCCGTTATAAGCGAAGCGGCAGTGACAAATTTCTGACATATTTTTTATCAGGAAATAAGCCCGGCTCTCTCTTTGCAGCATCAGGACTGGTTTCGTCAGACGACCCCGCAGCCCCTGTGGCGTCTGTTGAGGCAGCTAACCGGCATGCTGCCCGCGCCACGCGCTTGCCGGTGAAAGACCTGTCCCGGTATTCAGTGGCAGCCCTGTAAGCGTAACGATGTGCTGTTTAATAAACCTTTTCTGGTCTCCCCTGCCCGACCATGCTCTGTGCCCGTCGATTCACATGCTGCTGTGGTTTATCGACTTATCTGACTGCAAATACCTGATCCAGGACAGCGTGTCCGTAAAAGTCTCGTTTACTTACTCTGCTGACTGACCGCAATACGTGGCGGAGATCACTATTTATGGCGTAATGCTCAACACTGACTCTATTTTAATCAGTTAAATCACTTTCCCGATAGTCACGCAACTAAATCATATGAAAATAAATTTGCAGGAAAAATCCGTTCTTTTCTCAATCACGCACGCTTTATTTATGCGATACCTTTCCCTTATTTCTGCCAGCGCAACCGTGAAATAATTTCATCATGCCGCCAGCAGGCGCTGAGCAAATGAGGCTGAGAATCTGCACAAGGGTTATATCCCGCAGGCATCGTTTTATTCTTACAGATGGCCCTGAAATCGGCTTTTTTATGCGCATCCTGACCTGTTGTCAGACTATTTCAGTAAGGGATCAGGTTCAGCAATGATAACTGGATGGGTTTTACTGGCACCATAAGAACATTTCTTAATCAAACACGGTATTAATCCTGTCTGATGATTTATCGGCAGTAGCCTGCACCACGCATACCCAGATGAAAATGTGAGGCGTGAGCGGCGTTATAGTCCGGCCCCAGCGCATTGCCGAATACCTCACAGCCGCCACGCCACAGCGTATGAAGCATTGCCGCTTCTTCTTCCGGCTGTTGCCAGTGACGATTGACCTCAAGCCGCTGACCATCAGCCAGCTGAAAGCCTGTCACATCCCAGGCATCGGCGGTGGCATGTTCACTGAGCCGCCCCTGGGCACGATGATAAATATTACGGCAGGCGTAACTGCCGACATGCGTAATTCGTACCAGTGGACTGTGCATCTCTCTGGCGGTCTGTTCACGACTGCGCAGAGCATACATGGTGCTGGCGACGGCCATAGGACAGCTGGCCAGAAAGCTGCTGCTGAGGCTGACCGGGCCAAATTTCTGAACCCGCAGCGGATGACTGAGCGGACAGTGACCCGTGACGTCCGGACGCTCGCTGAAGCTGACCCAGCCCGCCTGTTGCGCGCGGCGCATCACCGCCAGACATGCGTCGGGATCGCTGGCCAGCCTTTTCATCTTAATCTGCGTCATCCAGCCCGGCGGATCGGTAACAGAGAGTGGCGTAAAGGGATTAAACTGCGGCGGCAGATGCTGCTTAAGCCAGGGTAAGCTGACCCATCCCAGCGCAAGCAATAGCAAAAACAGGATAAGCGTGCGCATAGTCCCTCTCGCAGCATGATGATTAGCAAACAAAAAGTGTAGAAGCCCATCGCCCTTCACGCCGCCTGACTGACATAACGTGATGAATAATTACCCAGGCTGACGAAGGTTTGAACAAAATCGCGCTTTATTACCGCTTCCGGGACGGCAGGCATCACAATTGGTAAAAAAGCGTTACCCGATTCCGGCTCTCTTCCTCTATCTTATGCCGACTTGCCCTCAGGCAGACGCCTTGACTAACAGCCAGCAGAGCTGAACACAACATCACGACAGGAAAGACAATTCTATGGTTGATCAATCTAAAGAAACCGCAAGCACCCACGAGACGCCCGATAAACTCCAGCGTAATCTGCACAATCGTCACATCCAGCTGATCGCCATTGGTGGCGCTATCGGTACCGGCCTGTTTATGGGCTCAGGTAAAACCATCAGCCTGGCTGGCCCCTCGATCATTTTTGTCTATATGATCATCGGTTTTATGCTGTTCTTTGTGATGCGCGCCATGGGGGAGCTGCTGCTCTCCAACCTTGAGTACAAATCCTTTAGCGATTTTGCCGCGGATCTGCTTGGCCCGTGGGCGGGCTACTTTACCGGCTGGACCTACTGGTTCTGTTGGGTGGTAACCGGCATTGCCGACGTGGTGGCAATCAGCGCCTATTTCCAGCTCTGGTTTCCGGGCTTCTCGATCTGGATGAGCGCCCTGCTCTGCGTGGTGGTTTTTCTGGCGCTCAACATTGCCACCGTCAAGCTGTTTGGCGAGATGGAGTTCTGGTTCGCGATCATTAAAATCGTCGCCATTGTGGCGCTGATCGTAACCGGGATTGTGCTGGTATCGATTCACTACCCCTCACCGGGCGGCGGCACAGCGTCACTCAGCAACATATGGGATCACGGCGGCATGTTCCCGAAAGGCCTCAGCGGCTTCTTTGCCGGCTTCCAGATTGCGGTGTTTGCCTTTGTCGGCATTGAACTGGTGGGCACGGCAGCGGCTGAAACCCACAATCCGCATAAAGTGTTACCGCGCGCGATTAATGCGATTCCGTTGCGGGTCATTATGTTTTACGTGCTGGCGCTGATGGTGATTATGGCGGTAACGCCCTGGACCCAGGTGATGGCCGATCGCAGTCCGTTTGTTGAGATGTTCGTTCTGATTGGTCTGCCTGCGGCTGCGAGTATCGTTAACTTTGTGGTGCTGACTTCTGCCGCCTCCTCAGCCAACAGCGGCATCTTCTCCACCAGCCGTATGCTCTATGGCCTGTCGCAGCAGGGTGTGGCCAGCCGCGCCTTTGGCCGACTCTCTGCCCGTGCGGTGCCGACTACCGGCCTGTTTTTCTCCTGCCTGTGCCTGCTGATTGGTGTGGCGTTGATCTACCTGATCCCGGATGTAATGAAGGTCTTCACGCTGGTGACCACCGTCTCGGCCATTCTGTTTATGTTCGTCTGGACCATCATTCTGTGCAGCTATCTGGCCTACCGTAAAAAGCATCCGCAGCGCCATGCGGAGTCGGCATTTAAGATGCCGCTGGGCAAATTCATGTGCTGGGTCTGCATGGCATTCTTCGCATTTGTGCTGGTGCTGCTGACGCTGCAGGAAGATACGCGCCAGGCGCTGATGGTTACGCCACTCTGGTTTGCCCTGCTGGGTGTCGGCTGGATGCTGCGTAATCGTCGTAGCCGCTAATCGGTAATATCATGAAAAAAGCCCGGTCAGATGACCGGGCTTTTTTTTACAGGCGATCGCCCAGCGCAGAGAAAATGGCGGATAAAGAGGGGCGTTCATAAGGTAAGCGCTGCGGCCGGGGATCGGGCTGCTGAGGCGTGCCCAGACCAAAGGTGAAGGTATACTTATCGCCTTCGCCCATGCGCAGGTCGGCAATCGTCGTCTGCCCGTCCTGCTCCCGCAGCGCGTAGAAGCCGTGGCTGAACCAGGCGACACGTTCTGCATACCAGCTGCCCCGAAAAGCGTCGAACAGTTCAGGATGACGCGGGTACCACGCCACCTGCAGTGGCCGTGAGGGCGACAACAGCGACCAGTAAACTTCGCCATAGCGATCCGGCGTCATAATCACGCTGCGCCATACCAGCGTATTAAAGGCCGTGGGCGTCACCAGCACTTTATTGTCCGGAATACCCTGCTCCGCCAGCGACGCTCTGATCTGCCAGCCTGCGACGCCCTGAATCACCACGCTCCAGACCAGATAAAGGGTACTCAGCATCAGCCCGAGCCGGTTTCCGCGCAGCCCTTTATCACTGCGCCGCCAGAGCGCGACGCCCAGGCCTGCCAGCAGCGGCAGCGTATAGAGTGGATCGACGATGTAGATACTGCCGATGGCATAAGGATAATCGGTGATCGGCAGGCCAAGCTGGGTGCCATACACCGTCATCAAATCGAGCAGCGGATGGGTAATCAGCGCCAGCCAGATGGCAGGCCACCATGCTGCCCACTTCACCCGCTGACGAAACAGACCTGCCACCAGCCATGCAATCAGTGGCGAGAGCAGCGTGAGCCAGAGCAGCGCATGCGTTTCCGTGCGATGCAGGGTCATGTTGCGTATCGCATCGCCATGATCAAGAAAGACATCGAGATCGGGTAAGGTGCCGCAGACGCCGCCCACCAGCGCGGCCTGCCAGACCGGCACCCGACGTCCCATCACTGCGACACTGACTGAGGCACCCAGCACCAGCTGCGAAACAGAATCCATTGATTAACTCCGTACCTGAACCGTGGATGTATCCTGAATTAGCGTACGCGAATCCCTTCGATGATCATGCGCTGCACGTTATCAACAGCCTGATCGAAAAACGCCGGATCGCTGAGCGTCTGGCCGGTAACGGCCTCAACCTGAGTGGCAAAATCGGCGTAATGCTGCGTGGTGGCCCACAGCATAAAGATCAGATGCTGCGGCTGTACGCCCGCCAGTCGTCCTTCATCAATCCAGCGCTCAATAATTGCCGCTTTGTCATCCACCAGCTGCTTAAGATCGCCTGCCAGCTCCCCTTTCAGAAGCGGAGCACCCTGCAACATCTCCAGACAGAAGAGCCGGGAAGCCTGAGGATGATCGCGCGACACTTCCAGCTTCAGCCGGATGTAGCGACGAATCGCGACCAATGGATCCTGATCGTGCGCCAGCGCGCGCAACGGTGCCAGCCAGACATCCAGAATCTGCTTAAGCACGGCCACATACAGCACTTCTTTAGAGGGAAAATAGTAGAGCAGATTGGTTTTAGAGACATCGGCCAGCTCGGCCACCTTATCGAGGCTGGTGCCGTGAATGCCAAACTGTGAGAAGAAGGTTAATGCCGCTTCCAGTATGGCGGCCCGCTTCGCTGCGACCGCACGCGAACGTCGCGTTGGCTTTTTTTCATCGGTATTCACACGTTTACCTCATCCTTCTGGTGTCAGCGCATCATAGCAAAGGGATTCATCGCTGCCCAATCCGCGCCCTGCACCTTTTTTGCTCAGCCTGCATGGAAAACGTGCAGCGAATTTTGACCAGACGGTCTGAAATGGACCAGTTACTCCACTTACCTCTTTCGGGTTAATTTTAACTCATTGTTATCTAAAAGAATAAAAAAAGTGGCACACAGTTTGCAGAATTGTGACTGAGCGCGGCCCACATGGACGATGCAGGATGCAGTGCAGCGCGTGAAACACCTTTCCCCCATCGCAACGAGGTTTCACATGAAGATAGGCGTCTTTATTCCGATTGGTAACAATGGCTGGCTGATTTCGTCCAATGCGCCGCAGTACATGCCGACCTTTGAACTGAACAAAGCGATCGTGCTGAAAGCAGAGCATTACCATTTCGAGTTTGCGCTCTCGATGATCAAACTGCGCGGCTTCGGCGGAAAAACCGAGTTCTGGGATCATAATCTCGAATCGTTCACCCTGATGGCTGGGCTGGCCGCCGTGACATCGCGCATTGAGATCTACGCCACCGCCGCCACCCTGACGCTGCCTCCGGCGATTGTGGCGCGCATGGCGTCCACCATCGATTCCATTTCAGGCGGTCGCTTTGGCGTCAACCTGGTGACCGGCTGGCAGAAACCGGAATATGAACAGATGGGTATGTGGCCTGGCGATGAGTACTTCAGCAGCCGCTACGCTTATCTGACCGAATACGTTACCGTGCTGCGCGATCTGTGGGGCACTGGAAAATCGGACTTTAAAGGTGAGTTCTTCACCATGAACGACTGCCGCGTGAGTCCGCAGCCGCAGCGCCCGATGAAGGTGATCTGCGCCGGACAGAGCGATGCCGGTATGGCCTTCTCTGCTCAGCACGCCGATTACAACTTCTGCTTTGGTAAAGGTGTTAACACGCCTGCCGCGTTCAGCTCTACCTCGATTCGCATGAAGCAGGCCGCTGAAAAAGCGGGCCGCGATGTCGGCTCCTATGTGCTGTTTATGATCATCGCTGCTGAAACGGACGAAGAAGCGCGGGCGAAGTGGGAACACTACAAAGCCGGTGCGGATGAAGAGGCGCTCTCCTGGCTCACCACTCAGAGTCAGCAGGACACCAAATCGGGCAGCGACACCAATGTGCGCCAGATGGCGGATCCGACCTCGGCAGTCAATATCAATATGGGCACCCTGGTGGGGTCGTATGCCAGCGTGGCGCGGATGCTGGATGAGGTTGCGCAGGTCGAAGGCACCCACGGCGTGCTGCTGACGTTTGATGACTTCCTGCAGGGTATCGAGAACTTCGGGCAGCACATTCAGCCGCTGATGGCCTGTCGCAGCGCCCTGCTCGACGCACAGCAGGAGGTGGCATGATGGCTACCGTTTATTGTGCTCACACGCCGGATGTTCCCCAGGTTGAACTGCCGGCGCGGCCAGAGCCGATCGCCTTTCCGCCTGGCCAGACCGCGCTGATTGTCGTGGATATGCAGAACGCCTACGCCACTGAAGGCGGCTATCTCGATCTGGCGGGCTTCGATGTTTCCGCCACCAAGCCGGTGATTGCGAAAATCTATCAGGCGGTGACGGCGGCCCGTGCGGCAGGCGTTCAGATCATCTGGTTCCAGAACGGCTGGGACAGTGACTATGTAGAAGCGGGCGACGCCGGTTCCCCCAATTTCCACAAATCGAATGCCCTGAAAACCATGCGTAAACGGCCTGAACTGCAGGGGTCGCTGCTGTCAAAAGGCGGCTGGGATTACGCGCTGGTCGATGAACTGGTGCCGCAACCCGGTGACATCGTGCTGCCGAAATCACGTTACAGCGGCTTCTATAACACCCCGCTCGACAGCATGCTGCGCAGCCGCGGGATCCGTCATCTGATGTTTACCGGCATCGCGACCAACGTCTGCGTTGAATCGACGCTGCGCGACGGCTTCTTTCTGGAGTACTTCGGCGTGGTGCTGGAAGACGCCACTTATCAGGCCGGCCCGCCCTTTGCTCAGCAGGCTGCCCTGTTCAATATCGAAACCTTTTTTGGCTGGGTATCGGATGTCGATACCTTCTGCGAAAGCCTGAATGCCCGCTAATCCACGATAAGGACGACGCTATGCCGAAAAGTATTATTGTTCCGCCAGGCACCTCCACCCCCATTGCCCCGTTCGTTCCCGGCACGCTGGCGGATGGCGTGGTCTATGTCTCGGGTACGCTGCCGTTTGATGCTGACAACAACGTGGTGCATGTGGGTGATGCCGCAGCGCAGACCCGCCACGTGCTGGAAACCATTAAAAAGGTGATCGAGACCGCCGGTGGCAGCATGACCGATGTGACGTTTAATTCGATTTTTATCACCGACTGGTCGAACTACGCCGCGGTGAATCAGGTTTATGCCGAGTTCTTTCCCGGCGAAAAACCGGCGCGCTTCTGTATTCAGTGCGGTCTGGTCAAGCCTGATGCGCTGATTGAGATCGCCAGCGTGGCGCACATCGGCAAAGCGGAGGTCTGATGCAGCTGGATATTCTGGGTCTGCAAAATCCCGATGCACCGACACTGGTGCTCTCATCCGGTCTGGGCGGCGTGGCGGGTTTCTGGCAGCCGCAGCTGGCCGCGCTAACGGCACGCTATCGGGTGGTGACCTATGACCAGCGCGGCACCGGTCGCAGCGCTGACAGCCTGCCGGAAGGCTACAGCATGGCGATGATGGCGTCAGAACTGGCCGCCGCGCTGGCGCAGCACGGCATCCTGCGCTTCAGCCTGATCGGGCACGCGCTGGGCGGTCTGATGGGGATGCAGCTGGCGCTGGATTATCCGGATCGGATCGAACGGATCGCGGTGATCAATGGCTGGCTGACGCTGCATCCCCATACCCGTCGCTGCTTTCAGGTGCGTCAGGACCTGCTGCTCAACGTCGGCGTCGAGGCATTTGTCCGCGCTCAGCCGCTGTTTCTCTATCCTGCGGAGTGGATGGCACAGCATCAGACACGGCTGGATCAGGAAGATAGCCATCACGTCGCACATTTTCAGGGGATGGAAAATCTGATGCGGCGGCTGCACGCCCTGATGAGCGCCGACTTCAGCGCGCGGGCTGCTGCCATTCCACAACCGGTGCTGGTGATCGCCAGCCAGGACGATCTGCTGGTGCCATGGAGCTGCTCAACTGAGCTGGCCGCGGCCCTGCCCAATGCGACTGAACAGATGATGGCCTGGGGCGGCCACGCCATGAGCGTCACCGCCCCCGAAAACTTTAATGCCCTGCTGCTGCAGTGGCTGGATCAGACTGATGACGTGCAGCCGCTGCAGCGCGTCGTCGGATAACCTTTTCGCGGAGAACACGATGAGCCTGGATACCCTTACCCCTGCCGTTGAGAAAACTGAGTTTCGTAATGCGATGTCGCGGCTCGGTGCTGCGGTCAACATCATCACCACTGAAGGCCCGGCCGGACGCGCAGGCTTTACGGCCTCGGCGGTGTGCAGCGTCACGGATTCGCCGCCGACGCTGCTGGTCTGCCTTAACCGCTCTGCCTCGGTTTACCCGGTGTTCCGCGAAAATATGCAGCTCTGCGTCAATACGCTGGCGGCGGGCCATGAAACGCTCTCCAATCTGTTCGGCGGCAAAACACCAATGGCTGATCGTTTTATTGCCGCTGAGTGGTCAACGGCCGTGACCGGCTCGCCAGTGCTGAGCGGCGCCGTCGCGTCCTTTGACTGCCGCATCACTCAGATTGTCAGCGTCGGTACGCATGACACGCTGTTCTGCGAAGTCGTGGGATTAGTGCGCAATGACGACACCCACGGTCTGGCGTGGTTTGACCGGGGATACCATCCCCTGTTGCGGCAGGATGCCTGTTAACACTTCCCTGAATCCCACCGGCATTCATAACGCTCTGGAGTAGACGATGGCACGATCCTGGTTTCCGCAATGGCAAAAGAAGTCGGCATTAACAGAAAACGGTATTATCGCCCCGGATGAGACCCTGCCTCTGGGGCAGACGCTGGTGCTGGGTTTACAGCATGCGGTAGCGATGTTTGGCGCAACGGTGCTGATGCCCCTGCTGATGGGGCTGGATCCCAATCTGGCCATTCTGGTCTCGGGTATAGGCACGCTGCTGTTCTTCTTTATCACCGGCGGTCGGGTGCCCAGTTATCTCGGGTCGAGCGCTGCCTTTGTCGGCGTGGTCATTGCGGTAACCGGCTTCAGCGGTCAGGGGCTGAATCCCAATCTCAGCGTGGCGCTGGGCGGCGTGATAGCCTGCGGCCTGCTCTACACGCTGATTGGTCTGGTGGTGATGAAGTCCGGCACGCGCTGGATTGAAAATCTGATGCCGCCGGTCGTGACCGGTGCGGTGGTGATGGCTATCGGGCTGAATCTGGCCCCGATTGCGGTTCACAGCGTCTCCGCCTCGTCATTCGACAGCTGGGTTGCGGTGATGACCGTACTCTGCATTGGTCTGGTAGCGGTATTTACCCACGGGATGATTCAGCGACTGCTGATTCTGGTCGGCCTGATTCTGGCCTGGGCGATCTATGCGCTGCTGACCAACGGTCTGGGGCTGGGTAAGCCGGTCGATTTTACCCTGCTATCACAGGCTGCCTGGTTTGGTCTGCCGCACACCACTGCACCCACCTTTGATCTGCAGGCGATGGTGCTTATCGCCCCGGTGGCGATCATTCTGGTGGCTGAAAACCTCGGGCATCTGAAAGCGGTGGCGGGTATGACCGGACGCAATCTCGATCCTTACATGGGACGCGCTTTTGTTGGCGATGGCCTGGCCACCATGCTCTCCGGCTCGATCGGCGGCAGTGGCGTCACCACCTATGCCGAAAATATCGGGGTGATGGCGGTGACCAAAGTCTATTCTACGCTGGCATTTGTCGCCGCGGCGGTCATCGCCATCCTCGCCGGTTTCTCGCCGAAGTTTGGTGCGCTGATCCACACTATTCCGGCACCGGTGATTGGCGGCGCATCCATTGTGGTGTTCGGGCTGATTGCGGTAGCGGGTGCCCGCATCTGGGTACAGAACCATGTTGATTTAGGCCAGAACAGTAACCTGATCATGGTGGCGACCACACTGGTGCTCGGTGCCGGTGATTTCGCGCTGAAAATCGGTTCTTTCACGCTGGGGGGTATCGGTACCGCCACCTTTGGCGCGATTATCCTCAATGCGATTCTGCGCCGACGCAATGCGGCAAAGCAGGACAAGCCCCTGGCGCGACAGCAGGGTTAACGACCTACTCCAGCGGTGTGGCAGCAGGCTGCACCGCTTTTTTTCGTTTCAGCCGCAGCTCACTGACGATCACCCCGCAGACGATCAGCGCGCCGCCCAGCAACGCCAGCGCAGGCAGGCGCTCACCCGCAATACGCCCCACGACGCCAGCCCAGACTGGTTCCCCGGCATAAATCACCGTAGCGCGGGTCGGCGAAACGCTGCGTTGCGCCCAGTTCATGGTGACCTGAATCAGGGCGCTGGCCGCACCCAGCCCCAGCGCGCTGAGCAGCAGCGGCGTTGAGATGGCAGGCACCGTTTCCCCATTGGGGATCATCAGACCAAAGGCGCACAGCGACGCCACCGCCAGCTGGATCAGGGTCACACGGCGCACATCGACCTTACCGGCATAGCGGCTGATTAAGATGATTTCGGCAGCGATCGCCAGGGTACTGATCAGCGTCGCTATTTCACCCGCATTCAGAGTGATGCGACCATCCTGCGGCCCGGCCACCAGCAGCAGGCCGGTAAACGCCAGTACAATCCCCAGCCACGACATCAATCCCGGCGGACGGCGCAGAAACAGCCATTGCAGCAACGGCACGACAGGGACATAGAGCGCGGTGAGAAAGGCGGACTGACTGCTGGAGATGGTCTGCATTCCCCACGTCTGAAGACCATAGCCCCCGGCGATCGACAGGCCAATCAGCGCACCCGCTTTCACCTCCAGCCAGGTCATGCCTGCCAGATAGCGGCGGAAAAAGAGCGCCAGCAGCAGCGCGGCGGTGGCAAAACGCAGGCCGACAAAGAAGAACGGGCCGGAGTGCTGCATCGCACGATGCACCACCAGAAAGGTGCCGCCCCAGATCATGGTTATGAAAAGTAATACCAGCTCCTGCCGCGTCAGGCGCAGGGTTAAACCGCGGAGTGTGTCCGACATAATTCACCTGATGATGTGTCCGGACAA
This sequence comes from Pantoea sp. CFSAN033090, assembly GCF_001264395.1. Lineage (NCBI taxonomy): Bacteria > Pseudomonadati > Pseudomonadota > Gammaproteobacteria > Enterobacterales > Erwiniaceae > Pantoea > Pantoea sp. CFSAN033090. The sequence goes on along the minus strand of NZ_LGYX01000004.1, from coordinate 293,453 downwards.
TATTGTGGGGAGAGCGAGGGGGAAAAGCAACGACGTTAACCGCCGGTCTCAACCGGCGGCAGTGTGGGGTTATGCGTCCGGTTTTTTAGGACTGCTGCGTCCCCCTTTCTCCCCGGCACGCGCGGCGCGCTGCGGATCGTTTTTAAAATTACCGCCGCTGTTTTTTCCCCCTTTACGTCCCGCTTCTGCGGCACGTTCACGGTTTTCAGCAAAATTTCCAGAACCCCCACGATGTGTTGTCATGATTTGCTCCTGTCGCGTAGTGCGATAATTAAGAATTAAAAACAGAGGGCTGACGGCCCGAAACCCGAGCTCAGCCCATGTTTAAATAATAGCCAGATTATCCTTTCACTCGTCCGCCAGTCACATTTAGCAACAGAGTAATCACCAGAAATTTGGCTAAACAACGAACACTCTGCCGACTTACAACCGATTAGCTGCTGATTTATTGCCCGACTCCTCCGTTCCGGCTTCGGCATCGCCTGCGTAAAACGAAAGCTCTTCTATACTTTTTCTGGACGTCAAAACCATCTGGAGAGATCAATGGCTAAGATTCTGGTGCTCTACTACTCGATGTACGGACATATCGAAACAATGGCGAACGCGGTTGCAGAAGGCGCTCGTCGGGTTCCCGGCGCGGAAGTGGATATCCTGCGGGTACCAGAAACGATGGAGGCCGATCGCTTTGCACAGGTGGGTGGCAAAACCGATCAGCAGGCAGCAGAAGCCACGCCTGAGGTGCTGCCGCACTATGACGCGATTATCGTCGGTACCCCGACCCGCTTCGGCAACATGGCTGGACAGATGCGGACATTCTGGGATCGCACCGGCGGACTCTGGGCGTCAGGCGCGCTGTTTGGCAAGGTTGCCAGCGTCTTTACTTCAACCGGCACCGGCGGCGGACAGGAACAGACCATCACGTCTGTCTGGACCACCCTGGCGCATCACGGCATGGTGATTGTGCCAATCGGCTACGGAACCAAAGAGTTGTTCGATATTTCACAGGTTCGCGGTGGAACGCCTTATGGAGCCACCACCCTGGCGGGCGGCGATGGTTCGCGTCAGCCTACCGAAGCGGAACTGAATATCGCCCGTTTTCAGGGCGAACATGTTGCCGGACTGACCGTCAAACTGCAGGACTGATTTAATCAAAGGAGAAAAGTATGTCTACTGAACAATCGAAAGCACATCACGTTGGCGAATGGGCAAGTCTGCGTCATACCTCCCCTGAAATTGCCGAGGCCATTTTCGAAGTGGCTAACTACGATGAAAAACTGGCAGAAGAGATCTGGCGTCAGCAAGGCAGTGATGACGTGCTGATTCGCGCCTTTGAAAAAACCGATAAAGATCTCCTGACCTGGGATGACAAGCCCGTAGAACGTAAGAACGTCTGATTCAGGGGCGGGACTTTCCCGCCCTCAATTTTTAGCTCACCAAGGAGTACGCTATGTCTTCCTATCAAAGCATTAATCCCGCAAACAACCAGTTGCTGAAAAGCTGGCCGTCACACGATGAAGCCGCCGTCAGCCATGCCCTCGAAGTGGCCGATCGCCTTTTCCATTCTTCATGGAGCAAAGGTGATATTCAGCCGCGTCTGCAGGTACTGAAAAAACTGGCTGACCTGATTGATAGCCGCGCGGAAGAACTGGCCACCATCGCCAGTAAAGAGATGGGTAAACTGATTGGTCAGAGCCGCGGAGAAGTGAAAATCTGCTCGCAGATTGCCCGCTACTACGCAGAGAATGCGGAACGTATTCTGCAGCCGCAGTCCTATCCCAGCGATCTGGGCGAAGCCTGGGTTGAGTATCATCCGATTGGCGTTTTAGTCGCCGTCGAGCCGTGGAACTTCCCTTACTATCAGCTGATGCGCGTGCTGGCACCTAATCTGGCGCTGGGTAACCCGGTGCTGGCAAAACATGCCAATATCGTGCCGCACTGTGCCGATATCTTTGAAAAGCTGGTTCGTGAAGCGGGTGCGCCTGAAGGGGCCTGGACTAACCTGTTCATCTCCACCGATCAGGTCGCCGATCTGATTGCTGACGACCGCGTACAGGGTGTCGCCCTGACCGGATCCGAGCGCGCGGGCAGCGCCGTGGCTGAGCAGGCCGGTAAGCATCTTAAGAAATCGACGCTGGAGCTGGGTGGCAATGACGTGTTTGTGGTGCTGGATGATGCCGATCTTGATGAAGCGGTACGTCAGGGCGTGCAGGCTCGCCTCAGCAACTGCGGACAGGTCTGTACCGCCGCAAAACGTTTTATTCTGCATGAGAAGATTGCCGATCGCTTTATCAGCCAGTTCAGCGCTGCACTGAGTTCCGCTACGCTGGGCGATCCGCTGGATGAGAAGACCACGCTTGGCCCGCTCTCTTCCGCTGACGCGCGTGACCGCCTGGTGAAACAGGTAGACGAAGCCGTCGCCAATGGCGCAAAACTGGTCACGGGCGGCAAAGCCGTTGACGGTGCAGGTTGCTACTATCAGCCAACCATTCTCACTGGCATTACCCCGGATAATCCCGCCTATTATCAGGAGTTCTTCGGTCCGGTCGCGCAGGTTTATGTCATAGGTGACGATCAGGCGGCTGTGGCGCTGGCGAACGACTCTCACTATGGTCTGGGCGGCTCGGTCTGGACACGCGATATTGCACGCGGTCGTAAACTGGCCTCTGCCATTGAAACCGGCATGGTGTTTATCAACTCTCAGAGCGACACCTCAGCGGAGCTGCCCTTTGGTGGCGTGAAACGTTCAGGTTATGGCCGTGAGCTGTCTGATCTGGGCATCAAAGAGTTTGCTAACCAGAAACTGGTGGTCGTGGCGGGTTAATCGCCTTGCAGCCATAAAAAAACCCCGTCTCGACGGGGTTTTTTATTATCAGCCGGAAAGCACGATTACTGTGTTGCCACAGCCGCTGACTTTGATTCGTCGTTGTGCGCTGTTGCAGGCGTGTTCGAGGCGTTAGCCTGGTCAGCCGCACCTTTATCGGCACTGGCTGATTTCGCTGCCGCGTTGTCCGCTTTCGCTTTCTCAGCGGCGGCTTTATCCGCTGCTGCCTTGTCCGCTTTTGCCTTCTCAGCGGCGTCTTTATCGGCTGCTGCCTTGTCCGCTTTTGCCTTCTCGGCTGCAGCTTTATCGGCTGCTGCCTTGTCCGCTTTTGCTTTTTCAGCGGCGGCTTTATCGGCTTCAGACTTCTCAGCGGCAGCTTTATCGGCGTCAGCCTTCTCTTTCGCCGCGGTCGCTTTATCCGCTTCAGCCTTATCAGCAGCAGCGTCATTGGTCGCTGCGGCTTTCGCACTGTCGTCGTCAGACTGGGCTGCCGGTTGTGGTGCCGCCGCTGGCTGCATTGGCGTGCCCTGCAGCGCAGCATTCAGCACCTGAGAGAACTGATCCCAGCTGCAATAGCCGTTTGCATCGGTCTCACAACCCGCCAGCTGCAGCGTAACGCGCTTCGGTGGGTTCTTCAGGCTCAGCACGTCTGCGTTGCGCAGCTGATCGGCGCTCTGATAGACATACTCAACTTTGAGCAGGTCTTTATCATTTTTGGCATCATGCCAGCGTTCGAAAACAACCTGACCGCCAATCGGCGTTTTTTCGAAGGTATCAGGCAGTTCATAAGGCTTGACCTGCAACGCGCTCAGCAGCGAGGCGATGTTTGAGTCATGGCCTACCATCAGCGTAATTTTAGGCGCGTTGGCTTTGTCCTGATCCACTAACTGACTGCGGATGTAGTCCACCAGCGGTGCCGCCACTTCACGGGAAATGTCCGGGCTGGTAAACAGCGCGTCCTGGTAACCATTTTTAATCGCTGACAGCTCTTTCCACTGCTCAGGTGTTTTGATCTGACCCCATGCAACCTGATCCAGCGGGAAGCCTTCGTAATATTGCAGCGTGAACGCATCCATCAGGGAATTCCCCGTTTTCAGCGGGCCACTGACATTCGGTTCTTTACCATTTTCAGCGCTGAAGGTGTTCTGACCACTGCTGAGGTCGCACTGCTTTTTATTGTTGCAGGCAGGCGATGCTTTGTAGTCGACAATCTTTTCCAGGCGCTGGAAGGCAGGCTTCAGCGACAGTTTTTCATTCGCAGCGGCCATCTCAGCCAGCGCTTTCTTATTGAATGCTTCACTGCCATCTGTAATAACCGGATTGAAGATAGGATCCATGGAGCCCATTTCATCCTGATGAGAAACAGCGACGTCACAGCCCGGGAAGGCGCCATTAACAAAGAACTGGGCGGTGGCCACAGTGCGCTGCAGGCTGTTGGCGTAAACAAAGACGTTATTGCTGTCAGGACAGCTGCCGTTCTTCACCAGGCCCTGCTGTGCCAGCCACTGACGGGTGTAGTTACCCATGTAGACTTCCAGCACACCACCTTTGGTGGTCAGCTGTCCGCCGGGAACATCCCACTGCGGCCAGCTCTTTTTGGTCGACTGCGCCAGCACGCTGCCATTATCAGCCAGCGGTGCACGCAGATTGTGACGACTTAACATCAGCACCTGTTGCAGCTGCATATCACTCTCAGCAGCAAATGCTACCGTTCCGACCGGCAATGCAGCGAGCACTGACAATGCGCAAAGACTCAGTTTCTTGATCATTGTGCCTATTCCATTCATTCAGTAAAGAAACACTCTGGCTATCAACCCATTAGCTCGCCTCAGAGCGATGTAATCAACAGTGTAACTCAGCTCGCCTCAGAAAAGCGCCAGATGTTTGCAAAAACGGTGAGTGGACTATAGCAGAGATGCACCGGAGAGATGAATGCGCAGCCACGCGTCACAGAGAGTGGCACGCTTTTTTCAGACAGGAAGAAGTTACAGAGAGAGCAGAAACAAAACAGGCCAGCACTGCGTGCTGGCCTGTAAAATGTGGCGGAGGAGGAGAGATTCGAACTCTCGGATGGTTTCCCATCGGCGGTTTTCAAGACCGCTGCCTTAAGCCGCTCGGCCACCCCTCCGTTTTGAAACTGTACTGCATTGGCAAAACATCTATTTTTGCCGCTTTATTGCCCAGGGCAGATAAAGTGGCGGAGGAGGAGAGATTCGAACTCTCGGATGGTTTCCCATCGGCGGTTTTCAAGACCGCTGCCTTAAGCCGCTCGGCCACCCCTCCGCAATGACGCGCACTATAAACACCCCGTTTAGGGATGTAAAGCACCTATCTGTCTATTCGCCTGAAAAACAGCCAGATTGTGATTTTTCGGTGTCAAAATCGCCACTCTGCTCAAACAATTAGCAGTTTAGCGCGTAAAGAAGGGTAAAACGCCTTTTCCCTCTTTAATGGCCTGCGTATTCTCGGCACATATTTGGTGTTCTGCTTAAAGGAGCGCAACATGGAAAGAATTGTCACCTCATCGCAGTCCTCACTGCTGTCTACGCACAGAGTTCTGCGCAATACCTATTTTCTTCTCGGACTGACCCTGGCCTTCTCGGCCGTTACGGCTACCGCCAGCACCCTGCTAGCCCTGCCTGCGCCGGGTTTAATCCTGATGCTGGTTGGCTTCTATGGCTTAATGTTTTTAACCTACCGTCTGGCTAACAGCCCGATGGGCATCCTGGCCGCTTTTGCCTTTACCGGCTTCCTGGGTTATTGCCTGGGGCCTATCCTGAGCTCATTCTTAACCGCAGGCATGGGTGACGTGATAGCGCTGGCGCTGGGCGGCACGGCGCTGGTGTTCTTCTGCTGTTCGGCCTACGTGCTGACCACCCGTCGTGATATGTCCTTCCTCGGCGGCATGATGATGGCAGGTTTCGTTGTGTTGCTGGTTGCTGTGGTAGCCAACATCTTCCTGCAGCTGCCTGCATTGCATCTGGCCATCAGCGCCCTGTTCATTCTGTTTTCAGCCGGTGCGATTTTGTGGGAAACCAGCAACATCATTCACGGTGGCGAAACCAACTACATCCGGGCGACGGTCAGCCTCTATGTTTCGCTCTATAACATCTTTGTCAGCCTGCTGAGCCTGCTGGGGTTTGCCCGCAGTAACTAATCCGCAGTGACAGTAGCCTGTAAAACCCCGCTTCGGCGGGGTTTTTGCTTTTACTGCCAGCCAGGTTTGATAAACTGCGCCGTCATTTACTAAGAGGATGTCACGTGAATTTTAACGGTAACGAAATCGCCGTCGATGCCGAAGGCTATCTGAAGCATCCCGGCGACTGGAGTGAAGCACTGGCTGTCCACATCGCTGAGCAGGAAGGCCTGACCCTGACTGAAGCACACTGGGAAGTGGTCCATTTTGTGCGCGCCTTTTATCTGGAATATAACACCTCACCCGCCGTGCGAATGCTGGTGAAGGCGATGGCGCAGAAATATGGCGAAGAGAAAGGCAATAGCCGCTATCTGTTCCGCCTGTTCCCTGAAGGGCCGGCTAAACAGGCGACGAAAATCGCCGGCCTGCCTAAACCGGCGAAATGTCTGTAATTAACCGGTCGTAAAATCGCGGGGCGGCTCTGCGGGCTGGTGCGGCTCCACCAGCACCTTTTCAACGCGCGCGCTGCGTGGCCCGCCCGCTTTAAGCCAGACGATCAGCGCATCGACCTGCTCCGCCTCACCCCAGGCCAGCACCTCAACACTGCCGTCATCCAGATTTCGCGCATAGCCCAGTACGCCCAGCGTCCTGGCTTCTGCCTGAGTACTGTAACGAAACCCGACGCCCTGGACGCGGCCATGAACCCATGCTTTAAAACAGGCTGCTGACATTATTCTCTCCTGCTGCTGTTCGTTGCAATTTCCCGTTATCCACCGGACAATGGCGCCTCATTTTTTCAGGTAAGCATAGCAAACTATGACAGTCAGATTGATTCTCGCAAAGGGACGTGAAAAGTCCCTGCTCCGTCGCCATCCATGGGTCTTTTCAGGTGCCGTTGCGCGTCTGGAAGGTAAAGCGCAACTGGGTGAAACCATTGACGTTTGTGACAGCAACGGTAAATGGCTGGCTCGCGCCGCTTATTCACCCGAGTCGCAGATCCGCGCCCGCGTCTGGAGCTGGCAGGCCGATGAATCCATCGATATCGCCTTCTTTGTCCGCCGGTTTGAACAGGCGCAGCAGTGGCGCGAATGGCTGGCGGCCCGCGATGGTCTGGACAGCTATCGCCTGATCGCCGGTGAATCTGATGGTTTACCGGGCGTCACCATTGACCGCTTTGGCAACTTTTTAGTGATGCAGCTGCTCTCAGCAGGCGCAGAATATCAGCGTGCAGCGATCATCACTGCCCTGCAGCACTGTTTCCCTGGCTGCGCCATCTATGACCGTTCTGACGTCGCCGTTCGTAAGAAAGAGGGTCTGGCGCTGACGCAGGGCACCGTTACCGGTGAACTGCCGCCGCCGCTGCTGCCGATTACTGAACATGGCATGAAGCTGCTGGTGGATATCCAGGGCGGTCACAAAACCGGCTATTACCTTGATCAGCGTGACAGCCGTCTCGCCACGCGTCGTTACGCACAGGATGCCCGCGTCCTTAACTGCTTCTCTTACACCGGCGGATTCGCGGTTTCTGCGCTGATGGGTGGCTGTAAAGAAGTGATCAGCGTGGATACTTCACAGGAGGCGCTGGACGTTGCCCGTCAGAACGTTGAACTGAATGAGCTGGATCTCTCACGCGCGCAATTTGAGCGTGATGATGTTTTCAAACTGCTGCGCCGTTATCGTGACAGTGGCGAGAAATTTGATCTGATCATTATGGATCCGCCAAAGTTCGTCGAAAACAAAAGCCAGTTGATGGGCGCCTGTCGCGGCTATAAAGACATTAATATGCTCGCCATTCAGTTACTGAATCCGGGCGGCGTATTAATGACCTTCTCCTGCTCCGGTCTGATGGCCACCGATCTGTTCCAGAAGATCATCGCCGATGCCGCGCTGGATGCGGGCCGTGAAGTGCAGTTTATTGAGCAGTTCCGCCAGGCCGCAGATCATCCGGTGATCGCCAGCTATCCGGAAGGTCTCTACCTGAAAGGTTTCGCCTGCCGCGTCATGTGACTTGAAAAAACGGCTCCTGCCCCCATATTGGTAAGAGAGCTTTTTTTTCGGAGGTCACAATGATTGCCAGTAAATTTGGTATTGGTCAGCAGGTTCGTCATCGTTTGTCCGGCGTACTGGGCGTTATCGTCGATGTCGATCCTGAATACTCGTTAGATGAGCCTAAAATTGAAGATGTTGGCGCGGAAGAGAAAATGCGCACCGCGCCCTGGTATCATGTGGTGATGGAAGATGAGGAAGGCGATCAGGTACATACCTATGTTGCTGAGATTCAGCTTTCCGGCGAAACCAGCATTGAACACCCTGAGCAGCCTTCGATGGATGAGCTGGCAGCATCGGTGCGTCAGCAATTACAGGCACCTCATCTGCGACATTAATCTGTGGCGGCACGCTCTGCCGCCACACTCATCATTTCTGACGCGTTATTCCCAGACGCGGAATTTCAATCTTCGGGCAGCGATCCATAATCACCGTCATGCCCGCATCCTGTGCCAGTACCGCCGCCTGCTCATTAATCACACCCAGCTGCAGCCATAATGTTTTTGCCCCCACGGCGATAGCCTCCTGCGCCACGCCCCACGCGGCTTCAGAATTGCGAAAGACATCCACCATATCAATCTTGCCCGGTACATCCGCCAGGCTGGCATACCCCTGCTGCCCCAGCAGCGTTTTCCCTGCCAGTTTCGGGCTGACCGGGATCACCTCATATCCCTGGTCGAGCAGATATTTCATCACACCGTAACTGGGACGTTCGGGGCGATCGCTTGCTCCGACTAAGGCGATACGTTGGGTGCGCGTCAGCACCTCACGAATTGTCTGATCGTTCATGTTTATCTCCTTTCAGGCCAGTGTTGAGTGTAGATTGGCGTGCCCTTTAGCGGGTAAGTCCTCAGCGAAATTAATTGAACCCGCGCACGAATAAATATGTTTAAATGTAAATTAACTGCCATAATGTAAGAATTTGCTACACACCATCCTTTGTGTCTTCAGTTACCGGAGTTGAAATGAAGCTGTCGCTGGCTGTAACGGGGTTAATTACCCTCCTCGTTTCGGCGTCCTGTTCTGCCATCACATTAAAGCTCGATCCTCAGATCGATTTGCTGGTGCTGGATGGTCGAAAAATTTCAGGCTCCCTCCTCAAAGGCGCAGACAGCCTGGAGCTGGACCGCGGTCAGCATCAGTTTCTGTTTCGTGTAGAGCAGCAGCGCAAAGGTCAGAATGAGAACGTCATCGCTTATCAGTCGGTACCGATGATTGTCACGTTCACCGCGGTAGCCAAAACCATTACCATTCGGTTGCCTGCGCTGGAGACAAAACGCGAGCGTTATCATTTTGACCGCAGCCTGAACTTTCAGCTGGTGGATGAAAAAGGCACGGAGATTACCAGCGTGCGCGACCACCTGCCGGTCACCACATCCGCAGATATGGAAAAAGCGATGCTGAATTATAATCGCACCCGCCAGATTGCCTCTGTGCCCCGGTTTGCAAATACCCCTTCTGCTACGCCCTCTTCCGTCCGGCTTACCGCCGATCTGGACTGGACTACTCAGGCCGAACTGCCCTCGCTGCACCGCTGGTTTCACCGCTTCGATGAAGCCACGCGTCAGCAGCTTCTGACGCTGGTCAAAATGCTACGTACGAGTTGATAGAGTCGAAAGGCCAGAGGTACACTCGTGCTCTCTCTTCTTGCGCATGAGCCTTACCAGGACGCCTTTATGGAACAGACTGTTCGTACCCTCGGCACCACAAAACATATCGCGCTGGTCGCCCACGACCACTGCAAAGCCGCCCTGCTTGACTGGGTGAAACAAAACCAGCCCGCGCTGGAATCGCACATCCTCTATGCTACCGGCACTACCGGGAATCTGATCAATCGCGATACGGGTCTGAATGTGACAGCCATGCTGAGCGGCCCGATGGGCGGCGATCAGCAGGTGGGTGCGCTGATTTCGGAAGGGAAGATCGATGCACTGATTTTTTTCTGGGATCCGCTAAACGCAGTGCCGCACGATCCGGATGTCAAAGCGCTGCTGCGTCTGGCTACCGTATGGAATATCCCGGTAGCCACTAACCGGTCCACGGCTGACTTTATCATTCAGTCGCCACTGTTTGCGCAAAGTGTAGAGATTATGATCCCCGACTATCAGCGCTATCTGGCCGATCGTCTGAAGTAACTCAGGCTTTACGCAGCACCGGCACACCCAGCTCGCGGAAGTGATCGACAAACGGTGACGGCGCTGCCTTATCGAACATCAGAAAAACCTGCTGACGCGCGCGCGTCAGTGCCACATAGGCCAGACGGCGCTCTTCTGCATCAGGGAACGCTTCTGGCTGCGGTAATAAGCCCTGTTCAATAATCGATTCGCGCGCCTCTGCCGGGAAGCCCTCTTTACCCTGCTGTAATCCCAGCAAAATGACGTAATCTGCCTGCTGACCTTTGCTGGCATGAATCGTCATAAATTCCAGATTAAGCTTCGGCCAGCGGGTTCTGGCTTTATCCAGTAAATCCGGCCGCAGATAGTGATAACGCGCCAGCAGCAGAATTCGCTCATCAGGCTTCGCGTAACCGCTGAGTTTGTTCAGCAAGGCTTCCAGCTGATCCTGCGCCAGCAGCGAAATCGACTTTTTATTGCCTTTGGTGACGCTGTTCAGCGGTTTTGCCAGCTGCTGCGGGTTCTGTTGTATAAACCGGTTGGCAATGTCGCCAATGCGGTCGTTGAAACGGTAGGTTGTGTCCAGTACGCAGCGGTCTCCTTCACCAAAATAGTGATGGAATGCCGTCGTCAGCGTCATCTCCGCCCCACTAAATCGGTAGATAGCCTGCCAGTCATCGCCAACAGCAAACAGTGCAGTACGCTTATTCTGCTGGCGTAATGCGCTCAGCAACGCGGCACGCTGAGGCGAGATATCCTGGAATTCATCCACCAGAATGTGTTTCCACGGACTGATAAACCGTCCTTTTTCCAGAATGGCAATCGCCTGGTGAATCAGACCTGAGAAATCGACCGCGCCCTCCTCTTTTAATGCGCTCTTCCACGCTTTCAGCAACGGTGCCATCAGTTTGATGCGCTTACTGAAGAGATCGCGGATCTCTTCGGGTACGTCGGCGATCATCGCTGCCTGCGCACCGCCATGCATGCGCATCAGACCAAGCCAGCGCTCCAGCCGTGACGCCAGCCGGTTTGCCAGCCGGTCGTCCTCCCAGAATGGCCCCTCGGGTAACTCCCACTCCAGTTCATCACGCAGCCACTGACGCCAGCCGTTTGCCTGCGCCTTCTTCTCATGACACTGCTGCCGCCACTGCTGGATCAGCAGCGTGCGACGCGCATCGGCATCACTCTCAAGTTTGCTGATAACCGGCTGCTTATTACTGCCTTCACGAATAATATGCAGCGCCAGAGAATGGAAAGTCCGCGCCTGGATGTCAGCGGCGGAGAGCCGCGACTGGATACGTGCGTTCATCTCTTCAGCCGCCTGGCGGCCAAATGCCAGTAACAGGATTTGATCGGCGCTGGCCAGCTTGCGCTGCATTAACCAGCCTGCACGAGCCACCAGCACCGAGGTTTTACCGCTGCCCGCGCCTGCCAGCACCAGCAGAGAATTCTCGCCATTAACCACCGCCTCACATTGCGACTGATTGAGTGGCGTGCTCTCGACGCTGGCAAAGAAATCCTGATAGCGGGTGAGCATGGCGGCCGTCCAGTCACGGTTTCGCTGCCGCAACGCCGTTTCGCCCTGCTCCAGCCAGCGCTGACAGAATTGCCAGTTGTCCCGGCAGTCAGCAAAATCTTTTAAGCGGGAGAGCGGCATCGGCAACGCATCGAACTGTTTGAGGATGTTGGTTTTCAGCGCCTGCAACTCGTGGCGATTCAGCCAGCGATCCTGCGCGCCAAACGCCTCGATTTCGTCGCGTAGCGCCTGCAGCACCTCGCGGCACACTGCGCTCATCTCCAGACTCCAGCTCTGCCAGGCCTGCAGCAGATAGTGGTGAAAGCGCTGCGTTTCCTGCCATTCCGTGCCATGCAGGCGGACCACTTTTTCATCAGCCAGCAAAAACTCCAGCTCGCCCCACACCAGCCCGCGCTTGCAGGCGATATCCAGTAACTGGTTAAAGGGGATCAGATACTCATGCTTATCGCCGCTGACTTCGACGCCTGCCGCCATTAAACGGACACGATTATAAGGATGCTGGGCAAGCCGTTTGCCCATCGAGGTTGCTTTCAGTTCCACGCCGACACCAACGTCAGAGAATAGGATTAGGGGGAGTTTACCTGTCAGACCCTTAGCGCTCCAGCCTTAAAACAGGCTAAACTTGGCGTCACATCTTGCGGAATGCAAAAGGAAAAGAAGATCATGCGCACCGTTTTAAATATTCTTAATTTTGTTCTGGGCGGTTTTTTCACCACCCTGAGCTGGCTGTTTGCCACGTTAATCAGCATCGTGCTGATTTTTACCCTGCCACTGACCCGCTCCTGCTGGGAAATCACCAAACTCTCGCTGCTGCCATTTGGCAACGAGGCGGTGCATATTGATGTGCTGCGTCCGGAAAGTAAGAGTCATATTCTGAATACCGGCGGCACCTTTCTGAATATCTTCTGGCTGATTTTCTTCGGCTGGTGGCTCTGCCTTTCGCATATCTCCGTAGGGATTGTGCAGTGCATCAGTATCATCGGTATTCCGGTAGGAATTGCGAACTTTAAGATCGCCGCTATCGCGCTCTGGCCGGTTGGGCGCAGGGTGGTGTCGGTGGAAGAGGCGCGTGCCGCGCGCGAAGCCAATGCCCGCCGCTACTAATATGATGTCGGATGCCGTGCCAGGCTGGCGCAAATATCTGTTTAACAGTACGTGGCGCTATCTGCTGCGGATCCTGTTTGCACTGAGTGGCTGCGCCGCCATTCCCTGGTGGCTGCATCAGATTGAGTGGACGATCCCTCTGACGCTGGGAGTGGTCGCTGCTGCGCTGGCCGATCTCGATGATCGCCTGGCCGGTCGCCTGAAGAATCTGCTGATTACCCTGCTCTGCTTCTGCATCGCCTCGGTTTCAGTCGAGTTACTGTTTCCCTATCCGTTCGCCTTTATTATCGGGCTGGCAATCTCGACCTGGGGCTTTATTCTGCTGGGCGCCCTTGGCCAGCGCTACGCGACTATCGCCTTTGGTGCTCTGCTGATTGCGGTCTATACCATGCTCGGCATTGGACTGTTCAGCCAGTGGTATATGCAGCCGATGCTGCTGCTGGTCGGCGCGCTGTGGTACAACCTGCTGACATTACTGGGCCATCTGATGTTTCCGGTCCGGCCGGTGCAGGAACAGCTGGCCGGGAGTTTTTCACAACTGGCGCGTTACCTTGATGCCAAAGCGAATCTTTTCGATCCCGACGCGGGCGATCAGGATGATGCCGCGTTTATCGATGCGGCGATGGTCAACAGCCAGTTAGTGGCGCAACTTAATCTGACCAAGACCACACTGCAGAGTCGTCTGCGCGGCGATCGCGGGTCGCGCGGCACCCGCCGTAGTCTGCACTACTACTTTGTGGCGCAGGATATTCATGAACGGGCCAGCTCTTCCCATCTGCAATATCATCTGCTGCGCGGCGACTGGCGCTACAACGAAATTCTGTTTCGCTTTCAGCGCCTGCTGAATATGCAGGCTCAGGCCTGTCGCCAGCTGGCACATTGCATTCTGATGCGTCAAAGGTGGGTGCATGACAGCCGTTTTGAGCGTGCATTTGAACGATTACAGAAAGCGATAGAACGTCTGGAGCAGCATGACCCCGACGCTACGCATACCCGTGCTCTTTTCTGGCTGCTGCGCAACCTGCGCGCCATCGACGCACAGCTTGCTTCGATCGAATCAGAACAGACGCTGGCCGGTGAAGATCCTCAGCACAGTGACAATCTGCTGTCACGCGAAGGATTGAGTGGCTGGAGTGATATCCGGCTGCGCTTCAGCCGCCATCTCTCTCCCGCATCGGCGCTGTTCCGGCATGCGGTTCGCATGTCTGTGGTGCTCTGTATTGGATATGGTTTTATTCAGGTAACCGGGCTGGAGCGGGGATACTGGATTTTGCTGACCAGCCTGTTTGTCTGCCAGCCCAACTACAATGCAACGCAGCGACGACTGGCCTTGCGCATCGGCGGAACGCTGGCGGGGATTGCGATTGGTCTGCCCGTTTTATGGCTGGTGCCTTCGATTGAAGGTCAGTTAATCCTGATAGTGATCACGGGCGTACTGTTCTTCGCTTTCAGGCAGGTGCAGTATGCACAGGCCACGCTGTTTATCACTCTGCTGGTGCTGCTCTGCTTTAACCTGCTGGGTGAAGGGTTTGAAGTTGCCCTGCCGCGGGTAGTGGATACCCTACTGGGCTGTGGGCTGGCCTGGCTGGCTGTCGCGTTTATCTGGCCAGACTGGCGCTTTCGTCAGTTACCTGCCGTGGCAGAACGAACGCTGAAAGCGAATTGCCGCTATCTGGACGCGATCATGGAGCAATATCATCAGGGCAAAGATAACCGTCTCGCCTATCGCATTGCACGGCGTGATGCGCATAACGCGGATGCTGAACTGGCGTCGGTGGTCTCAAACATGAGCAGTGAAAGTCGCACCAGCCAGAAGCTGCGCGATTCGGCTTTTCAGCTGCTTTGCTCCAACCATTCATTTCTGAGTTACATTTCTGCGCTGGGCGCTCACCGCGATAAAATTACCGCACCCGAACTGCTGACATTGCTGGATGATACGGTTTGCTATGTGGAGGATGTGCTGCAGACGGAAGTTGTCAGCGATGAGCACGTAGAAACGATGCGCCATCAACTGGCTCAGCGAATCAGCCAGCTGGCCGCAGATGCGGATACGCGTGCGCCGCTGGTGCTCCAGCAACTCGGTCTGCTGGTGGCATTAATGCCCGATGTGGCTCGCCTGCGCCGCACGCTAATCACTGATTAGCCTTCGCCGCTTCTGAGATTGGGGTTTGATAAAAGCGTGCGCTGGAACCACGCATTCAGCTCCGCCCGTGTCGCCTGCGGCAGCGCGGCGGCATGGTGGCCCGTGATGGCCCCCTGCAGCGCAAGTAACGTCTGGAACCCAACGTGCTGGTTGATCGCTTTAAGCTTCAGCCAGCACTGTTTAGCCCCCATCTGGTAGAGATGATTGACGCTCATGACGCCCGCCTCGTACAGCATCATCTCCATACGTACGCTGAGATTTGGCAGATCTTTTAACCGCGGTGAGGATTGTCGGTCCTGCAACTCCAGCTGCGCCGTTTCTAAAGAGGCAGCAGAGAGCGCCAGCAGATGGTCAGGGTCGCGCCACAACGCCTCATCGACCCGAAAGTAATTGAGACTCACCAGCTTGCCCCGCTTGCGAAAAATCAGGGGTTGCAGCGGACGATCTGTAAGGTATTCCCGCAGAGGTTCACTGGCACGCAGATAGAGTTCGTCTTTATTAATTAAGGCAAAAACCACACTTTTTACAGCCAGGGCATAGCCTCCGAACTGGGTGCGCGACTCTATTGTTCCTAATGGGGCCAGGCGCGCTCTGGAGCGCTCTACAACCGGATTCACCTTTTTCATTGCACCACCTCCATGTAAGAAATATATCGTAAATTACCTTGGGTATCAGGTAATTAGAAGATAAAAAAAAGCGTCAACGGGTTCAATGAATAAATAGCGTTTCAACTAATCTTGTCGCGATTTTGCGAGGCGTTTTCAGAAATTTGGGTTGATCTTTATCCAGGATGACAGTACTGTATATTCATACAGTCCACTGCTGGTGATTAACTTATGCGAACACAACATCCTAATAATTCACGCTATGCTCATCATTATGCGTCCTCTTCCGTTCCGGCCTCTCAGGGCGGTGGAATTACTGAGTTACGCTACAGCGAACAGCCCGGTATGATGCAGATGTTGCTGTTGCCTTTATTGCAGCAGCTGAGTCAGCAATCGCGCTGGCAGTTGTGGTTAACACCGGCATATAAACTGAATCGCACCTGGCTGCAGGAATCAGGATTACCACTGGATAAAAGTATGCATATCGCCGATTCTGAACGTCTGAATGCGGTTGAAGCGATGGTTAAAGCATTGCGTACAGGAAATTACAGTGTCGTTCTGGCATGGATTCCTTACGATCTTGACGAAGATGAACGACGTCAACTTGAAAATGCGGCGGCAGAGGGTGAAGCGTTAGGATTGATTTTGCGTGCAAGCGGGACATCAGAAGCGCCTCTCAGACCGCAAACTGCGATAAAAATTCAGTCGGATTTGTTTCATTAAGTAAAAATCAGAAGTTTCCCAAGCTATTTTTCTTATCTGTCGCAGCTAAACCACTGATTCTGTTAGTTCGAGCGTTGACAATGGTTTAGCAAGTTTTTAGGGCTTTTTGCCGCGGCAATAAGACCAGCCTAATTGTTAGAAATTGTGTATAAATCGCTGTTTTTTTACATAAGCGCCTCACATCATACTTGTAAGTTTCCAATCTCGTTGTAGACTTTAGCTCGCCAGGGTGCTCAATAACCTCCGTTTTTTGCGGTAGAGTCATAAGCGAGCGTTTTGACCCGGCGAAGGATTTAAACCAAGAGCAACCTTTTTGCTCATTGCCTATTTGGATGATAACGAGGCGCAAAATGAAAAAGACAGCTATCGCAATTGCAGTGGCACTGGCTGGCTTCGCTACCGTAGCGCAGGCCGCTCCGAAAGATGACACCTGGTACACCGGTGCTAAACTGGGCTGGTCTCAGTATCACGACACTGGTTACTACGGTAACGGTTACGAAAACAATGACGGTCCAACTCATGAAAGCCAGCTGGGTGCAGGTGCATTCGTTGGTTACCAGGCAAATCCATACCTGGGCTTCGAGCTGGGCTATGACTGGCTGGGTCGCATGCCTAACAAAGGCAACGTGACTAACGGCGCATTCAAAGCACAGGGCGTTCAGCTGGCTGCTAAACTGAGCTACCCAATCTATGACGATCTGGACGTGTATACTCGTCTGGGCGGCATGGTATGGCGTGCAGACTCAACGCAGACTAACCCAACTACTGGCCGCATCAGCGACCACGACACCGGCGTATCTCCGCTGGCTGCTGTTGGTGTTGAATATGCGCTGACCAAAAACTGGGCTACCCGTCTGGATTACCAGTGGGTTAACAACATCGGTGATGCACAGACTGTTGGTACGCGTCCAGACAACGGCATGCTGAGCGTAGGCGTTTCATACCGCTTCGGTCAGGATGACGTCGCTGCTCCGGCGCCAGCTCCGGCTCCAGCACCAGCTCCAGTTGTTGAAACCAAGCGTTTCACTCTGAAGTCTGACGTTCTGTTCACCTTCAACAAATCTACCCTGAAGCCAGAAGGCCAGCAGGCTCTGGATCAGCTGTACAGCCAGCTGAGCTCAATGGATCCTAAAGATGGTTCCGTTGTCGTACTGGGCTTCACCGATCGCATCGGTTCAGAGCAGTACAACCAGAAACTGTCTGAGAAACGTGCTCAGTCAGTCGTAGATTACCTGGTATCTAAAGGTATTCCTTCTAACAAGATCTCTGCACGTGGCATGGGTGAATCTAACCCAGTTACCGGCAACACCTGTGACAGCGTGAAAGGCCGTAATGCCCTGATCGACTGCCTGGCGCCGGACCGTCGTGTAGAAATCGACGTTAAAGGTATCAAAGACGTTGTAACTCAGCCACAGGCTTAAGTTTATACGTAATAAAAAACCCCGCTAAGGCGGGGTTTTTTTATGCCGGTAATAAAACCGGACTGAGAGATGAAGGGTTTGATTGCCCTGCCCGATTATTCGCTCTCTGAACCGGAGTTACCCAGAATCGCCTGCAAATCCTGCTTCAGGCTCGACATCTGAGTGGCATATTTCTCTTTACGTTCTGCATCTTCTATCAGCTGAACAATCGTTTCAGAGAGCGTGCAGCCGCGCCGCTGTGCCAGACCTGCCAGTCGCTGCCAGACCAGATACTCCAGGTCTATCGATTTTTTTCGCGTATGCTGATGTTCAGCGTTGAAATGGCGTTTTCGTCGGGCACGGATGGTCTGCTTCAGTCGGTTATCCAGATCAGCGTGAATATGTTCTGCGATCCATTCATTCACTGTAACCGGATTATTTTCCATTGCCAGCAGCTTATCCACTGCTGCCTGCGCCGCGCTTAACTCAAGGTGACGCGTGATCAGTTCACCTTCCCGATGTTTTTTCACCAGGTATTTCCACTTCCATCCACATTCAAGATTTTCGAGTTGCTGGTATTTCATCGGAATCTCATCGTGATCACGTAACGAACTAAGAATAACAGCTTTTTTCCCGGATGCAGCAACGAAAAACATGCTGTCACCATCACATCTTCAACAGGAAGTCTGCAGTGCTTAACAAGGGTGAATCCTGTATAATCTCGCTTTTCTTAAAACAGACAAATGCGATTATTTTGACCAGCACTCAACTTACGTGGCAGACCTTACAGCCAGATAGCGCGCAATACCAATCCGTTTTCTCCCGAATTGCTGATGAAGAAACTGATGCTCTGGCAACGGTACAGCCCCGGTTGCTGAATGCACTGGCGCATTTACACCATCAGACGCAGGGTTTCCCGTTACTGCTGGTTCGTAGCCAGGAGAATCGCGATTATCTGACATTCATTGCCCAGGCCGCAGAGCGGGTTATGGCCGACAGTACCACTCTATTCGGCGGTGATTACCATATCATGGCCGACAACGTCACGCTCCAGCCCCCCTCCGATCCTCAACGCCCATTCACCAGTCAGGGTGGTATTCACTTTGCTGAATGGACTGAGATGGAGCAGTTGTTTGGCTGCGTGCGCCAGTATAAAGATCGCATCCAGCTGGAACCGGGCCTGATCCATCGTGCTAATGGCGGCACGCTGCTGCTTTCACTGCGTAGCCTGATGACGCAACCGATTCTCTGGTTACGCCTGAAAAAGTGTATTGAGCAGGGTTATGTTGAGTGGACATCTCAGGATGAACGCCGGCCGCTGCCAGTCTCGATTCCTCCCTTGCCCCTCAATCTGAAACTGGTCCTGTGTGGCGATCGGGAAGCGCTGGCAGAATTTCAGGAGCTGGATCCCGAAGCTCACGAAATGGCCATCTATACTGAATTTGAAGAGAATATTCAGATTCTGGATGAAGATGACATGCTTGCCTGGTGTCGCTGGAACATCGAACTGGCGCAACAGGCGGGTCTGCCCCAGCCGGAAGCGGACTTCTGGCCAGAACTGATTAAAGAAGGCGTCCGCTACAGCGGCGATCAAGAGACGCTGCCACTCTGCCCCCGCTGGCTACAACGCCAGATGCGCGAATCGGCCCTGATGGGCGATGAACTGAACGCTGAAGCGCTGCGTGATGCGCTGGAAGCGCGTTTGTGGCGCGAGAATTATCTCAATGAGCGGATGCGTGACGAGATCCTGCTGCGACAGATTCTGATTGAAACCGAAGGCGAAGTGGTTGGTCAGATTAATGGCCTGTCGGTCGTTGAATATCCTGGCCATCCCCGTGCCTGGGGCGATCCCTCGCGTATTACCTGCGTGGTACATCCCGGCGATGGTGAATTCATGGATATCGAGCGTAAAGCGGAGCTGGGCGGTAATATTCATGCCAAAGGCATGATGATTATGCAGGCTTACCTGATTGCCGAACTGGAACTCGATCAGCAACTGCCCTTCTCGGCCTCAATGGTCTTTGAGCAATCTTACTCCGAGGTGGATGGTGACAGTGCTTCACTGGCTGAACTCTGTGCCTTAATCAGCGCGCTGGCTAATCAGCCCATCAATCAGCAAATTGCGGTGACCGGCTCGGTTGATCAGTTTGGCAACGTACAACCGGTGGGCGGACTGAACGAGAAAATCGAAGGCTTCTTTGATATCTGCCATCAGCGAGAACTGACAGGTCAGCAGGGTGTGATTATTCCCGCCAGCAATGTCCGTCATCTCAGCCTCAGCCATGCGGTTGTCAGTGCGGTTGAACAGGGTCATTTCCATATCTGGGCAATTGACCGTGCCGATGAAGCGCTACCGCTGCTGACCGGTAAAATCTGGAGTACCGAGGATGGCCTGGGCGATTGCCTGCTGAATACCATCCAGGAACGCATTAGCCTGTTCAACCAGCCGGACGGTCCGCAACGTCCCTGGGCGCTGCGCTGGCTTAACTGGTTCAACCACCGTTAATCCGATTTGCTCAGCGTACAACTGTTCGCTAATATTCGTGATTCACTAAAACAAGGCTTATTGAAAACATGGTAGATAAACGCGAATCCTATACCAAAGAAGATCTGATTCTGTCAGGTCGTGGTGAACTGTTTGGCGAAAATGGTCCGCCGCTTCCATCCGGCAACATGCTGATGATGGACCGCGTGGTCAAAATGACCGAAGACGGCGGCAAATATGACAAAGGCTTTGTTGAAGCGGAGCTGGATATCAATCCTGATCTCTGGTTCTTCGGCTGTCACTTTATTGGCGATCCGGTGATGCCGGGTTGTCTGGGCCTTGATGCCATGTGGCAGCTGGTTGGTTTCTATCTGGGCTGGCTGGGCGGCGAAGGTAAAGGTCGTGCGCTGGGCGTGGGTGAAGTGAAATTCACCGGTCAGGTCCTGCCAGATGCGAAGAAAGTGACTTACCGCATTCACTTCAAACGCGTTATTAACCGCAAACTGGTTATGGGCGTGGCAGATGGTGAAGTGCTGGTTGACGGTAATCTGATCTATACCGCCAGCGATCTTAAAGTCGGCCTGTTTAAAGATACCGCCGCTTTCTAAGCGTTTCCCCCCGAAACAAAAACCTCCGCGCATGGCGGAGGTTATATTCCCTTTTCAGTGACATCCGGTTATGCAGCTACCGACCTGTCCTCCATGGCTTGTCGCCAACCTCCCAACCAGTGAGACTTAGCGTCAATCAACTGATACGGACACATCTCTTTTGAGCGTCCAGTAATACCTGCCTGATAACCACGTGAATGGGCGCGTTCGAGGCGGTCTCGTTTCTGTCTCTTCATACTCCGTGTCCCTCATGTAAGGTCTGTGGAATCTGGTGGAAAGAAAAGTGGTGAATTAATGTTCAACCACCCTTATGTTCTACCTCCTGCGCACCCAAAGATCAATGCCCAATCTTCATGCCAGTGTCATAAATGTGACCTTAATCAGTAAAAATAATGACGTTCTGTGATGCATACGACAACACTATCTTTCTGATTAAGCTAATAAAAAAGCCCCTGACCCATGTCGAAAAAGCACGACAATCGGTCAGGGGCTTAGCTTATTTATTCACATCAATCTTAATTTAACGCAACCACACTATTGGCAATCTTCTGTGCTGTCTGTTGCCAGCCCGCCGCCAGCGTTCTGACCATCGCATCGTAGCCATCTTCGGTCTGCGGCAGTACCAGGTTAAACGCCTGTTTGGTCAGCCGGCCCTGATGTTCCAGCGTCCATTCGCCACTGACGACTGCTTTGCCATCATAGCGCCCCTGGAAGCCTGTTACGGTCACATTCAGCGTATCGTGCTGCGCGCCTAAAGGTGAACCGGCTACCAGCCGGCCTGGCAGCGCCTTGCTCAGGTTAGTGATCAATGTCTGCTGCAACTGCTGATCGAGCGGGCTGGCCCAGAGATTATTCGCGGCGATAACGTATTTAACATCGCTGGTCTGATAAACCAGTCCGTTGCCTGCCAGATAGTCCGGCACCGTCACCTGCTGCACCCATAACATCGGTTGCGCTTCATTCAGCTGGCTGCTGCTGACCTGCATGGAAGCCGCCCCGGAGGGCAACTGATACCAGGTATTGTCAACGCTGCTACTGCACGCACTCAACACCAGCGCGGCACAAAGTATCAATCCTTTATTCACTGTTTCGCCCTCTTCGGCTGGGGATCCTGTCCCGGTTTTGCCTCAAATACCAGCGCATTGCTCTTGGTGTTAAGCGTTCTTAACACCGGCTGGAGTTCACGCAGAACCTTATCCAGGCGCTGCATATCCCCCACCAGCTTGCTGTAGGCTGGTGAACCTGGCTGCAGGCCTTTCATGCTGCGGTTCAGCTCGCGCAATGTCTGCTGCAGGTCTTCCGGCAGGGTTTTCATAGCCGGACTGGCGGTGACTTTGTTGATGTTGTCGATGGTGCGTTGCAGATCACGCATCGTTTTCTGGCTCTCTTTCAGCGTACCTGTCGCTTCATTGACCATACCGTTCAGTGGCAGACTGTTGATCTTATCCAGCGCCGCCATCAGCTTCTGCTGAATCTGGCTCAGGCCACCGCTGACCGTTGGGATAACTTCATAGCCAGAGACTTTCTGCGGACCTTTGTAAGGCGGTGCATTGTCATAGAAGTCGAGATCGACATAGAGCGCACCCGACAACAGACTGCCGGTTTTCAGCGTCGCACGCAGGCCACGTTTTTTACCATCCTGCAGATGCTGTTGCAGATCGAAGTTCTCACCCAGTCGGCTGATAAAGCGATCCGGCTCAATGCGAATCAGCACCGGCACGCGGTAATCATTGTTCAGCGCCTGGTCCAGACCGGCTTTCATCAATGGCGCTTCTGAGACGGTACCCAGGCGAATGCCGCGGAACTCAACCGGCGCCCCCGCCTGCAGACCACGGATGGAGTCGGTGAAGAACATCAGGTAATCAATATGGTTGGTGTAGAGCGAGTCCTGAATGCTGCGCTGATCGTCAAACAGATGATAGTCAGACTTATTCTGCGCAGGCTGACCCAGCTCCCAGCCATCCGGCACGTCAAAACTGACGCCGCCGCTGAACAGCGTGGTCAGCGATCCCATTTCCACCCGCATTCCTGAAGCGGACATATCCACGGCGATGCCGCTATCCTTCCAGAAGCGAACGTTGGTTGTAATCAGGCGATCGTAAGGCGCAGCGACAAACAGCTGATAGGTCATCATGCGTTTTTCGGTATCAAAAGCACTGGTCTCGACCGTACCGACGCGATAGCCACGGAACAGCACCGGATCCCCCGGATTGAGCTGGCCCGCTTTCTTGCTGTCCAGCACGATGCGAATCCCTTTGGCATCCGGTGGCGCTAACGGCGGCGCATCCAGCAGCTTAAACTGCTCGGGTGCCTGGCTTTTAGTGCCCGGCTGTAATTCGATATAGGCACCGGATAACAGAGTACCGAGACCGCTGATCCCTTCGCGACCCACCTGCGGTTTCACCACCCAGAAAACGCTGTCGCTGTGCAGCAGTTTTTCCATGCCTGAATTCAGGCGCGCTTTGATTTCCACATGGTGAAGATCGTCGCTTAACACCGCGCTTTCCACCACACCGACATCCACACTGCGGCTTTTAATCGTGGTTTTACCCGCAACAATGCCTTCGGCGTTTTCGGTGATGAGGGTGACTTCCGGCCCCTGATGGCTGAAGTGATAAAAGAGGATCCATCCGCCGATTAACAGCGTAACGATGGGGACAATCCAGACCGGCGACCAGCGCTTAATCTGTTCCACCTTTGCATGGCCGTGATTAGTTTCCGTCAAGGCGCGACTCCTTCATATTGTTTTCGCGTACACGATCCCAGGTTAATCGCGGGTCAAAGGTCATGGCAGCAATCATGGTGATAATCACCACCATTGCAAACAATACTGCCCCCCACGCGGGATAAACATTCATTAATTGCCCCATGCGCACCAGCGCAGAGAGCACGGCAATAACAAACACGTCGATCATTGACCAGCGGCCTACAAATTCGACCACTTCATAAATTTTGTGCATCCTGTGGCTGTCACGCTGTCCGCGTCCGCTGGCATCCCAGCAAAGCCAGCCAATCGCCAGCATTTTCAGCGTAGGCACCATGATACTGGCGATAAAGATCACCAACGCCACCGGATAGGAGCCATCACCCCACAGCACAATCACCCCCGCCATGATATTGGAGGGATAGGCAGTGCCGAGGGTTTCCGTCACCATGATCGGCAACAGGTTGGCCGGGATATAAAGCAGTATTGAGGTGAACAACAGCGCCAGCGTCCACTGCAGGCTGTGCTTACGCCGTGCCTCGGCCGTGACGCCGCAGCGGGGACACTTATGCTCTGCTTCCGGCAGAATGGCCGTACAGCAGGGACAGGAGCGCAGACCCTGCTCTAAACCACTGATGCCCACTTCGGGCGGATGGGGCAGCGCAGGTCGGGGTGACAGACTGTCCCACAAGCCGCGTCGATCAACGCACTGAAAGGCCCGCAACTGCAGCAGACAGAACAGAACCCACGGCCAGAAACTGGTCTCAAGGCCGATCTCGCCATAGGCCATCAGCTTGACGAAACTGACCAGCACGCCCGCCATAAAGATTTCTGCCATGCCCCAGTTACGTAGCTGAAACAGAATACGTGCCAGACCAGTTTTGAGTCCAGTCGGCAACGGGACCCGATTGACCAGCAGGATAATGGTGATCATGCAGAAGGCCGGAACCGCCTGCACAAAGAGAAGGAACAGCGTCGCCAGACTGCTGTAATCTTCCGTCACCATCACCTGAGGTATCTGCGCCAGCGTGATCTGGCTGGTCAGCCCTGCCACCTTCATTGAGACAAAAGGAAACAGATTCGCCAGCAGCAGCATAAACAGCGCTGCCAGCGCATAGCCCGTTGGCCGTTTACGCGGTTCGTGCCAGTTGGCCGTCAGGGAGGTGTGGCAGCGCGGGCATGACGCACGGCTGCCAACGGGAATGTCCGGCAGCTTAATCATTAAATCGCATTGTGGACAGAGCATCCACGCGTTACTTTTCACTGCTGAACACATCCGTTAGCCCTGCCCTACGCGCCGTTTTTCAGTGACTCTAGCTCTTCCCAGCGCGCAAAAGCGGTTTCCAGCTCCTGCTCAGTCTGAGCCAGATTATCCAGCACCGGTTGCGTCTGATCGTGTGCCTGGCTGAAGAAGTCGGGATGACTCATCTTCGCCTGCAGCTCTCCGATACGCGCTTCCAGCTGCTCCAGTTTTTGCGGCAGCTGTTCCAGCTCACGCGCCAGATTGTAGCTGAGTTTATTCACGCTACGCTTCGCATCACCCTTCTCGGCTGCAGGCTTAGAGACGTTGCCCGTCGCTTTCGCCGGTGCTGCCGCCTTGTGCTGCCGGTAGGCGGCGCGCTGTTGCTGAGCATCGTGATAACCGCCAACAAAGGTACCAATCTCACCGTTGCCTTCAAAAATCCAGCACTCGGTAACGGTATTATCGACGAACTGACGATCGTGGCTCACCAGTAACACGGTGCCCTGATAGCCATCAATCAGCTCTTCCAGTAGTTCCAGCGTTTCGACGTCGAGGTCGTTAGTCGGTTCATCCAGAATCATCAGGTTGCTGGGACGCAGGAACAGGCGTGCCAGCAGCAGACGGTTACGTTCACCGCCCGAAAGGGCGCGCACCGGCGTCATGGCACGTTTTGGATGGAACAGGAAGTCCTGCAGATAGCCCAGCACGTGGCGCGGTTTGCCGTTGACCAGTACTTCCTGCTTGCCTTCAGCCAGGTTGTCCATCACGGTGCGATCCGGATCCAGTTCAGCGCGATGCTGGTCAAAGTAGGCGACTTCCAGCTTGGTGCCGGAATGCACACGACCATGGTCAGCTTTCAGCTGCTGCAGCATCAGGCGTAGTAAGGTAGTTTTCCCGCAGCCATTTGGTCCGATCAGCGCAATTTTGTCGCCACGCTGCACCTGGGTTGAGAAGTCCTTCACCAGCACTTTGCCATCGACCGCGTAGTCGACATTTTCCAGCTCAAACACAATCTTGCCGGAACGGGACGCTTCGCCCACCTGCATGTTGGCTTTGCCCATCACTTCGCGGCGTTCTGAATGTTCACGACGCAGCGCTTTCAGCGCACGCACACGGCCTTCGTTGCGGGTACGGCGAGCTTTGATGCCCTGACGGATCCACACCTCTTCCTGCGCCAGTTTGCGGTCGAATTCGGCGTTCTGCATCTCTTCAACGCGCAACGCTTCCTCTTTGCCTTCCAGATAGAGATCGTAGTTGCCTGGCCAGGAGACCAGCTTGCCACGGTCAAGATCGACAATGCGCGTCGCCATGTTGCGGATAAACGAACGGTCATGGGAAATAAAGATGATGCTGCCGGTGAAGTTCTTCAGGAACGTTTCCAGCCAGTCGATGGTTTCGATATCGAGGTGGTTGGTTGGCTCATCCAGCATCAGGACGCGCGGGTTACTCACCAGCGCACGGCCCAGCGCCGCTTTACGCAGCCAGCCGCCCGAGAGCGACGACAGCTCGGTATCGGGCTGCAGACCAATCTGCTCCAGCACGTCATGGATGCGGCTCTCCAGCTGCCACAGATTCTGGTGGTCGAGAATGCTCTGCAGACGCGCCATCTCATTGAGGTTTTTATCGCTGGGGTCTTCCATCACCACATGGGAAATGGCGTGATAGGCTTTCAGATGCTCAGCCTGCTCTTCAACGCCCTCGGCCACGAAGTCATACACCGAACCGGTAATATTGCGCGGCGGATCCTGTTGCAGACGCGCCACGACCAGATCGGTTTCATAAATAATGCGGCCATCATCCAGTGGCTGTTCGCCATTGATGATTTTCATCAGCGTGGATTTACCCGCACCGTTACGGCCCACCAGACAGACGCGTTCGTTCTCTTCGATGTGCAGTTCGGTGTTGTCTAACAGCGGCGCATCGCTGAAGGAGAGATAAGCGCCGTGGATACTGATTAATGACATGTAAGCTTATTCCTTACCGGCGTGAGTGATCAGCCAGCAGTTGTGAATTTGACGGTTACGCGCGAAGTCCTGCGACTGCGTTTTCTGGGTAATATCCTGCGCCTGCAGGCCCAGTGATTTCAGGCCATCCATGTCCATTTTGAAACCGCGTTTGTTATTGGAGAACATGATGGTGCCGCCGCGACGCAGCAGGCGCTTCAGGTTACGCATCAGCATCATATGATCGCGCTGAACGTCGAAGCTCTCTTCCATACGTTTTGAGTTGGAGAACGTTGGCGGATCGATAAAGATCAGGTCAAAGTTCTCGTCACTCTCATTCAGCCAGCTCAGGCAGTCCGCCTGCATCAGACGATGCTGACGCCCGGTCAGTCCGTTAAGACGCAGGTTGCGCTCCGCCCACTCCAGATAGGTACGCGACATATCTACCGTAGTGGTTGAACGCGCGCCACCCAGACCGGCATGCACACTGGCGGTACCGGTATAGGCAAACAGGTTCAGGAAATCTTTGCCCTGACTCATCTGGCCCAGCATTTTACGGGCAATGCGGTGATCGAGGAACAGGCCGGTATCGAGATAGTCGGTCAGATTCACCCAGAAACGCGCATTAAACTCTTTAACTTCGAAATAGTCGCCCTTCTCGCTGAGCTTCTGATACTGCGCTTTGCCTTTCTGGCGTTCACGCGTTTTCATAATCAGACGGTCGGCAGGCAGTTGCAGCACGCTCAGCGTTGCGCTGATGACATCGAACAGACGCTGACGCGCTTTATCAGGATCGATGGTTTTCGGTGGCGCGTACTCCTGGATAATCACCCAGTCGCCATAGCGATCGACAGCAACGTTGTAGTCTGGCAGATCGGCATCATAAATACGGTAGCATTCAATGCCTTCCTGACGCGCCCACTTCTCCAGTTTCTTCACGTTTTTACGCAGGCGGTTAGCGTAATCTTCCGCAATCTGTCCGGCGCTTTCATGACTGTTAACCGCCAGCTTATAGTTTTTCTGCACGCAATCCAGCGGACCGTTCTTCGCTTTAAACTGGCGATCGGCACGCAGCTGCAGGCAGCTCAGCAGTTCTGGCGAGGCGCTGAACAGCGACAGGTTCCAGCCGCCAAAATGCTGCTTCATCAGACGTCCGAGCTGGCTGTGCAGCGCAATCAGGGCTGGCTCGCTCTCCAGACGTTCACCGTAAGGAGGATTACTCAGCACCGTACCGTGAACCGCCGGGTCAACCGGATTAGTCAGCTTCAGCAGATCCTGCTGGCCGAAGGTGAAAAGTTCAAAGACGCCAGCGCGGCGGGCATTCGCCTGCGCCCACTCCAGCACCCGACCATTATTGTCGTAGCCAAAGAAGCGCGCCTGAGTGGCAGCCGTACCAGTGCGGGCACGGTTCTGCGCCTCGGTTTTAACCTCCTGCCACAACGCAGCGTTAAACTGGCTCCAGGCGGTGAAGCCCCAGTGCTTGCGCAGCAGGCCAGGCGCACGATCGCAGGCAATCAGTGCGGCTTCAATCAGCAGCGTACCGGAACCACACATCGGATCGATCAGCGGTGTCGTCGGCTCCCAGCCAGAACGCAGCACGATGGCCGCCGCCAGGGTCTCTTTTAACGGCGCCTGACCGGTCTGCTGGCGATAACCACGCTGATGCAGCGAGCTGCCGCTAAGATCCAGTGCAATGCTGGCGCGATCGTCATTCAGCCAGACGTTGACACGGATATCTGCCTGCTCACGATCGACGTTAGGTCGTTCGAGGTTCTGACGGGTAAAGCTGTCCACGATGGCATCTTTAACTTTCAGCGCACCAAACTGGCTGTTACGAATCGAATCGTTTGTGCCGCTGAAATGCACAACAAAGGTTTTGTCGCTGCCGAACATCGTCGGCCAGTCCACGCTCTGCACACCCAGATAGAGATCCAAATCGCTGTAGACGCCAAACTCTCCCAGCGGCAACAGGATGCGTGATGCTAAACGACTCCACATCAGGCTTTGGTACATGGTGCGATCGTCGGCTTCGTAGTGAACGCCTCCCTGCACTACTTGCAAATCCTGCGCGCCCAGCGCGTCCAGCTCACTTTTTAACAGCTCTTCGAGCCCACGCGCCGTGCTGGCAAACAGAGAATTCATATCGTCACTTTTTAACTCTTGAGAAAATTGTCGCGCATTATAGCGAATCGGAGACCTATGTCATAAAGTTAGCTTCTTTTGTGCTGCGCGTCGGGTTCAAGGAGAACACCATGATCACGCTTTCCCGCTTATTTATTCATCCTGTGAAGTCGATGCGGGGATTAGCGCTGTCACACGCGCTGGTCACTGACAGCGGACTGGCATTTGATCGTCTGTTTATGGTGACCGAACCTGATGGCACCTTTATTACCGCGCGTCAGCACCCGGAGATGGTGCGCTTCACGCCCGCGATTTTACCGGATGGCCTGCTGCTGACGGCCCCGGATGGCAGTCACTCCCTGATCCGCTTCAGCGATTTCGATGAGCAGGATCACCCCACCGAAGTCTGGGGAAATCATTTCACCGCGCGCATAGCGCCGCGTGCGATTAACCAATGGCTGAGCCAGTTCTTTCCGCGTGAGGTTCAGTTGCGCTGGGTCGGGCCGCAACCCAGCCGCCGGGTTAAAGCGTTTAATCATATTCCGCTGAGCTTTGCCGACGGCTTTCCGTTTTTGCTGATCAACAACGCGTCGCTGCATGATCTGCAACAGCGCTGCCCGGCCAGCGTCCGTGCCGAACAGTTTCGTCCGAATCTGGTCGTCAGCGGCGCTGCCGCATGGGATGAAGACAGCTGGGCGGAGATTCAGATTGGCGACGTGATATTCGAGGTGCCTAAGCCATGCAGTCGCTGCGTGCTCACCACTGTTAGCACCGAGACCGGCGTTAAGCATCCTGCCGGTCATCCGCTGACCACGCTGCAGACGTTCCGCACCGCCCTGGATGGCAGCGGGGATATCGATTTCGGTCTGAACCTGGTGGCGCGCAACAGTGGGGTGGTGCGCGCTGGTGATGAGATGATTGTTCTGAAACGTCATGCTCCGCGCAGCTATGGTGCCGGTGAAGTGGTCGAAACACTGAAACCAAAGCAGCAGGCGCCAGATGCCGTGACTATCACGTTTCAGGGTCAGACGTTCACCGGGGATAATCAGCAGGTATTACTGGATCAGCTGGAGATGCAGGGCTTCCGGATCCCCTACTCCTGTCGGGCGGGACTGTGCGGCAGTTGCAAGCTGAGTCTGGTCGCGGGTGAGGTTAAGGCGCTGAAACAGAGCGCCCTGCGTCAGGACGGCACGCTGTTGAGCTGCAGCTGTATTCCGGCTGGCGATGTAGAACTAAGGTAGTCAGACTGCGCGGGCGTAGCGCGGCGCGACATCCTGATACAGGGGCTGCAGGCGATCGTTCATCACCTTGATGGCATCGCCAAGCACCATGTTTTTTCCGGCCAGCGTCAATCCCGGCTGCGCCAGCAGGCAGAGTGCCGCGTTATCGCCACTCTCAACCACCAGCAGTCGTGCCTGCGTTCCCTCGTCTGCCAGCGTAACCTGTACCATTTCACCGGGACGGGGCTGCATTGCCGGGGCATAAGAGGCGAAATGCCAGCTTTTCGGCATCAGTGGCTTGAGGAAGCGTGCAGCGACCAGCGCATTTAACACCAGTTCGGCGCGATGGCTGCCACTGAGTTTGCACTGACGGCAGGTCTCTTCAAAGGTGTAATAAAGGGCGGCGTCATCGACACAAAAACCCGATTCAGTGAAGGCATCCGGCGTGAGCATCTTGCGGGAATAACGGGAACGGAAAAGCATACCGTCTGCCAGGTCGAGCATCATTCGGTCGTGGCTGCTGTCAAAATACCAACGCCAGTTATCATCGGGTTTAATTTTCATCGTGTGCCCTGTATTTACCGCTGCGCCAAAAATCACGCAGAATTCAGCGAAAAAAGAAACATAAGGAAAAGCTGAAAAAGCGTGCAACAGGACAAAATATAAACGAGCCGAGGGGATAAATAAACCCCCCGGCCAATGATTGTGAGAATTGTCTTAGAGATGGGTGACGATATCTTTAATTAAGCCTGGCCCCTGATAAATAAAGCCTGAATAAATCTGAACCAGTGTTGCCCCGGCGGCGATTTTTTCACGCGCTGCCGTCAGAGAATCGATCCCGCCTACGCCAATAATCGGCAACCGTCCCTGCAGTTCCTGAGAGAGGCGCTGTATCACCGCCGTGCTGCGCGACTGCACTGGCCGTCCACTTAACCCACCCGCTTCCTCAGCATGCTTAAGACCGCTCACCAGTGAACGATCGAGCGTGGTATTGCTGGCAATCACGCCATCAATCTGATGACGAATTAAACTGTCCGCGACCTGAATTAACTCTTCTTCAGAGAGATCGGGCGCAATTTTTACGGCCAGCGGAACATATTTCAGATGACGCTGTTCCAGCTCTTTTTGTTTCTGTTTGATGGAAGAAAGCAGATCATCCAGCGCCTCGCCATATTGCAGCGAACGTAAACCTGGGGTGTTAGGTGAGGAAATATTGATGGCGATATAACCGGCGTGGGCATAAACCTTTTCCATGCAGATGAGATAATCATCTTTTCCCTGCTCGACCGGCGTATCTTTATTTTTACCGATATTGATCCCCAGCACGCCGTTAAAGCGCGCTTTCTTCACGTTTTCAACCAGGTGATCAACACCCAGATTATTAAACCCCATCCGATTGATAATTCCGCCCGCTTCCACCAGACGAAACATGCGTGGCTTATCGTTCCCCGCCTGGGCGCGCGGCGTGACGGTGCCGACTTCAACAAAGCCAAAGCCCATCGCCGCAAACGCATCAATACACTCTGCGTTCTTATCCAGACCCGCCGCCAGGCCCAGGGCATTCTTAAAGGTCAGTCCCATACAGGTGACCGGACGCGACGGCAGATTCTGGCGATAAAACATCTCCAGTGGGGTGCCGTTCATAAAACGCAGTTGCTGAAAAGTGAGTTCGTGTGCGCGTTCGGGATCAAGTTTAAACAGCGCCGGTCGGACGATAGGATAAAACATGCACTCTCCTGAAGGACGGAAGCGATCGTGAAAGTCGGTGCACGGGAAATTGTGCGCCAGAATGGTAAAGTGCTCTGGCGCAAAAGTAAATCGAACAGCGGGGATGCATAAAACTATCTGAAAATGCTTTGATCTTACGCGGCGGAATCGTTTACGGGGTGATTTTTCACCTCAGAGGGAAACAGATATTCCCGCAGGATGCCGTGACGTTGCATGATGCCAAAAATACCGAGACAGACGAACGCTTCAGCCCCGACCATCGACCATGCGGCACCGATTGCGCCAAACTTCCACGCCAGGAAACAGCAGAGCGGCACGTTAACCACACCAGCGGCCATCATCACCCACATACGCTGGCGGGCCAGACCATGTGGGATCAGAATCTGTAATCCAGCCGGGTAGGCAATGTTGCCAAACAGGAAGCAGAGCACAAAGACGCGCAGCACATCCGCTGACTGGATAAAGTCTTTACCCAGCAATATTGAGACCACCAGGTCAGCAAAGAACCAGGTGAAGATTACAATCGACAGACTCAGGGAAAACGACAGCAGCAGGCTTTTGCGTGTCGCGGCAATCGCGGCCCGTTTATCCCGGCCGAACAGGTGGCTGACGCGCGGGAAGAAGGCGCTGCCGATCTGCTCCGGTACCGAGTTGGCCGCTTTACGCAGGCGATCGGCGCCGTTGTAGATCCCGACCATGTAAGTAGAAGCAAAGGTGGCGAGAATCACCACGTTGACGCTGTTGAAAAGGTTAGCACCGGCGATGGCGATAAACACATCCATGCTGTCGGTGATGCGCTGTTTGATTTCGCGCGGTTCAAAGCGATAGCGGCCTATGACTTTCATCTCCAGCACAAACTTCAGCGTAATCGCCGCGCTGATAATGGAGACCGCGCCAGGGATCAGGGCAGCCAGCCAGGTATCCTGCGGAGATTTCACCAGTAAAAAGGTCAGCGGAATCGCACAGAAGTTACCGAAGGTGGCGATCATCGCCGTCTTACCCAGCTTCTCAAAGCCCTGCATCAGCCAGCCGAATGAAAACAGCGAGCCGACCAGCGTGGTGCAGTTCGCCAGAATGATGAAGAACAGAGGGTGCCAGGAGGGATTGAACCAGGTCGCAGTCAGCAGCGTGCCGCTGGTGACCACCAGCAGCATCAGCTTGGCGTTGAATGTTGACCAGAAGAGCTGGCTGACGCGTTCTTTGTCATCACGATGGTGAGCAATATCTTTGGTTGTAAAGACATTGAATCCCCAGTCGGAGATAGTGCTGCAATAGAGGACGCAGGCAATCGCCAGCGCCAGCGTACCCATCTGCTCTACGCCCAGAACGCGGGCAAGATAGGGCAGCGTGGCCAGCGGAAACAGAAACGACGCGCCACGGTAAGCCAGCAGCGAGAAAATATTAATAACCAGACTTTTATCGAGTACTTTTGCCATGTCGCAACAACCTTATACACATTGCATGTCTCACCTTCTCATTTCGCTAAGGCATAAACAATATCGCTTCAAATTTTTCAGAATCAGGCTGCGCGCTTGAGCTCTTTTTTAACCTTGTAGTGCTGCAGCGCAATAAAGAGCTCAGGGCGATTAAACAACAACCACTCTTTAAGATTTTCTGATTTTACATTACGACCCATAAAGCGAATGGCATTACAGACATATTCCGGCACCGGCGTTTTATTATAGAGAGACAAATAGATCATCAGACGGAACGAATGAAGTAAATAAGACTTTTCCAGCGAACTACGCCAGGCTGATTTAGGGAGCGAACTGGTTAACGTATTATAAGCATGCATAAAAGCGTCATAGCGCTGATAGAAAAACTCATTGCCTTTGGTACTGTTGGTCAGTGAACCACTGCGGATGCGCTGCTTATAATAGACCTGACGGCTGACCCATGCGTGCTGGCATTTCATAAACACGGAGAGGGTAAAGTTGTGGTCTTCATGAACCCGACGTACAAAGCGCAACTTATGCTGTTCAATGACGCTTTTTCTTAAGGCGTAATTCCAGACGGCAGAGGTATATCTGCCATTACGCAGCAGGCGCAGAAAGACCTCCTGTGGTTTCTGCTGGCCAAACTGGTCATGCTTCACTTTTGGCGAGGTGATATCAATGTGGCCATCTTCATAGACGCAGGAGTTAAAACAGAAAAGATCCGTTTCAGGATGCTTCTCCGCCACCATTGCCAGCTCAGTGACGAGGCCATCAACCACGACATCATCCGGGTCACAGAAAAAGAGAAACTGACCCTTTGCCAGTGCAATGCCGGTGTCCCGTGCATTGCCGAGGCCGCCATTTTCAATGGTGATCACTTTCACCTGAGAAAGGTGCGCATAATTCTGTTCAATTAAGGCTAATGTTCCATCAGTAGATCCATCATTCACAATGATTATTTCATTGGGCGCTTTAACCTGGCGTAATAACGAATCGACGCACTCTACAATATATTTCTCAACATTGTAGGTTGGAATAATAACGGATAACAGGATGTCAGACATATGCAATTCTCTGCTGTTAGAAAATGACAATACGATTCACCTGCCTGATGCAGGTTCTGACCAGAGGCGAAACGTCGAAAAGAGTAAGGCGCGATTATTATGATTGCTTTCATTGAGCCCGATTATCTTAAACCTGTAATGCGAAAAAAGACCAGCCGTAAAAATCATCTTAATGTTTCATGTGAGCATCACTCTTAACGAAAGTGCATCTATAGCCCGCAGTAATGTTAAAACCGTTGAGGATCGATTTAAATTAGCCCTGCAAAGCAGACGTAACCAGATTCAGAAATCTGTAAGCGAACATCTGAAACGATGAATAAGTTCAGCATTCCTTCATTATTATTACAGTTTGCTTTCTGCAATAAATCTTAATCTTTGGCAGAGGCTGCCGCAGATAAGCTGATTCTGTGCTGCTTCGCAGCGCTATTTTGTCAGCCGTTGCGCTTTATGGCCGCGCCACTCTCAGAAAAAATGATTAAGCAATCAGACGAAAGATATTTTTTCTGCTCAACCGACACATTTTGACGATCTCGTATCATGCCCCTTAATGAATTGTTCCGCTGCCAGCGCTTAATTTAAGAATTATCGGAAGCGGCGATGCTGACATCTGTCGCAACGCCTTCTATTTGCAGATTTCACCCTTACTTTGCCGGATAAATCATTTAAGCCCACTCCCCTGCTCTGACAGTATGAAGGCATAAGTTCTCAACATTTGATAATCAATAACTTTTAGTTATAAGGAGTGATGATGCGAGTTATTACGCTGGCAGGCAGCCCACGATTCCCCTCCCGCTCAACCTCACTGCTGACGCTGTGTCAGCACAAGCTGGAGGCGCGTGGTATTGAAGTCATTCCGTGGAATATTCACAACTTTCAGCCTGACGATTTAATCAATGCGCGTTTTGATGCACCTGCGCTTCTCGCCCTGCGTGACGATCTGGCTTCGGCTGATGGACTGATTATTGCGACACCTATCTATAAAGCGTCGTTTTCGGGTGCGCTGAAGACGCTGCTCGATCTGCTGCCTGAACGCGCACTGGAACACAAAGTCGTTTTACCGCTGGCCAGCGGCGGCAGTGCCGGTCATATGCTGGCGCTGGACTACGCCCTGAAGCCGGTGCTCAGCGCCTTAAAGGCGCAGGAGATCCTGCATGGTGTTTATGCCGAGGATCATCAGATCAGTCATTACGACCGTCAGCCCGAACTGCAGGATTCACTGTCACAGCGCCTGGATGAGGCCGTCTCCGCCTTCTGGCTGGCACTGACCCGTCACCACCACCCCGTTGCGCAAGCGGTATAAGGAAGCGATCGATGAAGCTGAGATTAGGAAAGTGGCTGGTGGCCGGACTTCTGCTGGCCGGCCTCCAGGTACAGGCCGCCGAATCCGATCCGTCTGAGATTCGCATCGGCTATCAGAAAGGTTCGGTCAGCATGGTGCTGGCGAAGTCACATCAGTTACTGGAGAAGCGTTTTCCCCATACCCGGATTAAGTGGATCGAGTTCCCTGCAGGTCCGCAAATGCTGGAAGCGCTGAATATCAACAGTATCGACCTGGGCAGTACCGGTGATCTTCCCCCGCTGTTTGCCCAGGCCGCGGGCGCGGATCTGCTCTATGTTGGCGCGGAGCCGCCAAAACCCAAAGCGGAAGTGATTCTGGTGCCAAAAAGCAGCCCGCTGAAACAGGTTGCGGATCTGAAAGGCAAGAAAGTGGCTTTCCAGAAAGGCTCCAGCTCTCACAACTTACTGCTGCGCGCCTTACAGCAGGCGGGTCTGACCTTTAAAGACATCACGCCGGTTTATCTCACTCCCGCCGATGCGCGCGCCGCCTTCCAGCAGGGTGACGTTGATGCCTGGGCAATCTGGGACCCCTACTATTCATCGGTGCTGCTGCAGGGAAATTCGCGCCTGCTGATTGATGGCAGCTCCCTTAATCTGACCGGCTCCTTCTATTTAGCGACCCGCAGCTACGCCGAAGCCCATGGCGCGTTTATTCAGCAGGTGCTCGACACCTTCAGCACTGCTGACGCGCTGACAATCAGCCAGCGTCAGCAGAGCACCACGTTACTGGCGCAGGCGATGGGCTTGCCCGAACCGGTTATCGCCAGCTACCTCAGCCATCGGCCACCCACCCGCATTTCGCCGGTCAGTGCCGAAACTGCCGCAGCTCAGCAGCGCACCGCTGACCTGTTCTATGCCAATCATCTCTTGCCAGTAAAAGTGACGATTCAGGATCGCATCTGGCATCCGCATACCGTGACGCAATAAGGAGCAACAATGAGCGTATCCATTTTCTGGTTCCTGCCGACGCATGGCGACGGCCACTATCTTGGTACCGCCGAAGGGGCGCGACCGGTTGATCACGCCTATCTGCAACAGGTGGCGCAGGCCGCTGACCGCCTCGGTTTTGGTGGCGTACTGATCCCGACCGGCCGCTCCTGTGAAGATGCCTGGCTGGTTGCCGCCTCGCTGATTCCGGTGACGCAGCGCCTGCGATTCCTGGTGGCGTTGCGTCCTGGGGTGATTTCACCAACCCAGGCAGCGCGTCAGGCCGCTACGCTGGACCGTCTTTCTAACGGACGTGCGCTGTTTAATCTGGTGACCGGCGGCGATCCGGAAGAGCTGGCGGGCGACGGTGTGTTCCTGGATCACCGCGAGCGTTACGCGGAATCCGCCGAGTTTACCCGCGTCTGGCGTCGGGTGCTGGAAGGCGAAACCGTCGATTATGAAGGCAAGCACGTGAAGGTACGCGGTGCGCGTCTGATGTTTAAACCGGTGCAGCAGCCTCGTCCCCCGCTGTGGTTTGGTGGCTCTTCTGAACCCGCCCAGGAACTGGCGGCCGAACAGGTCGATGTCTACCTCACCTGGGGCGAACCCCCTGCGCAGGTTAAAGAGAAGATTGATCAGGTGCGTGCGAAAGCGGCTGCCCAGGGACGCACCGTCCGGTTCGGCATCCGTCTGCATGTGATCGTGCGTGAAACCAATGAAGAGGCCTGGCAGGCCGCAGACAAACTGATTGCCAATGTGGATGACGCCACCATCGCGAAAGCGCAGGCGGCGTTCCAGCGGGCAGATTCTGTGGGGCAGCGCCGGATGGCCGCACTGCATGGCGGTCGCCGCGACAAGCTCGAAATCAGCCCTAACCTGTGGGCAGGCGTCGGCCTGGTGCGCAGCGGAGCCGGGACCGCGCTGGTCGGCGATGGCCCGACCGTGGCCGCTCGCATCAAAGAGTATGAAGCGCTGGGCATTGAGACCTTTATCCTGTCGGGTTATCCGCACCTGGAAGAGGCTTATCGCGTCGGCGAACTGCTGTTCCCGCATCTTGATCTGCAGATTCCACTGGTGCCCCAGCCGCGCGTGGTTCAGGCACACGGTGAAGCGGTAGCCAACGATTTTACCCCTGAGAAAAAAGTCGCCCGGGGCTGAGGAGAGCATGATGACCAGAACCCGAAAACGCCTTGCTGATACGCTGGTGCCCTGGCTGCTGCCGACGCTGCTGGTCGTGGTGTGGCAGATTGCCTCGCAAACCGGCTGGTTGTCGACCCGTATTCTGCCCGCACCGGAGAAAATTGTGACCACCTTCTGGCAGCTGACCGCCAGTGGTGAACTCTGGCAGCATCTGGCGATCAGTAGCTGGCGGGCGTTGATCGGCTTCAGTATCGGCGGTTCTATCGGCCTGCTGCTCGGGCTGATTACCGGCACCTCCAGAACCGGTGAACGACTGCTGGATACCTCGGTACAGATGCTGCGCAATGTGCCGCATCTGGCGCTGATCCCGCTGGTAATCCTCTGGTTCGGTATTGATGAGTCCGCCAAGATCTTTCTGGTGGCGCTGGGTACGCTGTTCCCGATCTACCTGAATACTTATCACGGCATCCGCAACATCGATCGCGGGCTCGTTGAGATGGCGCGCAGCTATGGCCTTTCCGGCTGGAGCCTGTTTATTCAGGTGATCCTGCCCGGCGCGCTGCCCAATATTATGGTCGGCGTGCGTTTCGCGCTGGGCCTGATGTGGCTGACGCTGATTGTCGCAGAGACCATCTCTGCCAACGCGGGTATCGGCTATCTGGCCATGAACGCGCGTGAATTCCTGCAGACCGATGTGGTGGTGGTCGCCATTATTCTTTACGCCCTGCTCGGCAAACTGGCGGATGTCGCCGCGTTGTTGCTTGAACGTGTCTGGCTGCGCTGGCATCCCGCTTATCAACTGAAGGAGGAGAACGCATGAGCCAGACTCTCTCACCGGCGCGCCTGAACACCGGCACCCCGGTTGGCGTTAACGGCGTCAGTAAACAGTATGGCAGCCGCACCATTCTGAATAAGATTGACCTGCATATTCCCTCAGGTCAGTTTGTGGCGGTGGTGGGTCGCAGCGGCTGTGGCAAAAGCACGCTGCTGCGCCTGCTGGCCGGTCTCGAACAGAGCTCCAGCGGTGAACTGCTGGCAGGCAATGCGCCGCTGCAGTCGGCTCGTGAAGATACCCGCCTGATGTTTCAGGATGCGCGACTGCTGCCGTGGAAAAAAGTGATCGATAACGTCGGGCTGGGTCTGCGCGGACGCGAATGGCGCAGCGCGGCGCTGGATGCACTGGCGGCGGTAGGCCTCGCCGATCGGGCTGATGAGTGGCCAGCCGCCCTCTCCGGCGGCCAGAAACAGCGCGTCGCACTGGCCAGAGCGCTGATCCACCGGCCCGGTTTACTGCTGCTGGATGAACCGCTGGGGGCGCTGGATGCCCTGACCCGCATTGAGATGCAGGGATTGATTGAGTCACTGTGGCAGCAGCATCACTTTACCGTGCTGCTGGTCACGCATGATGTCAGTGAAGCGGTGGTGATGGCAGATCGCGTGCTGTTGATCGAAGAGGG
Organism: Pantoea sp. CFSAN033090; assembly: GCF_001264395.1. NCBI lineage: Bacteria > Pseudomonadati > Pseudomonadota > Gammaproteobacteria > Enterobacterales > Erwiniaceae > Pantoea > Pantoea sp. CFSAN033090. The sequence continues at coordinate 254,410 of NZ_LGYX01000004.1, read as the reverse complement.
TCAGATCGGGCTGGATCTGCTGGTGGATCTGCCCCGTCCCCGCCGTCGCGGATCGGCGCGGCTGGCCGAGCTGGAAGCGGAGGTACTGGATCGGGTCATGCAGCGTACGGAACGACCGCAGCCGGTTCGTTACGCGCAGCAGCGCTGAAAAAAGGGGAGTGTCTCAGACACTCCCCTTTTTAATTATCAGGCGTTCAGTGCCCGGGTAATTTTCTCGTAGAGGTCGCCAGAGAGTTTATCCAGCTCCAGCAGCTGCTCCAGCGCCTGGCGCATCATCGCCTGACGGCCTTCGTCATAACGTTTCAGGCGAATCAGCGGCTCCACCATCCGCGCCGCAACCTGCGGATTGCGGGTGTTAAGGTCGGTAAGCATCTCCACCAGGAACTTGTACCCGCTGCCATCTTTAGCATGGAAGGCGGCCGGGTTAGCCGAGGCAAAGGCACCCACCAGCGAGCGAACACGGTTCGGATTACTCATGGTGAAGGAGCGATGATTCAGAAGCTGACGCACATTGCGCATCACGTTAGCGGCCGGACTGGTCGCCTGCAGCACAAACCATTTGTCCATCACCAGACCATCCTGATGCCAGCGCTCATCGTAAGCTGCCAGCAGCGCATCACGGCACGGTAACTGTGCCGCAACAGCAGCAGAAAGCGCCGCCAGCGCATCGGTCATGTTGGTCGCCTGATGATACTGCGTCTGCACCAGTTTATCCGCCAGCTGCGCATCGCTGAAGGCGAGATAGGTCAGGCAGATATTTTTCAGGCTGCGCTGACCTATCGCGTCATGCTCCACGCGGTATTCAGGCTGCTGATTGGCGTTGTAGATCGCAAAAAACTCATCGGCCAGTTCGCGTGCCAGCGTGCGTTGCAGTGCGTCACGCACCAGCGCAATCGCCTGCGGATCGATAGTATCAAACAGCTCGGCAATCTCATTTTCCGACGGCAGCGTCAGAATCAGCGCGGTCAGTGCCGGGTCGCAGTCGGTATCCAGCAGCACCGCGCGGAAGGCGTCGGCGACATGCAGCGGCAGTGACAGATGCTGGCCCTGCTGATAGCGGGCGACATTCAGACGGATATAGGTCGCCAGCAGGCTCTGAGCCGCATCCCAGCGGGAGAAGTCGTTGCGTGCATGACGCATCAGGAAGGTGAGCTGAGCATCACTCCATTTGTAATCAAGCTTCACCGGGGCAGAGAATTCGCGCAGCAGCGACGGCACTGGCTGGAAGTAGACATTATCGAAAATAAAGGTCTGGAACTCCTCGGTAACATTCAGCACATGATGCACCGGATGACCATTATTCTGCAGCGGGATCACCTTGCCTTCGCCATCATAGAGTTCAATATCCAGCGGGATATGCAGCGGCAGCTTCTCTTTCTGATCGGCAGTCGCAGGCGTGTGCTGCGTGACGTGCAGCGTATACTGCTCCAGCTCCGGGTTGTAATCGTCGCGCACCGTCAGCACTGGCGTACCGGACTGGCTGTACCAGCGGCGGAACTGCGACAGGTCAACATTCGAGGCATCTTCCATCGCCTGAACAAAATCATCACAGGTGGCGGCGCTGCCGTCGTGGCGATCAAAATAGAGCTTCATGCCCTTCTGGAAGTTCTCTTCACCCAGCAGGGTGTGCATCATACGGATCACTTCTGACCCTTTTTCATACACCGTCAGAGTGTAGAAGTTGTTCATCTCAATGACCTGATCCGGACGGATCGGGTGTGCCATCGGGCTGGCATCTTCGGCGAACTGCGCACCGCGTACGATACGCACGTTATCAATGCGGTTCACCGCGCGTGAACCCAAATCAGAGCTGAACTCCTGATCGCGGAACACTGTCAGTCCCTCTTTCAGGCTGAGCTGGAACCAGTCGCGGCAGGTCACGCGGTTACCGGTCCAGTTATGGAAATATTCGTGACCGATAACCGCTTCAATGCCCAGGTAATCTTTGTCCGTCGCCGTTTCCGCTTTAGCCAGCACATATTTGGCATTGAAGACGTTAAGGCCTTTGTTCTCCATGGCGCCCATGTTGAAGAAGTCCACCGCCACGATCATAAAGATGTCGAGGTCATACTCCAGACCGAAACGCTCTTCATCCCACTTCATGCTGTTTTTCAGCGAGGTCATCGCCCAGTCGGCACGGTCGAGGTTACCGCGATCGACGAAGATTTCCAGCGCCACATCACGTCCTGAACGGGTGGTGAAGCTGTCGCGCAGCACGTCGAAATCGCCCGCCACCAGCGCAAACAGGTAGCAGGGTTTCGGGAACGGATCCTGCCACTTCACCCAGCTGCGACCCTGCTCATCCCGGCCGCTGTCAATCCGGTTACCGTTGGAGAGCAGGAATGGATAGCGCTCACCGTCGGCATAAATGGTGGTGGTAAAGCGCGCCAGCACATCGGGGCGATCGAGATACCAGGTAATATGACGGAAGCCTTCAGCCTCACATTGGGTGCAGAGCGCCTCGCCCGATTTGTACAGCCCTTCCAGCGCGGTGTTCTGGTCCGGATGAATATCGTTAATAATTTTCAGGGTGAAGCTTTCCGGCAGCTGGCTGATGACCAGTGCGCCCTCTTCTTCACGGAAGGCCGTCCAGGCTTGCCCGTCGACCTCTAGCGCTATCAGCGTTAACGCTTCGCCGTCCAGTCGCAGCTCAGCCTGGCTGTCGCCCAGTCGTTTAACCTTGCTGATGGCCGTTACGCGGGTGGTGGACGCATTCAGTTCAAAAGTTAAATCGATATCGGTGATGGTGTACTCAGGCGCACGATAGTCGTGGCGATACTTGATTTGGGGCTGTTGCGTCATATTGCGTCTCGCGTTGTTATAAGTTTACCGGCAAAGTCTAAGCTTGTTACTACAAGCTTGCCACGCACAATGCACCTAAAGGGTGAAATGGCTACACTTTGTTAACAATGGCACAGATTGGCCTCGACCCGCCCGTCTGAAATATGCTGTGATCGGCTTCAGATAGTGAATTATACTTTTGCGTCTTTATGACTGTGTACAACACCGGGCTCTGCGCCACCGAACAGGATGCTGAAACGCGCCATGACAGGACATGCTTCCCCGATACTGACCTCGCTGCTGGATACGGACGCCTATAAGCTCCATATGCAGCAGGCCGTTTTCCACCGCTATCATGACATAACGGTGGCGGCGGAGTTTCGCTGCCGCGGCGACGAACTGCTGGGTCTCTACGCTGACGAAATTCGTGACGCGATAACCGCAATGCAACACCTGGCGCTGACTGATGATGAAGCGACCTGGTTGTCTCACCTTCCCTTCTTCCGGCAGGATTACCTCAGCTGGTTACGCCAGTTCCGCTATAACCCGGATCAGGTTGAGGTGCGCAATCACCATGGCAAGCTGGAACTCCGTATTCAGGGGCCGTGGCGCGAAGTGATCATGTGGGAGGTGCCGCTGCTGGCGCTGATCAGTGAGATTGTGCATCGTCATCGCACGCCGCAGGTCACTACTCAGCAGGCACTTGACCACTTACATCAAAAACTCGGCGACTTTAAGGCCCAGGTGGCTGACCTTGATATGTCACGCTTCCGCCTGATGGATTTTGGCACCCGTCGTCGCTATTCGCAGGATGTGCAGCAGTCGATCGTCTCAACGCTGAAACAGGAATTTCCGTGGCTGATTGGCACCAGTAACTATGATCTGGCGCGCCGTCTGTCACTGACGCCAGTGGGAACACAGGCGCATGAGTGGTTCCAGGCCTTCCAGCAGATCAGTCCGGTACTGGCCAACAGCCAGCGCGCTGCGCTACAGGCGTGGCTGGATGAGTATGACGATAAGCTGGGCATCGCCCTGACCGATTGCATCGCCATGGACGCATTCCTGCGCGATTTCGGCCCGGTGTTTGCCCGCCGCTATCAGGGACTGCGCCACGACTCCGGCGATCCGGTCGAATGGGGCGAGAAAGCCCTCGCCCACTACCAGAAGCTGGGTATCGATCCGCAAAGCAAACACCTGGTCTTTTCTGACAACTTAAATCTCGACAAAGCGCTGGCGCTTTACCGCCACTTTGGTCAGCGGACGAACGTGGTGTTCGGCATCGGAACCCGCCTCACCTGCGATATTCCGGGCGTGACGCCACTGAATATCGTTATCAAACTGGTGCAGTGCAATGGCAAGCCGGTGGCGAAACTCTCAGACAGCCCGGGCAAAACCATCTGCCAGGATAAAGCCTTTGTCAGGGCCCTGCGTAAAGCTTTTGATCTGCCGCTGGTGAAAAAAGCGAGTTAATCCTCTTCTTATCGGGGCGTTGATACGCCCCGCCTCTGCTGTAATAAATCTGCTTTCCCCCTGAATTTTGCTTGTTTCCTGAAGACTCGCAAGTAACATAGCAAAACCCCGGATGGGGCAACTTTTTTACTCACTTCTTCTATATAGAGAGATATTTATGAGCGTAGTGCCTGTAGCGGACGTACTGCACGGTCGCGTCGCGGTTGACAGTGAAGTCACCGTACGTGGTTGGGTGCGTACCCGAAGAGATTCCAAAGCCGGTCTTTCCTTCATCGCTGTCTATGACGGCTCCTGCTTTAATCCCGTTCAGGCTGTCGTCAATAATTCTCTGAATAATTATCAGGATGAAGTGCTGCGTCTGACCACGGGCTGTTCCGTTATCGTCACCGGTAAAGTGGTGGCCTCGCCGGGTCAGGGCCAGGCGTTTGAGATTCAGGCGACCAGCCTGGAAGTCGTGGGCTGGGTGGAAGATCCCGACAGCTACCCGATGGCGGCGAAACGCCACAGTATCGAGTATCTGCGCGAAGTGGCTCACCTGCGTCCGCGCACCAACCTGATTGGCGCGGTCGCCCGTGTTCGCCACACCCTGGCGCAGGCGCTGCATCGCTTCTTCCATGAAAATGGCTATTTCTGGGTCTCGACGCCGCTGATTACCGCCTCCGATACCGAAGGTGCCGGCGAAATGTTCCGTGTCTCTACGCTGGATATGGAAAACCTGCCGCGTAACGATCAGGGCAAAGTTGACTTCAGCGAAGATTTCTTTGGTAAAGAGGCGTTCCTGACCGTTTCAGGTCAGCTGAATGGCGAAACCTATGCCAGCGCCCTGTCGAAGATCTACACCTTCGGTCCGACGTTCCGCGCAGAGAACTCCAACACCAGCCGCCATCTGGCGGAATTCTGGATGCTGGAGCCGGAAATCGCCTTTGCCTCACTGGATGATGCCGCTGCACTGGCCGAATCAATGCTGAAGTATGTCTTCAACGCGGTGCTGGAAGAGCGTGCCGATGACATGGCCTTCTTTGCTGAGCGGGTAGATAAAGAGGCGGTTGAGCGCCTGCAGCGTTTCATCACCACCGATTTCGCGCAGGTGGATTATACCGATGCTGTTGAGATCCTGATGAACTGCGGTCAGACCTTCGAAAACCCGGTTTCCTGGGGTATTGACCTCTCCTCTGAGCATGAGCGTTACCTGGCCGAGAAACACTTTAAAGCGCCTGTGGTGGTGAAAAACTATCCGAAAGACATTAAGGCGTTCTATATGCGCCTGAATGACGATGGCAAAACCGTGGCGGCGATGGATGTTCTGGCGCCAGGCATTGGTGAGATCATTGGCGGTTCACAGCGTGAAGAACGTCTGGATGTCCTGGATGCGCGTCTGGAAGAGATGGGTCTGAATAAAGAAGATTACTGGTGGTATCGTGACCTGCGTCGCTACGGTACCGTGCCACATTCTGGCTTTGGATTAGGCTTTGAACGTTTAATCGCCTATGTCACCGGCGTACAAAATGTCAGGGACGTAATCCCCTTCCCGCGCACCCCACGCAACGCGAGTTTCTGATATTCGGCATTAAATATAAGAAATTCATATATATAACGAGGTCGGCACTGCCGGCCTTTTTTTATTTTTGTAAATTTTGAGTTCTCTCACAAAGTTCCGTGTTTTTTACATTTTGTAATACATATTTTCTTACTGAAACAAGATTACGAGTTTAGTAGCATTTAAGCGCTAGAATTACGGCGGGTGGGATGGAAAGATGCGTGCAGACACAGGAAGACACCAAACTTCGTTCAGGGTTCCCGTAAAGGTTTCTTGACGGCAGTGGCAGGTGTACAAATAACTCCAATGAGGGTAATGAATAATGATGAAGCGCAATATTCTTGCAGTGGTTATCCCTGCTCTGTTAGCCGCCGGCGCAGCAAACGCTGCAGAAATCTATAACAAAGACGGCAACAAACTGGACCTGTACGGTAAAGCTGTTGGCCTGCATTACTTCTCTGATAACGACGGCAACGATGGCGACAATACTTACGTTCGCTTCGGCTTCAAGGGTGAAACTCAGATTAACGACCAGCTGACCGGTTACGGCCAGTGGGAATACAACGTTCAGGCGAACAACTCTGAAGGTTCTGACGCACAAGACGGCAACAAAACCCGTCTGGGCTTCGCCGGTCTGAAATTCGGTGATGCTGGCTCAATCGACTACGGCCGTAACTACGGTGTGGTTTATGATGCAATCGGCTGGACCGATATGCTGCCAGAGTTCGGTGGCGACTCAGGATACTCAGATAACTTCATGAATGGTCGTAGCACCGGCCTGCTGACTTATCGCAATACTAACTTCTTCGGCCTGGTTGATGGCTGGGACTTTGCTGCTCAGTATCAGGGCAAAAACGACCGTGATGAAATCCGTCGTGCTAACGGCGACGGCTGGGGCGTTTCAACCTCTTATACCTCACCAATCGGTCTGGGTATCGTAGGTGCTTATAGCAGCAGCGACCGTACTAATGCTCAGGCAGCAGGCGCACAGACAACTGTTACACCTAGCGAAGCTAATGGCGGCGGTCCAGCAACTACCACTGTCACCGGCCAGGGTGCTGGTAAACGTGCTGAAAACTGGGCAACGGCAATCAAGTACGATGCAAACAACGTTTACCTGGCTGCAATGTACGGTGAAACTCGCAACTCAACACCAGTTACTGCTACCGGTACTCTGGCTAACGGTAACGCGTTCTCTACCACTGGCTTTGCAAACAAAGCACAGAACATTGAGCTGGTAGCACAGTATCAGTTCGACTTCGGCCTGCGCCCATCCATTGCTTATGTTCAGTCTAAAGGCAAGGATATCGAAGGTGTGGGCGATGCTGACCTGATCAAATATATTGATATCGGCGCGACCTACTACTTCAACAAAAACATGTCTACCTATGTGGACTATCAGATCAACCAGCTGGATGACAATAACCGTCTGAATCTGAACACTGATGACACTGTAGCAGTTGGCCTGGTTTACCAGTTCTAATACTGCTTAAAACATGTTGAAAAACGGGGCTAAGGCCCCGTTTTTTTATGGCTGCTATTCCCGACAGGTGCGTTTTCCCTCGCGCCGTTACCCCGCTTTAATCACTACCTTTCCCCGTCACGCAATCCACACTACAAAATGTATGAATTTGTCTCGCAAACGGTTGGCATTTGACTGGCCGGACGCTAACCTGAGAGCTCTTTTCGCTAAAGTTCACGCTAATGGACCTGACACATGTTTGAATCGATCTCTGCTGCACCCGCCGATCCTATTCTTGGGCTGGCCGATCTGTTTCGTGCTGACGACCGCCCGGAAAAAATCAATCTGGGTATCGGCGTCTATAAAGACGAAACCGGCAAGACCCCGGTGCTGACCAGTGTTAAAAAAGCTGAGCAATATCTGCTGGAAAATGAAACCACCAAAAACTATCTCAGCATTGATGGCCTGGCTGATTTTGCCCGCTGCACGCAGGCCCTGCTGTTTGGCAACCAGAGCCCGCTAATCACCACTGGCCGCGCTCGCACAGCTCAGACACCGGGTGGTACAGGCGCGCTACGCGTTGCAGCCGATTTCCTCGCCACGCAAACATCGGTGAAGCGGGTCTGGATCAGCAATCCAAGCTGGCCGAATCACAACAACGTGTTTAACGCTGCCGGTCTTGAGGTCTGTGAATACCACTACTACGACCCGGCAAACCATAAGCTGGATTTCGATGGCATGGTCGCGTCACTGAAACAGGTTCAGCCAGGCGATGTGGTGCTGTTCCACGGCTGCTGCCATAACCCGACCGGTATCGACCCGACCGCTGAGCAGTGGCAACAGCTGGCGGAGCTGTCACAGGCCAACGGCTGGCTGCCGTTGTTTGACTTCGCTTACCAGGGTTTTGCCCGTGGTCTGGAGGAAGATGCAGAAGGCCTGCGTATTTTTGCCGCCTCGCATCAGGAACTGATCGTCGCCAGCTCTTACTCCAAGAATTTCGGCCTGTATAACGAGCGTGTTGGTGCCATCACGCTGGTTGCCGCCGAAGCAAGCGTGGCTGATACCGCGTTCAGTCAGGTGAAGTACACCATTCGCGCGAACTACTCCAATCCGCCGGCACATGGCGCCGCCATCGTCGCCACCATTCTGGGCAACGATACCCTGCGTACCATCTGGGAGCAGGAGCTGTCGGACATGCGCCAGCGTATTCAGCGCATGCGCCAGCTCTTCGTAAACACGCTGGCGGAAAAAGGCGCACAGCGCGACTTCAGCTTTATTATTAAGCAGAACGGCATGTTCTCGTTCAGTGGCTTAACCAAAGAGCAGGTCATTCGCCTGCGTGAAGAGTTTGGCGTTTACGCGGTGAACTCAGGTCGGGTGAATGTGGCGGGCATGACGCCAGACAATATGTCGGCGCTGTGCGAAGCGATTGTCGCCGTGCTGTAAGCAGGATGACCGAATTGAAAAATGGGCCTGCTGGCCCATTTTTTATTGCAGGAAAGGATTGCTGATGCGTTCATGCCCCAGCGTAGAAATCGGGCCGTGACCGGGCAGAAAAGTGACATCATCGCCCAGCGGCAGCAGTTTCGTGCGGATAGCATCGATTAACTGCTGATGATCGCCCTGCGGGAAGTCTGTGCGTCCCACACCACCATTAAAAATCACGTCACCTGAAATCAGTAACCTTCCTGGACGATCGAAGAACACCACGTGGCCAGGCGAATGGCCCGGACAGTGCAGGACTTCCAGCGTGGTCAGCCCTACCTGTACGCTCTCCCCCTCTTCCAGCCAGCGATCGGGGGTAAAAGGCGCGCATTCATCAAGTCCGAACATCCGGCTCTGGGTAGGCAGCGCCTCCAGCCAGAATGCATCACGCTTTTGTGGTCCGACAATCGGAATCTGCCAGAAGGCAGCCAACTCGACGGCGGCCCCGACGTGATCAAGGTGTCCATGAGTCAGCAGAATCCGGGAAGGTTTAAGTTGGCGTTGTTCCAGCGTCTCTTTGATCAGATCGGCATCGCCGCCTGGATCAACCAGCGCGGCTTCACGAGTAGACTCGCACCAGATAACTGAACAATTCTGGGCAAACGCGGTAACAGGAATAATGTGGTAATTCATAACGCTCCATGACCGGCTCACGCAGCGTTGCCGGTGTCATTACCAGTGCCTGATCGGCCCGGTATCAATATGTACAAAGTTACTGCGGGGATAATATCCTACACCACCCGCACGCAGAGATAACGCCGCTTTGCGTACATTGGCCAGAGAAACCCCTTCGATATGGAAATCCATTGCCTGTCCTTTGGTGTGATAGCTGTGCTTTGCCACCCCAGGACCGCTCTCACGTAACATGTTGTTGGTTGCCAGTGAACGGTAGCCCGAAACCAGCTGTATCGGTTTACGCATTCCCAGCAGCGCCTGCAGGCGGAAGATTTGATCAAACAGGTGCGGATCGATGCTTTTCACTTTATTGGCGCGATAGTCACGGAAAAAGTGATTTAATCGTGACAACTCATCCTTGTCGTAACTCTTACCATTAAAAAACTCAGTTTTAAGGGTTTCACCGGTATGAAGATTATTAAGCATCAATACGCGCGGGCGAGAGGTAGAAAGCGAGGCCCTTGCAGAAGCGGGTAATAATGCCAGACCGGCGGCGGCGCTACCGCACAGCAGTAGTTTGCGACGAAAAGAATCAATAGTAGACATGTAACGATTTACCTGAGAGTGAAGCCATAGAAATGTGCAAAAAGCGCACAGCCCGAACCATAACTTTCTCTCAGTAGAGCGTCAACCCATCTGCAACCTGTTTGCGTGGCGATCCCTGCAGGAATCGCCATTTGATAACATTTTTCTGAATAACCGGCCCGCCGCTAACGATTTAAAATCAATCACTAGAGCAGCAATTGCTCAGCCCGACTCAAAGCCTGGCTGCCCGAACGCGCGGTGTCATCATAATTGTAAATATCTGTGCGGAACTGTGGTTTGCCATCATCAGCGACCCACGCCGTCAGATAATAGAGATTGACCGGAATACGATGCCGAATGGGCACGTAGCGGGTGTCACCCTCTTTTAACGTACTGGAGATGCGGGCATCGTTCCAGCCCGCGTCCTGCAGTAATAAGCCTGCCAGTTCCGACGCTTTATTTACCCGGACGCAGCCTGAGCTGAGCGCGCGGATATCGCGCTGGAACAGGTTGTGGTTCGGCGTGTCGTGCAGATAGATCGCATCTGAGCTGGGCATATTAAATTTATAGCGGCCCAGCGCATTCGCCACACCCGGTGCCTGAATCAACCGATAGGGGAACGATGAAGCGGTGACCATGCGCCAGTCGATCATGCTGGGGTCGATCACTTCAGCGTCAGCGCTCCAGCCCGACAGCAGGGTATAGCCATGCTTATAGAGATAGGTCGGATCCTGCTTCACTTTAGGAATGATATCTTTACGCACCAGCGTGGTTGGTACATTCCACGGCGGGTTCAGCACCACATTATTGAGCGCGCTGCGCATCAACGGCGTTTTGCGATCGGGACGCCCGACAATGACCCGTGATGAGAGGATCTTGTTACCGTTGTTGTAATAAATCAGCGAGTAGTTGGCGATGTTCACCATAATGCCGTTGTGCATATCGTCCGGCAGCAGGCGCAGTCGCTGAATGTTCAGCGCCAGCAACGAAGCACGCATCTGCGGAGAGACGTTAAGCCACTGCCGCGTTCTGGCACCGATAGCACCGTCGCCATCCAGTCCCTGCCACTGCTGGAAACGCTTCACACCCGCCACCAGCGTCTCGTCATAGACATTGGCGGTGTTCCCTTCCAGCGTCTGACTCTGAACGTTACCCGGCGATTGCAGTGAAGGCGCGGACAGATCGGTGACTGGCGCGGCAGAAGGGCTGACCGCAACCGGCTGGTCGCTGTGGGTCACTGGTGAGGCGGCCACCGGCACCGCATCGTCATCTGGTGCAGGTGCATTAACCTGCGCCGTTAACATGCCGCTGCGCTGCAGGATTTCACGCAGCGCCGGCACATCGTCACTGACCTGTCCCGGACGCAGCGTTTCACTGCTCTTCAGCTGCGGCCAGGGCTGCTTATCGCCTAGCAGGGTTTTCAGCGCGGCGTGCATCGGCTGATACTGCGGGTGCTGCGGCTGCAGGGACGCAATAAACGTGTTGCCCGATCCTGCATTGACCGCGTTCTGCCACTGATTCACGACCGCCACCGACGGCTGCGTCAGCCGGTAGGGAACATTGCTGTAAAGCCAGGTTTCACCCTGCGTCGGCACATTAGAAACAAATTGCAGATAGCCCAGCATCGCATCGGACAGCGCGACATCCCGGGCAAAGCCGGTGATCGCCGGGTTAGTCAGACGCTCAATCCAGCGCGTGAACTGTGGCTGAACGCCGGAAAGCGCCACTTCAGCCAGCTGCTGCTGAAATTTTTGCACCGCCTGGGGATCCTGCCAGAGCGGTTGCATATGGCGGGATGCATAGAGCGTCGCCAGCGGTGCCAGATAAAACGGCTGATCGGCGCTGGAAAACGCCTGCCGGATGCGTTGCTGACTTTCGGAAACGGAGATAGCCGCCTGCGTTGTCCCGGGCAAAGCGGCGATGACAGCGGCCTGCGGTAGCGTAAATGGAACAACGGTTAGCGCCAGCGCTAACAATGATAGAACGCGATGATGATTTAATTTTTTTACCAGCAACATCCCTGCCCCCTTGTTTTTCAACTTCGCAGTGTTCCCTGTATCCACTGCGACCGCGCCGTGACTCATCATGTGAGTATACAAACAAAAACGGCATTTGCCTCATGCGACAAATGCCGTAACCAGATTAACGAATGGTTCAGTTTTTGACTACGTTTCCGCCTGCGAATTTTCAGCGGTTAAATCGGGCAGCGCATCTGCGTCGCTTCCCGCCCGCATCGGCGAAGGATCGGCAGCAAAACCACGCAGACCGACCACATGCACATGCTCGGTGTTATTAAACACCTTACGCACCAGTTTGTAGGTCGTGCCTTTTTCCGGACTGATATTCTCCGGTGCTGCAATCACCAGCTGCATCTCCAGTCGCTCACAGAGTTCAAACAGCGTGGCGATGGAACGGGCATCAAGACGGGCCGCTTCATCAAGAAACAGCAGTCGGCATGGCGAAATATCTTTGCCGCGCAGACGACGGGACTCTTCTTCCCAGCTCTGCACTACCATCACCAGAATGGACATACCGGTACCGATCGCTTCACCGGTTGAGAGCGCCCCGCTCTCTGCGCGCAGCCAGCCATCGGAACCGCGATTGACTTCCACTTCCATCTCCAGATAGTTGCGGTAGTCCAGCAGCTCCTCACCGATGGTCTGCGGCGTACGCTGCCCCATGTCGATATGCGGATTAAGACGCTGGTAGAGCTTCGCCAGCGCCTCAGAGAAGGTCAGGCGATTGCTGTTAAAGAGATCCTGATGCTGCTCGTGCTCTTCCGACAGCGTATCCAGCAGCATGGCGTGGGTTTCACGCACGTTCACGTTGAGCCGCACGCTGCGTACCTGACCAAAGCTGACGGTCTGCAGGCCCTGGTTGAGCTGGCGGATACGGTTCTGTTCACGCTGGATCGTTTTACGGATGATGTTGGCCGCACTGCGCGAACTGATTGCCAGCATCTGCTCACGCGCCGTCAGCTCTTCCGTCAGACGGTTCAGCTCGATTTCCATCTGCTCAATTGCTTCGACCGGATCGTCAGTCCGAATAATATCCTGACGAATACGCTCGCGCAGATGCTGATAAACCGCAATAAAGAACTGAATTTTACGTTCCGGACGTTTTGGATCTTCCGACAGTCGCAGCACGTCGCGCAGATGTTCGTTGTCCGCCACCGCCAGACGCAGCGCACCCAGCGCTTTATCCGACATAGAGCGCAGCTCATCGCCGCTCAGGTAGGCCAGTTCACGGCGATGCAGACGACGCTCAACGCCATTCTCTTTCACCAGACGCAGTACGTTACACCAACCCGCTTTGGCGCTGACCACCTGTTCACGCACCTGATGATACTGACGCTCCAGCTGACGCAGTCGCTTCTGCAGGTTATCCATCTCCGCTTCGCAGAAGGTAAGCTGTTTCTCCAGCTGATTGCGGCGGGCGCGGTTATGACTCAGCGCCGTGTAGAGCTCGTCACGGCGAATACGCGCGCGTTCTTCGGCGCTGCTGTCAGCCTGGACGCCAATATCCTGCATCTCCTGCTGCAGCTCTTTGAGCATGTCGCGCTTGGCGTCATAGGCGCTTTTCAGCGAGGCCAGCACCTGGGAGTATTGCGTCAGCTGCGCCTGATGTTCACGCAGGCGATCACGACTGCGGCTGCGTTCGCCCTCAGCCTGCTCCAGACGCTGACGCAGCTTATCGCTGAGGTCGTTGTTGCCATTGAGCATGCTGGCCGAATCGTCGTAGCTGAAGTGGGCGCGACGCTGCACCACTTCTGTCAGGGCAAAGGCCTGCTGACGCGCATTACGCTGCTGCTGCTGCGCCTGCTGATAATCCGCCTGTAACTGCTCATGCTGTTCAGGATCGCTCTGCAGCACGGCGATGATCGGTTCCAGTTTCGCCAGCTTAGCGCCATGCTGATGCAGGAAGCGCGCCGCTTCCTGTGCGGCATCGACCTGCTCGCGGATCTCTTCGCAGCGATCGCCCAGCGTCTCATCCAGCAGCAGATTGACGCGTGGCAGCAGCCGGTTTAACTGTGATACGCCCTCTTTGGCCAGCTCATACTGCTGACGCTGCTGCTGATTGTTGCTCTCATGCTGATTCAGAGCGCGCTCCAGCTCACCCCGGCGTGCGCCGAGCTGACGGATCTGCGCTTCCGGATCGGCGTCAAAGGCGACGGCCAGATGACTGCCGATAAAGCGGCTGAATGACTGATGCAGACGCTGCGTTTTCTGCACGTCGAACGACAGCATGGCGTAGCGTTCGGCCAGCTTATCGCGCTCAAGGTGCAGCAGCTCCAGCTGATTCTCACGCGCCGCGCGGCCAAACAGCGGTATTTTCGGGAAGCGGGAGTAGCGCCACTGACGCTCTGCCACCTTCACCACCACCGCATTCTGCAGTTCATCGACGCTGAAGACGCTGTCATCGAACGACTGCGGATCACCCTCGATCAGGTAGAGATCTTCCGGACACTCTTCCAGACCATCCAGCAACTCACGAACGCGGGAGAGATCCGGCACCACAATCGCATGACGCGACGGACCGTAGAGCGCCGAGAAGTAAGGCGCATCATCCAGCGTCACATCATCGTAAATCTCTGACAGCAATACGCCGCCAAAACGTTCGGCCAGCTGGGTCAGGCGCGCATCTTCCGCACCGCCTGGCTGGCTAAGACGTTCAATCTGCCGCTCGATATCACGTTTTTGAGCGGCCACTTCGTCGCGCTCGACGGTGGTTTCACGCTCACGCTCCAGCAGCTGCTGCATATATTCGGTCACGTCCTGGCTGCTGTTCAGCGCCTGGCCGGTCTGCTCGCTAAGCTGGGTCAGGATCTCCTGCGCCGCCAGCCAGTGTGGCGCACGGGCGGTCAGGCTGGTGATGCGTTCACGCAGCTGCTCCAGCTCCTGGCGCATCATCATGCGCTGCTCACCGGCGTCGGAGACGCTGCTGTTCAGCTGTTCAATCTGTGCTTCAAGCTCCTGCTGCAGGCCTGCCAGCGCATCCGCTTCATAATGCTGCCCCTGACGCTTGCAGAATTCCGCCAGCAGACGCTCCGCCTCATGCTGCTCGCGCAGACGCTGCTCCAATTCATTGAGACGCAGACGCAGCGAAGAGAGCTGGTCGGCGTGATGACGTTGGTTGCTGGCATCACGCAGCAGTTCGCGGCCGGTTTGCCAGGCGTCCTGACGGGTCACGTTACCGGCAATGCTGGTCACCAGCGCCAGCGCCTGTTCAAACTGACTGTGCGCTGCTTCCGCTACGCTCAGCTTCTGCTCCAGGCGCAGCAACCGTTCTGTCGCCTCTTCCTCTTTGGCCTGGAAGCTTTCCTGCCATTCAGCCGCATTGTCAATGCTCAGATCGGGCAGCTGGCAGAGCGTGCGGGCGCGTTCCAGCGCCTGCAATGCCTGCTGATACTGGATAGCGCGGGTTTGCTGCACGTCGAGCGCCTGCTGGAAATCGGCCAGCTGGCTTTTCAGCTCATCCACTTCCAGCTCAGCCGCTTCGGCCCGCGCTTCATTCTCTTCCTGAATTTCACGCGCTTCGGCGACCACTTCGGTCTGCTCTTCCAGCCGCAGCGTCAGATCTTCGATATCCGCATCGTAGCGCTCAATCTTCTCCTGCTGACGCATCGCCGTCTGTACCAGGTTCAGGTGATCGCTGGCGGCCTGATAATCGACTTCTAGATCGTTTTCTGCACCACTGTGCTCGGCCAGTTCGCGCGCCATCTCAACATGACGATACTGCTCGGTGGCGAGCTGCTTACGGCTGCTGAACAGTTCGCTGCGCAGCTGTAACGCGCTGTCGAGGTGTCCCCGACGCTCGTTGGCGTGGCGCATATAGTCAGCCGAAACGTAGCTGGTCGCCTCGGAGATCAGATGCTTGAAGAGATCGCGGTCAGACTGGGTAACGCGGATCGCCTCCAGCGTCATGCGGTTCTCGCGCAGCGCGGCCTCCATATCCTGGAATGCTTTGCGCACGCCACTGTTTTCAGGCAGCAGGTAATCACGCAGCGATCGGGTGATGGCGCTGGAGATACCGCCATACAGCGAGGCTTCAATCAGACGATAAAACTTGCTGCGATCGCTGGCAGAGCGCAGACGACGCGGCACCACACCAAGATCAAACAGCATGGCGTGATAATCGGTGACTGAGTTATAGGCGCGGAACTGTACCCCTTCCTGCGCCTCAACCCGCTCTTTGACTTCGTTCAGCGGTAATACGCGTGCCTGACGGCTGTTAAGCACTTCCGTCAGCATATCGGTTGGGTTGGTGTCGGTGGGCAGGCCATGAATACTGAATGGCTTGATATCGACCTTTTTATCGCGTCCGGCGACCTGTTGCAGACGGACACCGACCACGACACGCTGATGGCGTGAGTTCACCACATCCAGCATGGAGTAGCAGACGCCAGCCCGCAGTTTACCGTGCAGACCCTTGTCACGGGATCCTGATGTCGCGCCCGCTTCGGTGGTGTTACGGAAGTGCAGCAGCGTTAAATCGGGGATCAGCGCGGTGACAAATGCCGCCATCGTGGTGGACTTACCCGCACCGTTACCGCCTGACAGCGTGGTCACTAATTCATCGAGATCAAAGGTACGGGCAAAAAAGCCGTTCCAGTTGATCAGCGTAAGCGAACGAAACTTTCCGCGCTCAATCATGCCTGTTCTTCCTCTGCGTTCTCACTCGCGTCACCTTCCTGCCCTTCACCTTCATCGGTGTCGACCGGTGCTGTCGCGTTTTCCAGTAGCATGGCCTCGCCATCACGAATCAGACGAAGCTGCGCTTCACGGGCATCATCACCGCCGCGCACGTCGGCACCAAAGCGGAACACCGATTCCGTGATGCGGAACTTGCTGCTGTCGTTGCCGAAAAACCACACCATGCCAAGGCGACGCAGGCGGCTCAGAGAGGCGCGCACTTTCTCCTGCAGTTTGGTGCGATCCAGATCCGAACCGGTTGAACGCTGGTTGACCAGCTTCAGCAGGCGGTTCTCATCGGCCAGAGAGAGCAGTTCGTCGTACAGCTCCTGCTGGGTGAAGATACCTTCATTGGCCAGTCGTTCCGGGCTGAGATAGAGATAGCAGAGAATCTTCCCGACCATCATGTCCAGCTCAGAGAGCACGGAACGCGGAATCAGCGTGGTTGAACGCGGACGCAGATAGAAAAAGCCTTCCGGCGCACGGATTAACTCAACGTTATAGCGGCTGTAAAACTCTTCGAGAAACGACTGGTAGTCCATCAGAAAAGCGTGATTATCCAGCTCTTCGATACCGATATGGCGTCCGGCGCGTAACTGGCTGTCCAGCGCGGGAAAAATCGGGTTGGCCAGTGCCTGTGCCAGCTTAACCGGCATCACTTGTTCAATATTTGTCGATGACATGTGCCTGCACCTTGGCTCCGTAATCATTGATGGCTTGCCATTCCACAGGCAAACCGGCTAAATCAGCTTCCGCTACGCCAAGGCGCACCGCCTGATCCACCACAATGCGCGCCAGATCGAAATGGCGGGCTCGGGGATACTGGGCCAGGTAGTCGCGCATCACTGACGCGAGGTTGAGCGGTTTTTGTTGCGATTTGTAGACCTGCAGCGCTTCTTCAATCATCGCTGCCAGCTGTTCGCGGATTTCGTTAATCTCCTCGTACTCCATCTCCGGCGGCAGTTCGCCCATCACTTCGTCGTTACGCAGCGTCAGCGCCTCATCACGCATGTCATACAGGCGGTCGGCGTTGGCATAGGTCAGCGCCCAGGGCGCGTCGAAGTAATTCTGCACCGATACCCGCAGGCGCTGCGCAAAGACGCGGTTTTTATCCATGTCGATGGCGGTACGAATAAATTTATGGACGTGCCGGTCATAGCCGATCCAGAGGTCAATCGCCTGCTGGCCCCAGCTGGTAATACGGTCGAGTTTGCTTTGCAGATCAAACACCAGCTTATCGACGAAGCCCAGATCGGGACTGTCCAGCGTGGCATCCTGAATGCGCAGCAGATTTTCCTGAAGTTTGTCGCCCGCGGCTTCCAGCGTATCCTGCAGTTCACGCAGCGTTCCTGAGGTTTCAGAAAGCAGCATTTCACAGCTGGAGATGGCCGCGCGCCAGTCTTTGTTCAGCAGTTCGGCGATATCATTTTTAACCGCCTGCTGCTGTTCATCCATCAGACGCTGGGTCATATCGATGCTGTCGAAGATCTCCGCCACGGAATATTTCAGCGGCGCGAAAACATTGCGGTGCCAGTGAAACTCATCACCGTTTTCCTGCGCGGCATCGGCTGCCCGCTTAAGCTCATTGGCCACAATCGACAGCTGCATCGACAGGCGCAGAGTCGAGAACTCACGCTGGCGGATGTAATAGTCGGTGATGCCGATCGCCAGCGGCGTCAGGCGATAGATGGCATTGCCTTCCGTGATTTCGCTGGTAAAACGGTTGAGCAGGCGCTGTCGCACCATGTCGTTGATGGCGTTGTTGGCACGAACCAACACGGTTTCATGGGTTTGTTCGAAAGCTTTGCTGACGTGACGGAAAGCATCAATCAGATCGCCTTCGCTCATTTCGCCATCCATCCGCTCACCGTTGAGGGTGGCGATAGCCAGCAAAAAGGCCAGACGTTCCACTGGCAGCGCAAGGGAAAAGTCATTTTTGCGCGCCCAGGAGACCAGTTCAGGTACCGTCTGGGAAAATTCACTCATAATTCGTCCTTCTGCCCGGGTTTACGCGCGGTCACGTGGATGTAGCGCCCTAAGCTCAAAAAGGGTTCCTGACGGCAGTAACGCCGCTCCATCTCAATAATTTCGTCGTCGCTTTTTGGCTCGCCCTTCGGCGGCTTCATGTAGTCACTGAACACCCGGATCCCGGCACGCTGCTCAATCACAAAGCCACACGCCTCCAGCCAGCGATAGACCTGCTCGGGGTCGCGCGGATAGTCAGGCGACAGCGTTCGCTTTTTGCGTTTGGTCAGGTTGGTGCGCAGATAGCCGAAGTTACCCAGCGTTAAGGTGCGCAATGTCAGGCCGTGCAGATTGTAAAACATCAGCGACATGACGCCCCCCGGACGCAGCAGATCGAACAGCGCTTTCAGCACCTTCTCCGGTTCAGCGACCCACTCAAGCACAGCGTGGAACAATACCAGATCCACCGGCTTATCCAAATGTTCGCCCACCTGCTGAGCGCTAATTTGTCTGAATTGCATGTTGTGGCTCACACCCTGTGCCGCTGCATTTTCCGCGGCCCGGCGCAGCATCTCGCTGGAAAGGTCGCACAGCAGAACCTGATGGCCCTGCGCAGCAAGCCCGCTGGAGACCTGGCCGACACCGCCGCCAGCATCCAGCACCGACAGCGGGTGCGGTGACAGACCGGGCACTATCTTCTCCAGCTCATCCCAGAGGATGGCCTGGCGTATCTTCCCTTTAGTGGTGCCGTAAATATTTTGCGAAAATTTATCCGCGAGATCGTCAAAGTTACGATCCTGCATGGCATGCGCTCCGGTATGCTGCGGTGAGACTTGTGCTATTTTGTCACAGGCACCAGAAGAATGAACCTTTCATCCCCATCTTCCCTTCCGGGTGCTCTATTTTCGGACAACAGGACTCTTTTTTGATGTTATTTACCCTTAAAAAAGTTATCGGCGGGCTGCTTTTACCCCTGCCGTTTCTGCTTTTGCTGATGGCGCTTGGCATTTTACTGCTTTGGTTTACTGGCTGGCAGAAAAGCGGCAAAACCGTGATCTCCGTCAGCTGGCTGTTACTGCTGCTGCTGAGCCTGCAACCGCTGGCCGATCGTCTGCTTTTGCCGCTGGATAGCCGCTATCCGACCTGGAACGGATCAGAGAAGGTGGACTTCATTGTGGTGCTGGGTGGAGGCTACACCTTTAACCCGGCGTGGGCACCCAGCTCGAACCTGCTGAATAACAGTCTGCCGCGCGTGGCAGAAGGCGTTCGTCAGTGGCAGCGGAATCCGCAGTCGAAGCTGATTTTTACCGGCGCAGCGGGCGGCACCAATCCAAAGAGTAGCGCCTGGGTAGCGGCACAGGTGGCGGAAAGTCTGGGCGTTCCCCGCGAACATATTCAGATTCTCGACCAGCCCCGCGACACCGCGGATGAAGCGCAGGCGGTCAAAACCGTGGTGGGCGATCGCCCGTTTCTGCTGGTCACATCCGCGAATCATATGCCGCGCGCAATACGCTTTTTCCACGCGATCGGGTTGAAGCCAATGGCCGCTCCCGCGAATCAGCTGGCGATTACGTCACCGCTGAATGGATGGGAGCGGGCGATACCCTCATCGATCTGGCTGAGTCACAGCGAACGTGCGGTCTACGAAACGCTTGGCACACTATTGCAACGGCTGAAAGGCGAGGAGTCGGACTCAGCCGAGCCAGGGAAGTAATTGCGCGCGTGCATGGTCAAAACGCGGACGATTAAACGTGCCGGTCTGTACCAGATGCTCAATGCAGTCCCACAGTTGATAAACCCACCGACGCCAGACAAAACCCTCTGAAACCGGCGCCCGTTGCAGGTAGCTGTGCAGCAGCGCCGTTTCTGCAGGCGAGGTATCCAGATGGATAAGATCGTATTCACGGGGTGCCCAGAGGATGGTGCCCGGCTGTGTCATCGCGATTAACTGGTCACTGCGGCTATCTTTCAGCATGCTCTGCAGCTGAACGTTGCCGTGAACCATCACGCAGGGATCGTCGAAGCCGCGAAACAGATGCGCCAGTCGTGCCCGGCAGCGAAACAGAATCTGACGATCTTCCAGCGTAAAGGCTGGAGGACGCAGATAGCTCAGGGTCGCCCATAGCACCTCAACCCGTTGTGCATACCAGGCGGGCCAGCTGTTCTGCTGCGTGCTGTCCACCGTACCGACCAGGCCATGGCTGTCGAGCCGGTGCCAGGCCAGCACTCCCTCGACCACCTGTTCGCAAAACTGTTGCCAGCGCTGAGCATCCCGCGCAGGCGCTTCCGCCGTTACGCCATTCAGTCGCGCCAGCAGGAGCATTTCATGCACCGGCGGCTGCTGGCTCATCACCAGACCATAGACCGCTGGCACGGCGATCAGTCCGGCCTGGCCCAGCAGCGCCAGCTTTCTGGCTTCCATCGCCGCCCGGCCCTGATGACGAAAATATTTCGCCACCACCGGCATGGGGCGCCCGTCCCGATCGTATAACGCATAAAGCCGGGTGGGTGGATGTTCACTGATCATTTCGAGGCGGCTGATGGTTTCACCCAGCGCCAGCGTGAGTTCCGATTTAAGCTGTTCCATGCGGCATCCTCCTCAGATGAGTATCACAATATCCTGAAGGAAGTGTTGGAGATAAGTTTAGCGGCGGATCAAGAACGTTGCGCTGAAACGGGGAGACAGGCTCCCCGCTTGTCAGGCCTGCATGGCATCACGAACGCGTTGCAAATCGTCTGGCGTATCCACACCCACACTGGGAATGGTTTTCGCGACGGCGACATGAATTTTTTCGCCGTACCATAAAACACGCAGTTGCTCGAGCAGCTCAATCTGTTCCAGAGGACAAGGCGCCCAGGCGACATAGCGGCGTATAAAACCAGCACGGTAAGCGTAGATGCCAATGTGGCGCAGCAGCGTATCACCGATCTGCTCGCGCGATGCGGCGTACCGTTCACGATCCCAGGGTATGGTCGCCCGTGAAAAATAGAGCGCGTAGCCATTCACATCCATGACGACTTTCACCGCATTCGGATTAAAAGCTTCTTCCACATCGGTGATCGGCACCGCCAGCGTCGCCATCCCGGCCGCCGACCCCGCCAGATTGGTCGCCACCTGACGCACAATCTCGGCCGGAATCATCGGCTCATCGCCCTGCACGTTTACGATGATTTCATCATCGGCAAACTGATATTTTTCGATCACTTCCGCCAGTCGCTCAGTGCCAGACTGGTGATCGGCGCGCGTCATGCAGACTTCGCCGCCTGCCGCTTCCACTGCCTGCGCCACGTCGGGATGATCGGTGGCAACAATGACCCGGCTGGCACCCGATTCACGGGCCCGCTCCATGACATGCACGACCATCGGTTTACCGTGGATATCGAGCAGCGGCTTGCCGGGTAAGCGGGTTGACGCATAACGCGCAGGAATGATAGCGGTGAAACTCATGGATGAATCTCTTCAACTGACAGCGTGCGGGCTTCGGTTTCCAGCAGCACCGGAATGCCGTCCCGGACCGGGAAGGCCAGGCCATCAGGTTTGCAGATCAGCTCCTGTTGAGCATTGTTGAAGTAGAGTTTGCCATTGCAAACCGGGCAGGCAACGATTTCGAGTAAACGATGATCCATATGTCCTCCATCAGGGACCGAATGCTTAAGGATTCAAGCATACCATAGCGCGGCGCGTGCGGGATGGGGTAAAACGCCATCCCGCAGCGGCTGCCGCAAAATTGATTAATCCAGCGTCCACAGGGCTGGCCACTGATCGTTAAGCGCGTCGGGTGCCTGCAGGATAGCGACGCTTTCAGCACCCTGCCACGTCGCAAAGCGTTCGATAGCACGCCGGATATCCAGCAAAAATCGCGCCGTAACGCGGGTCTTCTCCTCCAGCCAGATATTTTTAATCTCCAGCTGTTTTGCCTGACGCAGCATGCGGGCATCCAGCCGCCCTTTTATCTGGCCGCGATGGAGAATGGGCAAAACAAAATAGCCAAATTTACGTTTTTCCTCCGGGGTATAGCACTCAATACGGTAGTCAAAATTGAACAGCTCCCGCGCACGCTTGCGATCCCAGACCACCGGATCAAACGGCGACAGCAGCGCGCTGTGCGTCGCCTGCAGCGGTGTCTCCAGCAACGGCACGTAGTCACGATGCAGCCACATCTCACCCAGTCCCTCTGTATTTACGGCGACCAGATCGCCCGCAGCCTGGGTGTCAGCGATAAAGTTGTTCACGGGTGCCCGCTTCAGGCGATAGTAATCCGCCAGCCAGGCCGCGCGGAAAACCCCTAAGCTGCGGGCGCTATTCATCAGCATCTGACGGGTCGCCTCCGCTTCACTGATGCCATGTATCGCATCCTGCCAGTCGGGCATCACGCGGCTGCGCAGATCGTAGACGCGCTGAAAATTACGGCGTTCGGTGACCATCAGCTCACCGGCGCTGAAGAGATTCTCCAGATGACGTTTGTGCGGTTTCCATGCCCACCAGCCTGACTTCGGGTTATCGGCATGGGTAAAATCGGCGGCGCGTACCGGGCCGTTGTCTCTGATCTGCTGCAGTAATTCGGCAATAGCCTGCTGGTGCTCAGCGACCCATTGCGCATTGTATTTCCAGCCCAGACGTTCCGGCGACAGCATGCGATGACGAAGAAGTCTGTAATCGGCACGGGGAATAAAGCAGGCTTCGTGCGCCCAGTACTCAAAGAGTTCGCCCTGTGCCAGAGCCTGTTCCAGCCATACCTGAGGATAGTTCCCCAGGCGACTGAACAGCACCAGATACGGACTGCGGGCCACCACATGAATGGTATCGATTTGCAGCAGCGACATGCGGGAAATGCAGTCAATCAGATCCTGATAAACAGCACGTTTTGCCGGAGTTCGCAGCAGGCCCTGCGCGGCGAGATGAAGGTGGCGTGCTTGCTGTAACGAAAGTGAATGCGTACTGTTCATCCTCTTCCTTATCAGGCTTCACCTGAACGGGGGCGGGTATCAGGAAATATGGCGGCAGAGTTGTTCAATGTCATCCAGTAACGGCGTCACGGCATTACCAGTTAAATGGGCATCGACCGGCAAATACCACCAGTCAGGCTGGGCAAAGTGACGGCATTTCACCGCGTCTTTTTCGGTCATCAGCAGTTGCTGACCCGCCTGGAGTAATCGGGTCAGTTCATCTTTGCTGTAGGCATGATGATCGGCAAAGGCGATCTCTGCGACCGGCGTTATACCCTGCTGTTTCAGCGTGGTGAAAAAACGCGGGGGATGACCAATACCGGCCATGGCGACTACCGCACCCAGTTGCTCCGGCGGGCAGGTTTCACCGGTCAGCAGATTGGTAGCCAGCCCGGGCTGAAGTTGCATGGCAATCTCGTCGGGCTGTGCTTCGCCGCCGTTAATGATCACGGCATCGACCTGCTGCAGACGATCGGCACGTTCACGCATCGGACCGGCAGGCAACCACCAGCCATTACCAAAACGACGGACCCCATCAACCACCACGATCTCGCGATCGCGCTGCAGGGCGTAATGCTGCAGGCCATCATCCGTGATGATCACATCCAGCGAACCCTGTTTCAGTAACGCCTCAATCGCCCGGCGCCGTTGAGGGGCGACCGCGACCGGCGCCCCGGTGCGCTGGGCGATCAATACCGGCTCATCCCCGGCCTGTTCGGTGGGGGTCTGCGCCGTGACCAGCAAGGGATAGTGGTCCGCCTTGCCGCCATATCCTCGGGAGACCACGCCAGCGCGCAGGCCGCGCTGCTGTAACGCCTCGACCAGCCAGATGACCACCGGCGTCTTTCCATTCCCGCCAGCAGTCAGGTTACCTACCACCACGACCGGCAGAGGCGCACGCCAGCTTTTACGCCAGCCGCGCCTGTAACTGAAGCGTATCAGGGCCGTGATCGCACCATACAGCAGGCTGAATGGCCATAGCAGCAGCCATAGCGGTGAGCGACCACTCCAGATACGTTCAATCATTGGCCGAACTGCATCTTGTGCAGCTGTGCATAGGCACCGCGTTCTGCTAACAGCACCTGATGCGTACCGCGTTCAACAATCTGGCCATCTTCAATTACCACGATTTCATCCGCTTTCTCGATGGTAGAGAGTCGGTGTGCAATCACCAGCGAGGTACGGTTCTTCTGCAACTCATCCAGTGCAGACTGAATCGCGCGTTCAGACTCGGTATCCAGCGCCGAGGTGGCTTCATCGAGGATCAGGATCGGGCAATCACGTAACAACGCACGGGCAATGGCAATACGCTGACGCTGACCGCCAGATAACAGCACGCCATTCTCGCCAATCATCGTATCCAGGCCCTTATCCATTTTATTGATAAAGTCCATGGCATGCGCCATGGTGGCCGCCTGCTCGATCTCTTCACGACTGTATTGCTCACTGCGGGCATACGCGATGTTATTGGCAATCGTGTCGTTGAAGAGGTGCACATTCTGTGACACCAGCGCCACCTGATTACGCAATGAGCGCAGGCTGTACTCACGCAGATCATGACCGTCCAGCAGGATTTCGCCCTGCTGGATGTCATAAAAGCGGGTCAGCAGGCTCGCCATCGTAGACTTACCGGAACCCGAACGGCCCACCAGCGCCACCGTTTTTCCTGCTGGCAGCGACAGATTGATATTACGCAGTGCCGGAATTTCACGGCCTGGGTAGGTAAAGGTGACATCACGGAATTCAATATCCCCTTTAGCACGGGTGATTTCGCGCGTACCGTTATCCACTTCCTGCTCACTATCCAGAATAGAGAACAGTGTCTGACAGGCCGCCATCCCACGCTGGAACTGGGCGTTGACGTTGGTCAGAGACTTAAGCGGGCGCATCAGGGCAATCATCGAGGAGAAGACCACGGTGATGGTACCGGCTGTCAGGGTATCCATGACGCTGGGGAAGCTGGCGGCATAGAGCACAAAAGCCAGTGCCAGCGACGCGATCAGCTGAATAATCGGATCGGAAATGGAGGAGGCTGAAACGAGTTTCATTCCCTGCTGACGCATCCGGTTACTGACGCGGGAAAAGCGCTCCGATTCAATGTCCTGTCCGCCAAAAATCAGCACTTCTTTGTGCCCTTTCAGCATCTGCTCGGCGCTGGTTGTCACCTGACCCATAGTATTCTGCATACTTTTGCTGATGGTGCGGAAGCGCTTAGAGACGGTGCGGATAGCAAAGGAGACGATAGGTGCCAGTACAATCAGGATCAGCGACAGCTGCCAGCTGTAGTAGAACATCATGATAAACAGGCCAATAATGGAAGCCCCTTCACGCACTACGGTGACCAGCGCGCCCGAAGAAGAGGAGGCGACCTGCTCAGAATCGTAAGTAATGCGTGACAACAGGGTGCCGGTTGACTGCTGGTCGAAAAACGAAACCGGCATGCCCATCATATGGCTGAACAGACGACGGCGGATGTTCATCACGACGTTGCCAGAGACCCAGGAGATGCAGTAGCTGGAAATATAACTGGTAACTCCGCGTACCAGCATCAGGCCAATAACCACTAACGGCAGCCACAGCATCACCGATCTGTCAGCTTTACCAAAACCATCATCCAGTAACGGTTTCAACAGTGAGAGCATTAAGGCGTCGCCCGCAGCATTAATAATCAGGGCGACTGAGGCCGCAATTAATCCCGCTTTATTAGGCGCGATCATCGGCCAGAGTCGGCGAAACGTCTGCCACGTAGAGAGATCTTTATCTTGATGCATTATTTATTCACGCTGTTGGAAATAGCCGGCCATTCTACCTGGATTCGCGTTTGACGCCAAACCACTGATGATACCAACGGGGCATTAATTGTTCCCGCAGGGTAGAAACCTGCGCTCTGCCCTGTTCTATCCTGATACTGATTTGTCCTGACTGGCCCGTATCCAGCCAGTAAAAACCGGCCGTTCGGTAGTTTTCCAGCACATTTTTCGCGGGCATGCGCCATGCATTGTAGCGTGCCAGCGAGGCGATAGCGGTGTGGCCTGCGGCTTTACGCAGCAGCAATGAGGTCGACGACGTCCGGCTGCCGTGGTGCGGGACCTGCAGAATATCGACCTTCAGCCCCTGCTTCTCCAGCGCCACCAGCTGGCGTTCCGCTTTCGCTTCAATATCACCGGTTAACATCAGCCGGACCTGACCATCATCGACGATCACCACACAGGAGTCATTATTTCCGCCCGGCAGGGGTGCCGTCAGCGGCCAGATCACCCGAAAGTGGAGCTGCCGCCAGCGCCACTGCGTGCCCCGTACGCAGGGTAAGTGTGCCTCATCAGCCAGCGCACTTCTGACTTCAACCGCTGGCCAGCGTTGAGTAATTGCCGCCAGCCCGCCAGTATGATCCAGATGTTTATGACTCAGGATGACCTGTTTTAACCGTAGCTGCCTGCGCTCCAGCCACGGAATGATCACCCGACTCCCCGCATTATCGTTCTGCCAGCGCGGGCCGGTATCATACATCACTGCCTCGTCGCCCTGGCTGATCACCAGACTCAGACCGTGCCCGATATCCAGCATATCGATTCGCCAGCCCTGCTCCTGTTCTGGCTGGCGACTCAGTATCATTGCCAGCGCTAACGCGCCGCTGCTTAGTGGCAGAGAGAAGAAGAGCTGCGCACGCCAGAGAATCAGACCGCCCCATACCATGACCGTAAACCAGGTTGTGCCACTCAGCGGCCACCAGCCTGGTGGCAGCAACGTCAGGCAATGAAACAGTGCACGTAATGAGAGATCGGCCGCTCCCCAGAAGAAGCCAGATAAATGCGCCACCGGCAGCAGCAGGGCGAGCGTCACCAGAGGCATGGTAATAAACGAGACGATCGGAATCGCGACAACATTTGCCACCAGCGCAGTCAGGCTGATGCCGTTGAAAATCGCCACCTGCAACGGCACCATTAAAATCATCATGCCCGCCTGTAAATGCAGCAATTGTACCGGAATCCAGCGCCGTTGCTGACGGAACGACGCGGGCAGCGGGAACCAGTGATACCAGACCAGCAGCATGCCGACAGCCAGTACCGAGAGCCAGAAGCTGTCAGAGAGCACGGTCAGCGGGTCGGTTACCAGCAGTAATGCAATACAGAACGTCCAGACCTGCCAGCTATTCAGCTGAACACCCGCAAACCGTGTTATCGCCCAGAGCGTCAGGGCAAGCAGCGAACGCTCTGCGGGAGGCTGTGCACCGGAGAGCCAGGTATAGATTGCAGCAAACAGCCAGCTCACGATGAGGGGGAAAAGATAGCTGATATAACGGGCTGGCAAGATAAATTGCACCCCACGCGCAATCATCCAGCCGGTGCTGGCGGCCAGGGCGATATGCATGCCCGATATCGCCATCAGATGCGCGGTACCGGTATCCCGCAGTAGCTGACGCGTCTGCTGGCTCATCTCATCCCGAATGCCAAAAGCCAGTGCCTCCAGCGTTGCACGTGCAGGCATTGCACGGGTCCTGTCACGATGCCATAAAATAAATCGCCAGCGGCTATCACAGCGATCGCTTACCGCAGTCTGCTTAAGGATTCGTCCCTGAAGCGGCGTATTATTAGCCAGTGCAAAACGCTGCGCATCGAAATCACCCTCATTAAGGCGGGCATGTACCGGTCGCAGACGCAGTTGCATCGTCCAGCGTTGTCCTGGACAGTAGACCTCCGGATCAGTATCAAACCAGAGCCAGGCAAAGCGAGGCGGAAAAATCATCCTGCCCTCCTCTTTCAGCAGACGAACCCGGATTTGCTTCCGCTCTTTCCGCAGTTCACTGATCTGAAGGGTGTAGGTGGCAGGACGCGCCGAGAACTTTTCGATATCCCGCACCATCAGACGGGCGTCGTTACAGGCCCATGCCAGCAACAGCAGAGTAATACCGGCCAGACGGACGGGTTGATAAGGGCAATGCAGCAGAGCCAGTCCTGTGAGGAGGAAGCCCCCCATCACCTCACCGGAAGGCAGCCGGGCCATCAGCATTAGCGGTAACGTTGCAACGATCGCCAGTCGCGCCAGAACGGTCCATGTCAGCATAATCGTATCCATTGATTCAGTTCGATTATTCTGGGCAAAGGAGGTAAAAGTAACAGCGGATGATCAGGCAGGCTGGAGCGCTCTCACAAAGAGAGTGCGGCGTTGCAGTGTTGATGACAGCAATCCGGATGTCAGATCTGAGCCTGAATCGCAGGCAAAAAAAAACGACATCCGGAGATGTCGTTTATCTGGTTCGGTATCGGCTTAGCCGTAGATATTTGCGCGATCGCGCAGCTCTTTGCCTGGCTTAAAGTGGGGAACGTATTTACCTTCCAGATCCACTTTGTCACCCGTTTTCGGGTTACGTCCAGTACGCGGAGCGCGATAGTGCAAAGAAAAGCTGCCGAATCCCCGGATTTCGATGCGTTCGCCCTGTGCCAGCGTAGTGGCCATGTGCTCAAGCATCTCTTTTACTGCATCCTCAACGACTTTCGCCGGTATATGAGTATGCTGTCCCGCCAGTCTTTCGATCAGTTCTGACTTGGTCATGTAACCTCCGGTTTATCCCTATGGGAATGTATGACAGCTTTTACCGAAACCGGGTGGTTGCCCACCCGGTGCTTCAGGCCGATTACTCGCCTTTAGCCGCTTTGAACGCTTCAGCCATAGCGCTAGAGAAATTGCCTTCTTCCTGTTTGGTGTTAACAGTATTGATAGCTTCTTTCTCATCAGCCTGGTCTTTCGCACGGACAGACAGGCTTACGACACGGTTTTTACGATCAACGCCGGTGAACTTAGCTTCAACGTCGTCGCCAACGTTCAGAACCAGAGTTGCATCTTCAATGCGGTCCAGTGAAGCTTCAGAAGCGCGCAGGTAACCCTCAACGCCGTCTGCTAATTCAACTGTAGCACCTTTAGCATCAACTGCAGTCACTTTACCGGTGACGATGGCACCTTTCTTGTTCAAAGTGATGTAGTTGTTGAACGGATCTTCTGCCAGCTGTTTAACGCCCAGAGAGATACGCTCGCGCTCTGCATCAACCTGCAGTACAACGGCAGCGATTTCGTCGCCTTTTTTGTACTCACGAACGGCTTCTTCGCCAGTCGCGTTCCAGGAGATGTCAGACAGGTGAACCAGACCGTCGATGCCGCCATCCAGGCCGATGAAGATACCGAAGTCAGTGATTGACTTGATTTTACCTTCAACACGATCGCCTTTGTTGTGCGTCTCAGCGAACAGCTGCCATGGGTTAGATTTACACTGCTTCAGACCCAGGGAGATACGACGACGCTCTTCGTCAATGTCCAGAACCATAACTTCAACCACGTCGCCTACGTTAACAACTTTAGACGGATGGATGTTTTTGTTGGTCCAGTCCATTTCAGACACGTGTACCAGACCTTCAACGCCTTCTTCGATTTCCACGAAGCAGCCGTAATCAGTCAGGTTGGTAACACGACCGGTCAGGCGAGTGCCTTCCGGATAGCGTTTAGCGATAGCAACCCATGGATCTTCGCCCAGCTGCTTCAGACCCAGAGAAACACGGGTACGCTCGCGGTCGAACTTCAGCACCTTAACGGTGATTTCGTCGCCCACGTTGACGATTTCGCTTGGATGCTTAACGCGTTTCCATGCCATGTCAGTGATGTGCAGCAGGCCATCAACGCCGCCCAGATCAACGAATGCACCGTAGTCAGTCAGGTTCTTAACGATACCTTTGACTTCCATGCCTTCCTGCAGGTTTTCCAGCAGTTGATCGCGCTCTGCGCTGTTTTCGGATTCGATAACCGCACGACGTGAAACCACGACGTTGTTGCGTTTCTGATCCAGCTTGATCACTTTGAATTCAAGCTCTTTGCCTTCCAGGTGCAGCGTATCGCGCACCGGACGCACATCTACCAGTGAACCTGGCAGGAACGCACGGATACCGTTGAGCTCAACTGTGAAGCCGCCTTTAACTTTGCCGTTGATAACACCGGTAACAGTTTCAGCGTCTTCGTAAGCTTTCTCCAGCGTGATCCATGCTTCATGGCGCTTAGCTTTCTCACGGGACAGCAGGGTTTCACCGAAGCCGTCTTCCACTGCATCCAGAGCAACATCAACTTCGTCGCCTACCTGGATTTCCAGTTCGCCGGCTGCGTTCTTGAACTGCTCTGCAGGAATTGCAGATTCAGATTTCAGACCCGCATCAACCAGAACGACATCTTTGTCGATAGAAACGACGATGCCACGAACGATAGAACCCGGGCGGGTTTCGATTGTTTTTAAGGATTCTTCAAATAGTTGAGCAAAAGATTCAGTCATATTGATAATCTTCAGGATTCTTCAATTTAACGTCCATCTGACTTCATGTCGGATGGGGTTGTTTCACATGCCCGGCACCGGATCCATGGTACAGGGTGGTAGATTCAGTTAAGCCGTAATACCCAGCTTCTCGCGGGCATATTGTAGCGCTTTTTCAATGACTTGATCGATAGACATCTCGGTAGAGTCCAGAACCAGTGCATCGCCAGCGGCTACTAAAGGCGCAATTGCGCGATTACGATCGCGGTCGTCGCGTTCTTTTATCTCGGCTAAAAGGCGGTCAAAGTTAACATTAAAGCCATTATCCTGCAACTGTAGCATACGGCGCTGAGCACGCTCTTCCGGGCTGGCATCAAGGAAAATTTTCACTGGCGCATCCGGAAAAACCACGGTGCCCATATCACGGCCATCAGCAATCAGGCCCGGCATCTCGCGGAAACCGCGCTGGCGGCGCAATAATGCTTCGCGTACCCGGGGAAAAGCGGCAACACGAGAAGCGGTGTTGCTGACCTCCTGAGTACGGATTTCACCGGTGACATCTTCACCTTCAAGTATGACCTGCATTTCACCATTTTGTGACACAAAGCGCACATCCAGGTGAGCAGCAATCGGCACCAGCGCTTCTTCAGATTCAATCTCCACCTGATGATGCAATGCGGCTAACGCCAGCACGCGATAAATAGCACCGGAGTCCAGCAGATGCCACTGCAGCGATTCAGCCATCGCTTTGCACAGGGTTCCCTTTCCCGCTCCACTTGGCCCATCAATAGTTATGACCGGGGCAGTTACTGTCATTATTCCCTCCTGTTGCTGCGTGCTTCCTGACCTTTCGGTCACCATTAATGACTAGCATTATACGCTGCATAGCACGGCTTGGTTACCCTTTCGCACTGATCAGGTTCGTAATCTTAGTCAATTCAGAGGATCTCTGGCCTGTTACAGCCAGATAAAATCAGGGGAGTTCCGGTGCGAACCGCACCGGAAAGGGGGATATCAGGCGCTCTGGCTGATTTTAGCCAGTTGAACGAAATAGTCCGGGAAGGTTTTTGCAGTACAGCCAGGATCGAGAATGGTCACCGGGGTATCAGAAAGTGCAACCAGAGAGAAACACATCGCCATGCGGTGGTCATTGTAGGTGCCAATATCCGCATGAATCAGCGTCGCTGGCGGCGTAATGCGGATGTAGTCATGACCCTCTTCGACTTCTGCCCCGACTTTACGCAGCTCTGTGGCCATTGCGCTCAGTCGATCGGTCTCTTTTACCCGCCAGTTATAAATATTGCGTAACCGGGTGGTGCCCTCTGCAAATAGCGCCGTAGTCGCGATGGTCATTGCAGCATCCGGAATATGGTTCATGTCCATATCAATGGCCTGCAGTTTGCCGGCCGTACAGGCAATGTAATCATCGCCCCACTCAATCGTCGCGCCCATCTTTTCCAGCACGTCAGCAAACCGGATGTCACCCTGCACACTCTGGCGTCCAATCCCGGTGACGCGAACCGTGCCGCCTTTAATGGCGGCAGCGGCCAGGAAATAGGAAGCGGAAGAGGCATCGCCTTCAACCAGGTAATCACCCGGCGACTGATACTGTTGCTGTCCCTTGATCAGGAAGCGTTGATAGTTCTGATTCTCAACCTCGACGCCAAAGCACTGCATCAGATTAAGGGTAATATCGATGTAAGGTTTCGACACCAAATCACCTTTGATGGTGATGCAGGTATCCTGCTGTGCCAGCGGCGCGGTCATCAGCAGCGCGGTCAGGAACTGGCTGGAAACGCTGCCATCCACACTGACTTCACCCCCGGTAAAACCACCGCGTAAACGCAGCGGCGGATAGTTTTCGTTTTCCAGGTACTCAATGGTTGCTCCGCCCTGACGAAGTGCGTCAACCAGATGCCCGATTGGACGCTCTTTCATGCGGGGTTCGCCGGTCAGTTCGATATCGTGCTGGCCCAGACAAAGCGCCGCGGCCAGCGGACGCATTGCGGTTCCGGCATTGCCCAGAAACAGTGACAGCGGTTGAGATGCGTGCAGTGGCCCGGCATTTCCCGTCACTTCACACAGGGTGCGATCGCTGGAAAGCGTATAGCTTACACCAAGCGCGGTCAGCGCGTTCAGCATGTGCTTAACGTCGTCGCTGTCGAGCAGGTTGGTAAGACGGGTTGTACCTTTAGCCAGAGCAGCCAGCAGCAATGCACGATTGGAAACGCTCTTTGAGCCGGGCAGATTTACCGTGCCGTTGACGCGCGCAATCGGTTGGAGAGTCAGGGAGTCCTGCATGTGAAACGAAATCCTCAAAAAATACAGAGACCTCGCCGTGTGACGAGGTCTGGCATCAGCATCAATGCTGATATCTTAATAATCAGCCGTGACGGCGTTCAAAATCGACCATGAAATCGGTCAGGGCCTTCACACCTTCCAGCGGCATCGCATTATAAATAGAGGCGCGCATACCGCCTACTACACGATGGCCTTTAAGCGCGTGTAATCCCGCCTTAAACGACTCTTCCAGGAACAGCGCATCGAGTGAAGCATCGGCCAGCTGGAAAGGGATGTTCATGCGTGAGCGGTTTTCTGTTGCCACATCATTACGATAGAAGCCACTGTGATCGATTACGCCATAAAGCAGGTCAGATTTTGCCTGATTGATACGATCAATTTCAGCCACACCGCCCTTCTCTTTCAGCCATTTAAACACCAGCCCTGAGAGATACCACGCAAAAGTCGGCGGGGTGTTAAACATCGAATCGTTATCGGCCAGCACTTTGTAATCGAGGATTGAGGGCACAGAGGCGTGCGCCTGACCCAGCAGATCTTCGCGAACGACAACCAGCGTTAATCCGGCCGGGCCCACATTTTTCTGCGCACCCGCATAAATCACACCGTAACGACTCACATCGATAGGGCGTGACAGAATGGTGGATGAGAAATCAGCAACAACGGTTTTACTGCCAAAGTCGGGCTGTTCGTCAATCGCGATGCCATCAATGGTTTCATTCGGGCAGAAATGCAGGTAAGCGGACGTCTCACTCACCTCCCATTCGCTCATCGGCAGGATGGCTCGTTTACCGTCGCGCGTTGTTTTGACATCAAGCGTGCGTGGGGAACAAAACTTTTCCGCTTCTTTTATTGCGCTATGCGCCCAGTAACCGCCATCAACATAGTCGGCACTGGTCGCTTTACCCAGCAGATTTCCCGGTACGGCAGCGAACTGCGCACGCGCCCCACCATGACAGAATAAAACTTTGTAATTCGACGGTATTTTTAGCAGATCACGGAAGTCCTGCTCCGCTTCTTCAGCCACCTGAATAAACTCTTTACTGCGGTGACTGATCTCCATTACAGAGGTACCCAGACCGCGCCAGTTCGTCAGTTCCTGTTCTGCACGACGAAGCACTTCAACCGGTAGCATCGCCGGGCCAGAGCTAAAATTATAAACTTGCGTCATTTCCCCTCACCACTGTCATATCGAACGGTTATGAATAACCATCCGGTTTTATCACTGCATTCTGATAGCTGCAATCATAAATCAGGGAGCGGTCACATTTTCTGAATCCGGCTCGCCGGAGGTTATGTTACCAATGCAAATCTGCGCGGAATTTTGTGAGGCTTTATCCAGCGCCATTAATTCGCGTTTGGCCTGAGAGCAGAAGTGATGAAAACTAAGCCGGTAAAGTAAGCCGGTAAAAATGTCCCGCCCTGATAGCGGTCTGTTAGCAAAATCCGTATCATTGCGCGCTTTACGCACCCTATGACAACTGAGAGAGCGGCACTATGACGCAAACATTTATCCCGGGCAAAGATGCCGCACTGGAAGACTCCATTGCGCGTTTCCAGAACAAGCTGCAGGATCTTGGCTTTAACATTGAAGAAGCATCCTGGCTGAATCCTGTCCCCCATGTCTGGTCAGTGCATATCCGCGACCGCGATTGCCCGCTCTGTTTTACCAACGGCAAGGGCGCCAGTAAAAAAGCGGCGCTGGCCTCCGCGCTTGGCGAGTATTTCGAGCGTCTCTCAACTAACTATTTTTTTGCTGACTTCTGGCTGGGAAAAAAGATCGCTAACGGTGATTTTGTTCACTATCCCAATGAAAAATGGTTTGCGTTACCTGATGATGAGTCCTTACCTGAAGGTATTCTGGATCCACGCCTGCGCGCATTCTACGATCCCGATAATGCCCTGACGGCTTCCGGCCTGATCGATCTGCAGTCCGGGAATACTGAACGTGGTATCTGCGCCCTGCCCTTTACCCGTCAGTCCGACCAGCAGACTGTCTATATCCCGATGAATATTATCGGCAACCTCTATGTCTCAAACGGCATGTCGGCAGGTAATACCGCGAACGAAGCGCGTGTTCAGGGGCTGTCTGAAGTGTTTGAGCGCTATATTAAAAACCGCATTATTGCTGAAGCGATCAGCCTGCCTGCGATTCCTGATGACGTGATGCAGCGTTATCCTGAGGTGATCGAGGCCATTGCACGTCTTGAAGCGGAAGGCTTCCCGATTTTCGCTTATGACGCCTCTCTCGGCGGTAAATATCCGGTTATCTGCGTGGTGCTGTTTAACCCAACCAACGGAACCTGTTTTGCCTCATTTGGTGCTCACCCTGATTTCGGTGTGGCGCTGGAGCGTACCGTTACCGAGTTGCTGCAGGGCCGAAGCCTCAAAGATCTGGATGTGTTTACTCCACCGACCTTTGATGACGAAGAAGTGGCTGAGCATGCCAACCTTGAAACACACTTCATCGATTCAAGCGGCCTGATCTCCTGGGATCTGTTTAAAGAAACTGCGGATTATCCTTTTGTCGACTGGTCATTCGCGGGCAGCACCGAACAGGAATTCGCCACGCTGATGGCAATCTTCGCCTCGGAAGATCAGGAAATCTATATTGCAGACTACGAGCATCTGGGTGTCTATGCCTGCCGCATCATCGTGCCAGGCATGTCTGATATCTATCCGGCAGAAGATCTGTTCCTGGCGAACAACAGCATGGGAGCGGGCATGCGTGAAACCCTGCTGGCCCTGCCTGACAGCAACTGGAATCCGGAAGAGTATCTGGATCTGATTGGACAGCTTGATGATGAAGGCTTTGACGACTTCACCCGCGTTCGTGAGCTGCTGGGTCTGGCGACCGGTAAAGACAATGGCTGGTACACGCTGCGTGTTGGCGAATTAAAAGCGATGCTGGCGCTGGCGGGCGGCGATCTGGATCAGGCATTGATCTGGACAGAATGGACGATGGAGTTTAACAGCTCAATCTTTACGCCAGAGCGCGCTAACTACTATCGTTGCCTGCAGACCCTGCTGTTACTGGCTATGGAAGATGAGCGTGATCCATTGCAGTATCATCACGCTTTCCTGCGGATGTATGGTGAGAGCGCAATGGAAGCAGCCTCAGCCGCGATCAGTGGTGAGAATCCGTTTAATGGCCTTCAGGCTGTTGATGATGAGCTGCAGGCCTTCCCTGCCCATCAGTCGCTGCTTGCCGCCTACGAAAAACTGCAAAACGCCAAACGTCACTACTGGAAAAACGCGTAAGCCATAACGCGTCAGACTGAAAGCAGACGGTTAAACATGGCACTGGATTTATCTGGTGCCATCATTCCCCACTTTCTCTATGAAACATTAGCTACTTTAAAACTCCTTCCTATTACATCACATCATTTTAATTAACATATAAGCCATTAATTAATAACACAGCCTGAACAAAAAAAGTGGCGCATCACTTTATATTAAAATATTTTTGTATTTTTAAAATAAATTTATTTGATTATATTCAGTTAGTTAACTCATTATTTTCTTATTAATTTGCGACCAGTGGGTTACCACCCTGGCAAACATGATCCATATCAATTACTGACCTATACTCCTTTGTTAGTATTTTTTCAGACAACTTCAGGAGTAAGTTAGTGTGAAAACTGACAACCCTTTTAATCTTTTATTACCCGCCGCGATGGCGAAAGTGGCCGAAGACGCGGGTATCTATAAAGCAACCAAACATCCTTTTACGACCTTCTTTCTGGCAATAAACGCCGGCGTATTTATCTCAATCGCATTCGTTTTTTATATTACAGCAACCACCGGTAGCGGCGCGATGCCATATGGCATAGCCAAACTGATTGGAGGTATCTGCTTTTCACTTGGCTTAATGCTGGTCGTGGTATGTGGTGCTGACCTTTTTACCTCTACTGTATTAATCGTTGTCGCCAAAGCCAGTGGCCGTATCAGCTGGGGCCAGCTGGCCCGCAACTGGATTAACGTCTACGCCGGTAACCTTGCAGGTGCACTCTTCTTTGTCGCCCTGATGTGGTTTGCCGGACAGCACATGGTCGCGAATGGTGCCTGGGGATTGAATGTCCTGCAAACCGCCGACCACAAGATGCATCACACCTTCATAGAGGCGGTTTGTCTGGGTACATTGGCCAATCTGCTGGTCTGTCTCGCCGTCTGGATGAGTTACTCAGGCCGCACCCTGACCGATAAGCTGGTCGTGATGATTCTGCCTGTTGCGATGTTTGTCGCAAGCGGTTTCGAACACAGTATCGCCAACATGTTTCTTATACCCTATGCCATTGCTATTCGTGACTTCGCGACACCTGAATTCTGGCAGGCAGCTGGCACCACGGCGGCACAGTTTCACTCGCTGACCCTCAGTAACTTTATTATCGACAACCTGATTCCCGTGACCATCGGAAACATTATCGGCGGCGGCGTTCTGGTTGGGTTGACCTACTGGGTTATCTATCTCCGTAAAGGTGACCAGGTTCATTAAACGCATTTTTGACGGCACAGGAAGTTGGCTGTGCCCGACCGTAAAGTCTCCTCATATAAGGCAGGTATATTATGACCGAACTTAATGCAAAACTGGCTTCAGCATGGGAAGGATTTGCTGAAGGCGAATGGCAGAATAGCGTCAATGTGCGCGACTTCATTCAGAAAAACTACACCCCATATGAAGGTGACGAGTCATTCCTGGCGGGTGCCACCGAAGCGACCACCAAACTGTGGGAAAGCGTGCTGGAAGGCATCAAAATTGAGAACCGCACCCACGCGCCAGTCGACTTCGACACCGATCTCGCCTCAACCATTACCTCGCACGACGCGGGTTACATCATTAAGCCACTGGAAAAAATTGTTGGTCTGCAGACCGAAGCGCCATTAAAACGCGCCATCATTCCTTATGGCGGCATCAAAATGGTCGAAGGGTCATGCAAAGTGTATGGCCGTGAACTCGACCCTTCACTGAAAAAAATCTTCACCGAATATCGCAAAACGCACAACCAGGGCGTGTTCGATGTTTATACCCCGGACATTCTGCGCTGCCGTAAATCAGGAATCCTGACCGGCCTTCCTGATGCTTATGGCCGTGGCCGTATTATCGGTGACTATCGTCGTGTGGCGCTGTACGGCATCGATTTCCTGATGGCGGATAAATTCGCTCAGTTCGCCTCACTGCAGGAAGATTTAGAGAATGGCGTTAATCTGGAAGCGACTATTCGTCTGCGTGAAGAGATTTCTGACCAGCATCATGCGCTGGCCCAGATTAAAGAGATGGCAGCAAAATATGGCCATGACATCTCCGGTCCGGCTACCAATGCGGTTGAAGCAGTACAGTGGACTTACTATGGCTACCTGGCTGCAGTTAAATCACAAAACGGTGCTGCCATGTCATTTGGCCGCGTCTCAACCTTCCTTGATGTTTACATCGAACGTGACCTTAAAGCCGGTAAACTGACTGAAGAGCAGGCACAGGAACTGATTGACCATCTGGTGATGAAACTGCGCATGGTTCGCTTCCTGCGCACACCTGAATATGATGAGCTGTTCTCAGGTGACCCAATCTGGGCAACGGAATCCCTGGCAGGTATGGGCGTTGATGGCCGTACCCTGGTCTCAAAAAGTACGTTCCGCTTCCTGAATACCCTCTACACCATGGGTCCTTCACCTGAGCCGAACATGACCATCCTGTGGTCAGAAAAACTGCCGATTAATTTCAAAAAATATGCCGCTAAGGTCTCTATCGATACCTCATCTTTGCAGTATGAGAACGATGACCTGATGCGTGCTGATTTCGACAATGATGACTACGCAATCGCCTGCTGCGTGAGCCCGATGATTGTCGGCAAACAAATGCAGTTCTTTGGCGCACGTGCCAACCTGGCGAAAACGCTGCTCTACGCAATCAACGGCGGCGTGGATGAAAAGCTGAAAATGCAGGTTGGACCGAAAGGCGACAAAATCAGCGACGACGTACTGGATTTCGACACCGTCATGGAGCGTATGGATCACTTCATGGACTGGCTGGCAAAACAGTATGTGACTTCGCTGAACATCATTCACTACATGCATGATAAATACAGCTACGAAGCGGCACTGATGGCCTTACATGATCGGGATGTCTACCGCACCATGGCCTGTGGTATCGCGGGTCTCTCCGTCGCTGCGGATTCACTTTCTGCCATTAAATATGCCAAAGTGAAACCAATTCGTGACGAAGATGGTCTGGCCATCGACTTCGATATTGAAGGCGAATATCCGCAGTTCGGTAACAACGACTCACGGGTAGATGACCTGGCCTGCGATCTGGTTGAACGCTTCATGAAGAAAATTCAGCAGCTGAACACCTATCGTAATGCCGTGCCGACGCAGTCTGTTCTGACCATTACTTCGAACGTGGTATATGGTAAGAAAACCGGTAACACACCAGATGGACGTCGCGCTGGCGCACCGTTTGGACCAGGTGCTAACCCGATGCATGGTCGTGACCAGAAAGGTGCAGTTGCCTCACTGACTTCCGTCGCGAAACTGCCGTTTGCCTATGCGAAAGATGGTATCTCCTATACCTTCTCAATCGTACCAAACGCGCTGGGTAAAGATGATAACGTGCGAAAAACCAACCTTGCCGGTCTGATGGATGGTTACTTCCATCACGAAGCCAGCATCGAAGGCGGTCAGCACCTCAACGTTAACGTTATGAACCGTGAAATGCTGCTGGACGCGATGGAACATCCAGAGAAATATCCGCAGCTGACCATTCGCGTTTCCGGTTACGCTGTACGCTTTAACTCACTGACTAAAGAACAGCAGCAGGATGTGATTACCCGAACCTTCACTAAGTCACTGTAATTACTGCTCTACCTGATAAAAAAGGCTCCTCGCGGAGCCTTTTAATTAAAAGTCTGTTCTGGTGGTCATCTCCATCAAGGTTCCCACCAGAATCGATTTCCTGCCCTGAGCGCAACAGAGATTGCGCCGTCTGTCCCGGCAGACTTACTGGAGAAAACATCGCAATGTCAGTTAACGGTCGTATCCACTCATTTGAATCCTGCGGCACCGTCGATGGTCCCGGTATCCGTTTTATCACCTTCTTCCAGGGCTGCCTGATGCGCTGCCTCTACTGTCACAACCGCGACACCTGGGATACGCACGGGGGCAAAGAGATCAGCGTCGAAGCGCTGATGGCGGATGTACTCTCCTATCGCCATTTTATGAACGCCTCTGGTGGCGGCGTCACGGCCTCAGGCGGTGAAGCCATTCTTCAGGCTGAATTTGTGCGCGACTGGTTCCGTGCCTGTAAGGCCGAAGGTATTCATACCTGTCTCGACACCAACGGCTTCGTACGCCGCTATGATCCGGTGATCGATGAACTGCTCGACGTTACCGACTTAGTGATGCTCGACCTGAAACAGATGAATGATGACGTCCATCAGATTCTGGTGGGTGTCTCTAATCACCGTACGCTGGACTTTGCCCGTTACCTGCAGAAAAAAGGCAAACGGACATGGATCCGTTTTGTCGTGGTGCCCGGCTATTCCGACGATGATGACACCGCGCATCGGCTGGGTGAATTCACGCGTGACATGGAGAACGTTGAGAAGATTGAATTGCTGCCCTATCACGAACTGGGTAAGCATAAATGGATTGCGATGGGTGAAGAGTACAAGCTGGACGGGGTGAAGCCACCGAGCAAAGAGACAATGGAGCGCGTGAAAAACATTCTCGCCAGCTATGGCCACGAAGTGATGTACTGAAGAATCTGCCACAAAAAAAGGGAGCTTAACGCTCCCTTTTTGCTGTTCAGCGATCAGGCATGTGCCACTGGCGTAGCCTGATGATTCGCTTTGCGCAGCAGCATCACCAGATAAATCAGCGCCACAGCAGCGATCATCACGAACAGTAGCTGGTCAGAATAATTCTGCATCAGAACAGAGGTCATTGCCGGTCCAGCCAGACTGCCCACGGTATAACTCATCAGCAGTGCCTGATTCATCGCAACCAGTTCATGATGTGCAACCGTCTCGCAAGCCCAGGACATCGCCACCGGATAGAGTGTAAAGCCCGCCAGTCCCAGAACAAATAGCGCTGGCGCCATCGCGGCATTGGTTAACATGGCCATCGCCCCCAGGATAACCACAAAGACCTGAACTCGCAGCACCAGCATGCGACCAAAACGATCGGCCAGACGGCCAATGGGCCACTGGCCCACAATGCCTGCGCTGACCAGCAACGCCATCCAGTAACCCACATTGGCATCACTCATTCCCTGATGTGACAGGTAAAGCGGCATCAGGCCATAAAGCGAGCCCAGAAGGATGCCAGAAATAATGCAGCCATTGATGCCCAGGCGTGAGCTACGGCGACGCAGCATCGGCCAGATGCGGGCCGGAGCGGCTTCTGTCGCTTCACCGCTGGCGGAGACGCGAGTAAAGACCAGCGGCAGCACGGCGCAGAAGACCAGCGACGTCACCCACGGAATCACGCTGAGTAATTCCGTAGACAGTTTGCTGACCAGCAACTGGCCTGTCACGGTGCCGATGTAATAGACAACCATATAGGCCGCCAGCAGTTGTCCCCGATTACGTACCGTTCCGCTGCACAGAAGTGCGCTCTCAACCACCACCCACATCAGCGCACAGCCGACACCGGCGATGAAACGCATTGAACTCCATGCCCAGAAACCCGACATCATCGCCAGGCACAGGGTTGCGACGGCAAACATCAAGGTAGCCAGGTAGTAGCTGCGGTTGAAGCCGTAATGCCTGATTAACCAGCCAGCCAGCAGAGTTCCTGCGAGGTTACCGGTGTAATAGGAGGAGCTTACGATGCCCACCTGCCAGGTTGTCAGTAAGTCATGCGTCAGCCACAGTGGAACGAGCGTATTCAGCACGGCAATTGCGACAGTCATTAACATCAGGCCGCAAAGCAGCAATATCACGGGGCGTGACCAGGTTGACATAGGGGATAGAAACCAGAGCAAATGAAGGAAATTGCGCGCAGTTTGCCACTGGCCTTTTTAAAGTCAATGGGCGAATT
Source organism: Pantoea sp. CFSAN033090 (assembly GCF_001264395.1). NCBI lineage: Bacteria > Pseudomonadati > Pseudomonadota > Gammaproteobacteria > Enterobacterales > Erwiniaceae > Pantoea > Pantoea sp. CFSAN033090. Next base: position 212,252 of record NZ_LGYX01000004.1, on the reverse strand, counting down.
TTAACGGCAGCACATTTTGCTGTGCGACAATTTAATTTACTAATCTTCAGTGGGTTACAATCGTAAGAAGCGGCAGGTCGCTAAATGCTATCTCTATGAAAAACTAGGTTTTTAGCCATTCCGGCCTGGCTGGTATCGATAACGTTTATTTGTGATTAAATTGAGGCCTGACTAAACAGTTTTTCCTGAGCAATAACATAAAAAAAACCCGGCCATGGCCGGGTTCAGAGAGTCACTATTGCTTAGCCGATAATTTCGACGCCATTCATATAGGGGCGTAAAACCTCAGGCACAGTGATGCGGCCATCTTCCTGCTGATAATTTTCCAGCACCGCCACCAGGGTACGGCCTACGGCCAGCCCTGAGCCATTCAGGGTATGAACCAGACGCGGCTTCTTATCCTGTTTGTTGCGGCAACGCGCCTGCATACGACGCGCCTGGAAATCACCCATGTTGGAACAGGATGAAATTTCACGATAGGTATTCTGCGCCGGTAGCCAGACTTCCAGATCGTAAGTTTTAGTCGATCCAAAGCCCATATCGCCGGTGCAGAGCAAAACCTTACGATATGGCAGGTTCAGCAGCTGCAGCACTTTCTCAGCGTGACCGGTCAGCTCTTCCAGGGCATCCATTGACTGCTCCGGCGTGACGATCTGCACCATCTCAACTTTGTCGAACTGGTGCATACGGATCAGGCCACGCGTGTCACGACCGTAAGAACCCGCTTCAGAACGGAAGCACGGCGTATGCGCAGTCAGTTTAACCGGCAGGCTATCCTCTTCGAGGATCTCATCACGCACCAGGTTAGTCAGCGGCACTTCCGCAGTAGGAATCAACGCATAGTTGCTGCTGTCTGACTCCTCTTCCAGCGGACGGGTGTGGAACAGGTCTTCGCCAAACTTAGGCAGCTGTCCGGTACCGTAAAGCGTCTCGTGGTTAACCAGATAAGGCACGTAGGTTTCAAGGTAGCCATGCTGCTCGGTGTGCAGGTCAATCATAAACTGACTCAGTGCACGGTGCAGGCGGGCAATCTGCCCCTGCATGACCACAAAGCGTGAACCGGTCAGTTTCACGGCAGACGCAAAATCCAGGCCTTTAGCCGCTTCACCCAGCTCAACGTGATCTTTAACCGGGAAGCTGAACTCGCGCGGGGTACCCCAGCGGCTCACTTCCTGATTTTCACTGTCATCTTTGCCCAGCGGCACTTCATCGGCCGGAATGTTCGGCAGTGCCAGTGAGAAGTCACGGATTTGATTCTGCAGTTCATCCAGTTCTGCTTTTGCGGCATCCAGGCGTTCGCCCAGCGCGTTCACTTCCTGACGCAGCGGCTCGATGTCTTCCCCACGTGCTTTGGCCTGACCGATGGATTTGGATCGGGAGTTACGCTCTGCCTGCAGATTTTCTGTTTCCACCTGCAGCACTTTGCGACGCTCTTCAAGCGAACGCAGCGTTTCCACATCCAGTTTGTATCCCCGGCGTGCCAGTTTTTCTGCGACTGCGTCTGGCTCGTTACGCAGCAGATTGGGATCGAGCATGCTTATCCTGTGTATAAAAAGTTGGTTGAAAGAAGGGACGCATTCCAGCGGAATGCGTTGAAAACATTGCCCACATTACCGTAACGTCTGTTTCAGCGGTAGCGTTTTGTCGGGCTATTTTGATCCTGCTCAGCCAGCCAGCTTAGCTTTTCACCAATCTTGCCCTCAAGCCCGCGCTGGGTTGGGGTGTAATAGCGCGCGCTGGCCAGTTCCTGCGGAAAATAGACTTCACCCGCGGCATAGGCGTTGGTTTCATCATGGGCATAACGGTACTCTTTACCCAGGCCCATCTCTTTCATCAGCTTAGTCGGGGCATTGCGCAGATGTTCCGGCACATCGTAATCGGGATGGTCGCGTGCATCACGCATTGCGGCTTTAAACGCGTTGTAGACCGCATTACTTTTAGGCGCGCAAGCCAGATAAACAATGGCCTGGGCAATCGCGCGCTCCCCTTCTGCCGGACCGACGCGCGTGAAGCAATCCCAGGCCGCAATTGCCACCTGCATACCGCGCGGATCGGCATTGCCGACATCTTCGGAGGCAATAGCCAGCAACCGACGAGCCACATAGAGCGGATCGCCGCCCGCAGTGATAATGCGCGCATACCAGTAGAGCGCCGCATCCGGTGCGGAGCCGCGTACCGATTTGTGCAGTGCAGAAATCAGATCGTAAAAACGATCGCCTTTATTATCAAACCGCGCGGATCGCTCACCAGAGACTTCGTTAAGCAGCTGCGGCGTCAATTCTCGCTGACCTGATGCGGTGATTTCGGCCATATCAGCCATCATCTCCAGCGTATTCAGCGCCCGACGTGCATCACCACTAACCAGTTCAGCGATCATCCTGCGTGTGTTGTCCGGCAGCACGATGTCACTGTCCCCATAGCCTCGCGCTTTATCCTGCATCGCCTGATCCAGCACCTGCTCAATATCTTCCAGAGTCAGTGATTTCAGCAGATAAACGCGGGCGCGTGACAACAACGCAGAGTTAAGTTCAAAAGAGGGGTTTTCGGTGGTCGCACCAATAAAGGTAATGGTGCCATCTTCGATATGGGGCAGAAAGGCATCCTGCTGGCTCTTGTTGAACCGATGGACCTCGTCCACAAACAGGATCGTGCGCCGCCCGGCATGTTTATTCTGACGGGCCCGCTCAATCGCCTCACGGATCTCTTTTACACCGGAGGTGACGGCCGAAATACGTTCCACATCGGCGTTACCGTAATGGGCAATGATCTCAGCCAGCGTGGTCTTGCCGGTCCCGGGAGGTCCCCACAGGATCATTGAATGCAGGTGCCCTGCTTCAATCGCGCGCGGCAGAGGTTTGCCTGCGCCCAGCAGATGTTGCTGACCAATGTACTGTTTCAATGTTTCTGGCCGCATACGCGCGGCCAGAGGTTTGAAATTTTCGGTGGAAAAATCCAGGGACAGGTTACTCACCGTGACCTCACTGACGTTGGTCGTCCACCGTCACGCCTTTTGGCGGTGTGAACGTGAATTTATCCGGGCTGATAGCGCCATTCTGCTGGCTTTTCAGCTGGTAATCGCTGCGCTGGCCATCCTGTTCGATAGCACTGAAGCGGTTGATGGTCCCGCTGGACGTCACCTGGATGGTGAACTGTTTCAGATTGCCGTCGCTGTTCTTAGGTGTCAGTTCAAAATTGTCACCCTGCTGTTTGATATTGTACTGCTTCCAGTCATTTGACTGGTTGCGGGCAATCAGCATAAAGGGCGTGTTGCTGGTCGCATTCTGCAACAGGCTGACTGTCGCCTGCTCAACAAACGGGTTGTAGAACCACAGCGATTTACCGTCGGAGATGATGATGCTTTCGTCCGGCGCGGTCATGTGCCAGTTAAACAGGCTGGGACGTTTTACCCACAATTCGCCTTCGCCGTCCTGCACATTCGCGCCGCTGCTGTCGGTCACTTTTTGGGTGAAGCTGGCGTGGAAGCTGCTGACCTTGTTCAGGCGCTGTTGCAGATCACTGGAAGCATCAGCCAGAACGCTGGCTGAAGAAAAGGTGGCCAACAGGCCCAGAGCGATTACGCGTAATTTCATCTGCTTCAATTCCTTATTTAAACGTTCCCATCGATAACTGCATTAAGCCTGGCCGCCGTTCCGCCATCAGAACAGAGGAAAAAACCGAAAGCTGATTCAGATATGGGGTTTAACCGCATAAAAACAATGAGCCAGTCGGAACTGGCTCATTGCGTTGTGTTTCAAAACATTTAGCCGCTACATATCGTGTGGCGGTGGCGACAGCACTTCACGGTTACCATTGTGTCCTGGTGCAGAAACGATGCCCTGCGCTTCCATCTGTTCAATGATACGTGCCGCGCGGTTATAGCCGATGCGGAACTGACGCTGAACGCCTGAAATCGACGCACGGCGCTTATCGACCACAAAACCGACCGCCTGATCGAACAGCGGATCGAGCTCTTCATCACTGTCGATGCCACCGGCATTTTCGCTCTCTTCGCCCGCCGTAATGCTGTCGATATATTGCGGACGACCACGCGCTTTCCAGTCCTGAACCACTGCATGCACTTCCTGGTCACGAACAAACGCACCGTGAACACGAATCGGCAGCGAGGAGTTCGGCGGCATGTAGAGCATGTCACCCATACCCAGCAGTGACTCCGCGCCGCCCTGATCGAGAATGGTACGTGAGTCAATTTTGCTGGAAACGGTAAAGGCGATACGCGTCGGAATGTTCGCTTTGATCAGACCGGTAATGACATCCACGGATGGACGCTGTGTCGCCAGTACCAGATGGATGCCGGCAGCACGGGCTTTCTGTGCCAGGCGGGCAATCAGCTCTTCCACCTTTTTACCGACTGCCATGATCAGGTCAGCAAACTCATCGACCATCACAACAATATAAGGCAGCTTCTCCAGAACCGGCGGCGTCATATCCATGCTGTCGCCCGGCTTCCAGAACGGATCGGGAATCGGACGACCCATCGCTTCGGCCTGTTCCACTTTTTCGTTGTAGCCCGCCAGATTACGCACGCCCAGCGCCGACATCAGCTTGTAGCGACGCTCCATTTCACCGACGCTCCAGCGCAGCGCATTGGCAGCATCCTTCATGTCTGTGACCACTTCGGTCAGCAGATGCGGAATACCTTCATAGACCGACAGCTCAAGCATTTTCGGGTCGATCATGATGAAGCGAACTTCTTCCGGCGTCGCCTTATACAGCATGCTGATAATCATGGCGTTCACGCCCACAGATTTACCGGAACCGGTGGTACCGGCGACCAGTAAGTGTGGCATTTTCGCCAGATCGGCCACCACCGGCTGACCGGCAATGTCTTTGCCCAGCACGACGGCCAGCGGTGAAGGGTTGTCGCGGAATTTAGGGCAATCCAGCACTTCACGCAGATAGACGGTCTGACGATGCTTGTTTGGCAGTTCCAGACCTACGTAAGGTTTGCCTGGGATCACTTCCACCACACGAACCGCTACCGTCGACAGCGAACGCGCCAGATCGCGGGACAGGTTGGAGATACGCGCCGCTTTCACGCCCGGTGCCAGGTCAAGTTCGAAACGGGTAATAACCGGGCCAGGCGAGATACCGACCACCTCCGCTTTGACGCGATAATCGCCTAAGCGCGACTCCACCAGACGGGCAGTCTGCTCCAGCGAGAACATATCAACCGGCTCTTCCTCTTCAGGCGGTGCGGTCAGCAGATCCAGCGAAGGCAGTGGCGTGGAGGGTTTCTCCAGCGGCTGCTCGTGACGCATCAGGAAAGGATGAATCAGACTGTCATGCAGTGAAGGTTTCGCCTCTTCCACCGGCTGAACCGGCGCTGCCGCTGGCGTGCCATAGGCAGGCGCAGCGTAAGCCGGAGCCTGAGGAGCCGCAGGGGCACCATAAGCGGGCGCAGAGGTTGCCGCAGGCGCAGCATAGTCAGGTTCAGACGGTGCTGCCGGGGCGCTATAGGCAGGCTCTGCCGGAGCAAAGCTGGCTGGTGCAGGAACATGAGCCGGAGCCTGAGGTCTTGAAACCTCACTCACCTGCTGCCAGGGTTCGTGTGAAACCGCTGGGGCTTCAGGTTCTGGCGTCGCCGCAATGGTAAACAGCGGTTCAGAAGGACCGTCATCCACCAGATCTTTCATCGGTGAAAAATCAAACGCTGAGGCGGTATCAATATTGAATACCGGCTCTTTTTTCACTTCTGGCTCATAGCGCTGCTGTTGCTGCTCGGCGAACTGACGCGCCAGTGCATCCTGCTGCTGTGCATCCTGTTCATCTTCCTCGTCCTGCTGCCAGCTGGTGCCGTAACGCTGCTGCTGTTCAGACTGGAAAGCCTGTCGCAGTTCAGCCTGCTGCAGCGCCTCTTCAGCATCCGGAGCAGAGGAAACGGAGCCAGCACTAACCGGTTCGGTCTCTTCAGTTTTCGCTTTCTCTTCTGCCATGCGCTGGGAAGGCAGCTTAATGCCATAAGAGGCCAGCTCACGACGGGTTGGCAGTTTTACCGGGTTAGGACGCGGCAGTGCCGGGCCGATACCTTGTTTAACCTGCGGATTGAGATTGGTTTCAGGGGCTAAATCAAAAACAGGCGCAGTACGCGTTGTTGCCTGGGCTGCCGTTGCAGCGGATGCAGCGGCTGCCGATGCCGCAGGGATGGCTGACGTATCCCGCCAGTTACCCATTTTAGGTTCATCATCGTCGTAAGCACTGAACGACGGCGTAGCCGGAGCGTCGTCTGGCATTTCAAAGTGATAAAGCGGTGGTGAGTCTGCGGGTGCAGAAGCACTCTGCGGCGGCGTCGGGGAATTCGCCACACTCTGCGGAGCTGGCGCGCTCTGTGCGTACGCAGGCGCAGGTTGTGCAGACGGCGATGCAGGGATGGATGTCGCTGACGCGGCAGGCGCCGAAGCTGTAACCGCAGCAGCAGCAGCAGCAGCAGGTGCGGTTTCAGGTGCAGGCGTCACCGTGGCTGCAGGGGCGAGGGTCACCTCGGCGGCTTCAGCGGTGGCCGCGACTGCCGCACTGGTGGCTGCTGCAGCTTTAGCCAGCAGCGGATCCTGTTGTGACGTCGCAGGCTCAGCAGCTGCACGTGGGGCAGAAAGCAGCACATCATCATCCTGATCGGCGGCATGAAGCTCAGGCACATCCGCGTATTCACGCGCGTCCCGCTCGTCATCCTCTTCCTGCCAGGGTTCATCGTGACGTGAGCGGTTGCTGGCAAACGTCAGTACGCCCATGACTACGCCACCAATTCTTTCTGCAATGGTGAGCCATGACCAGCCAGTGTAAAGGGTAATACCCGCCGCCCAGACGCAGAGCAGCATCAGCGTGCCGCCAGCCGGACTGAACCAGGGAGCAATAGCATTACTGACCAGGCTGCCGATCACGCCGCCCGAAGCAAAGTACCAGATATCATCGGCGTTCAGCGCCGCCATACCACAGGTCGTCACCACCAGCGCGAGGACGCCAATTAAGCGCAGCCCGACGGCAAAGTAGTCAAAGTAGTCCTGGCTGTCGCGCTGACGGAAAGCAATCCAGCACAGACCCAGGATGACGGGCGGAATGGCATACGCCATCACACCAAAGATGAAGAGTAAGGTGTCAGCCAGCCAGGCACCGACGCTGCCGCCGATATTATGGATAGGTTCATGCCAGGCCGTTTGCGACCAGCTCGGGTCGGAAGGGTTAAAACTGACCAGAGAAACCATCAGGTAGATGGCAAACAGCGCCACCAGAATGAGCATCGCTTCCAGCAGACGACGTCCACTGCTCATCGATTGTAACGAAACGTCTTTATCTTCTGTATATTCCTGGCTCAAGAGGACTCTCCAGGTGCCTGTAAAGTAAGAAGCAACAGCGCCGGGCGAGCCCGACGCTGATCCTGTATGAATGCACAGGAGTGTACCGAAATCTCACAGGTTTTGCACCTGCCCCGCATCAGCGAGTTTTGATCACCAGCCGATTGCTCTGTTTAACCTCTTCCATCACCACATACGTACGCGTGTCGTTTACGCCCGGCAGGCGCAACAGGGTTTCACCCAGCAGCTTACGGTAGGCTGACATATCAGGTACGCGCGTTTTCAGCAGGTAGTCGAAATCGCCGGAAACGAGGTGACACTCTTGAGTTTCCTCAAGTTTTTGCACAGCGGCGTTAAATTGCTCAAACACATCCGGTGCACCACGATTCAGAGTAATCTCAACGAACACCAGCAGCGACGCATCCAGATAGTGCGGGTTCAACTGCGCGGTGTAGCCAAGAATAAATCCCTGACGTTCGAGACGACGCACGCGTTCAAGACATGGCGTAGGCGATAAGCCTACGCGTTTGGAAAGCTCTACGTTTGAAATGCGACCATCTTTCTGAAGTTCATTCAGAATGTTCCTGTCAATTCTGTCGAGGTCTTTCCCGGGGCGTTTCTTATTGTCTACCATTATTATTGTCTCTCTTAATTCCTTCCCTTTACCTGCCACGCCCTGAAAACGCTCATTGTTCGGGGCATTTCTGAAGTGAGCTAACAGAGCCTGTGTTCTGACACCTATCGATATGACGCATGTTGTCTGTCCACATCATGCGTCATTATCCATATCAGGCTGCTTTTATTCGGCGTTACGTGCAAAACGGGCGATGAAAACCTGTTTTGTTCCGATAAATGTTATTCGCTTCTGATAATGTTTTCGCAAAAGCGCAGGCGATTGTCAAAGTAAAATCACCAAATTCAGGACAAGATGCCAGACAGTCCGCTGGGTATCTGTTTTTAAATGACTATTTTTCCACTATTGCACCCCTCTAACCCGAGTTTTGCCCCCTTTTGGCGCATTGGCCAGGCAAAACCGTCGCTCATCGTCTACGCCGTTTGCAGCTATCGTTAACAAAATTGCCTAAGCCTTGTCATTGTCGCCGGATATTCCCTACAATCGCAGGCTATGTCAGCCGAATGAAACTGAGGAACGCATGAGTACGGCCAAACACAGTAAGTTACTCATTCTGGGCTCCGGCCCAGCGGGTTATACCGCAGCCGTTTATGCTGCACGCGCCAACCTGAACCCGGTACTGATTACGGGTCTGGAAAAAGGCGGACAGCTGACCACTACCACCGAGGTGGAGAACTGGCCGGGCGACCCGCACGATCTGACAGGTCCATCTCTGATGGAGCGGATGCATGAGCATGCCGAAAAATTTAATACTGAGATCATTTTCGATCACATTCACACCGTCGATTTGCAGAACCGTCCGTTCCGCCTTACGGGTGACAGCGGCGAATACACGGCAGATGCCCTGATCATCGCCACCGGTGCGTCAGCGCGCTACCTCGGTCTGCCTTCCGAAGAGGCCTTCAAAGGCAAAGGCGTCTCTGCCTGTGCAACCTGTGACGGCTTCTTCTATCGCAACCAGAAAGTCGCGGTGATTGGCGGTGGCAACACGGCTGTGGAAGAGGCGCTCTACCTGGCGAATATTGCGGCTGAAGTGCACCTTATTCACCGTCGTGACAGCTTCCGCGCAGAGAAGATCCTGATCGACCGCCTGATGGAAAAAGTGCGCAATGGCAATATCGTGCTGCACACCCATCGCACGCTGGAAGAAGTGGTGGGCGATCAGATGGGTGTCACCGGTCTGACGCTTCGTTCTACCCAGAACAGTGATGAGACAGAAGCGCTGGAGGTGGCGGGTCTTTTTGTTGCTATCGGACACAGCCCGAATACGGCCATTTTTGAAGGTCAGCTGGCGCTGGAGAACGGTTACATCAAAGTTCAGTCAGGTCTGCACGGCAACGCCACTCAGACCAGCATCCCTGGCGTCTTTGCGGCAGGCGATGTGATGGACCATATCTATCGTCAGGCGATCACCTCTGCGGGCACCGGCTGTATGGCCGCGTTAGACGCTGAGCGCTTTCTTGACGGACTGGTTAAAAACGATCAGTAAGTTGTTAACCCTCTGATCTCAAATGTTCCAGGCGACGGTTTTTCCGTCGCCTTTTTTATTGCTCTCATGCTAGATTCTTGCGCCTGAAGAGATGGAAATGTCTTTCCATTTTCACCCGTCATCGACATTCATCATGGTCTCGCATGGACAAATCGCGGCAGCAGCATCTTACCCGCTGGCTTCGTCAGCAACGTCATTTCGCCGGTCGCTGGTTGCGACTCAACACCCTGCTGGGCATGGCAAGTGCACTTCTGATCATTGCTCAGGCGGGTTTACTGGCCTCGCTGCTGCAGGCTCTGATTGTTGACCAGCAGCCGCGCGAAGCCCTGACAGTCAGCATCCTGCTATTACTGCTCTGCTTTGTGCTTCGCGCCCTGATTAACTATGCCCGTGAACTGACCGGTTATCGTGCCGGACAGGCTATCCGTCAGGCTTTACGTCAGCAGGTATTAGATCGGTTATCTGATCTGGGGCCGGCGTGGATTCAGGGAAAGCCAGCCGGCAGCTGGGCGACGCTGCTGCTGGAGCAGATCGAAGAGATGCAGGAGTATTACGCGCGCTATCTGCCGCAGATGACCCTGGCGGTGCTGATCCCCTGCTGCATTCTGCTGACTATTTTTCCGCTCAACTGGACGGCGGGTCTGATCCTGTTTGCCACCGCGCCACTGATTCCGCTGTTTATGGCACTGGTCGGGATGGGTGCGGCCGAGGCCAACCGCCGGAACTTCCTGGTGCTGGCCCGCCTGAGCGGTAACTTTCTCGACCGCCTGCGCGGCAGAGAGACGCTGCGGCTGTTTCATCGTGGCGCAGCGGAGCAGCAGGCGGTTGCCGCCGCCACCACCGATTTTCGCCAGCGCACCATGGAAGTATTGCGCTTAGCCTTTCTCTCCTCTGCCGTGCTGGAGTTTTTTGCCTCGCTGGCGATTGCCGTGGTGGCCGTCTACTTTGGTTTCTCCTATCTGGGCGAATTGCATTTTGGTGATTACGGCCAGGGCGTGACGCTGTTTGCCGGCTTTCTGGTGCTGATCCTCGCCCCGGAGTTTTTCCAGCCGCTGCGCGATCTCGGCGCTTTCTATCACGCCAAAGCCCAGGCTGTAGGCGGTGCCGATGCCCTTGAAGCCTTTATGCAGGCGATGCCTGCCACCGCGCCGCAGGAAGGCCAGTTGCCCTTCACTGCCGATCGCTCAATCGCACTTACCGCCGAAGATCTGCGTGTCTGTGCGCCTGATGGTCAGGTGTTGTGCGGCCCGCTCTCTTTTACTGTCGTCCCTGGCGAACAGATTGCGCTGGTCGGTCAAAGCGGGGCCGGTAAAACGGCTCTGATGAACGCCCTGCTCGGTTTTCTGCCTTATCAGGGTTCGCTGAAAGCGAATGGCGTTGAACTTCGCGATATACGACGGAGTGACTGGTATCAGCAGCTCAGTTGGGTAGGACAGAATCCTCAGTTACCGGCCGCCACCTTGCGCGACAATATCGTGATGAATGCGGCCTGGGATGACGAGCGTTTTGCGGCGCTGCTGGAGTCGTGCGGCATTAATGAGTTCCTGCCTCGGCTGCCCCAGGGCATTGACACCCAGCCCGGCGATGGCGGTAATCAGCTGTCGGTGGGTCAGGCGCAGCGGGTCGCGGTCGCGCGCGCACTCTATAAATCCTCGCATTTTTTGCTGCTCGATGAACCCGCAGCCAGCCTGGATGCGCTCAGTGAACGTCATGTGATGCTGGCGCTGAACCAGGCGGCAGCCCGCCAGACCACGCTGATGATAACCCATCAGATTGATACGCTAAGTCACTGGCAGACCCTCTGGGTAATGGAAGCCGGTAAGCTGGTGCAACAGGGTAACTGGCAGCAGCTGTCGCAACAGCCGGGTGCGTTCAGTGAGATGCTGAAGCATCGTCAACAGGAGATTCGCTGATGTCCGCCTTGCGTCCTTTTCTTCGTCTCTGGCTGCGCCACCCTTATCGCCTGGTGCTGGGCATCGTGCTGGCGATTGTTACCCTGCTGGCCAGCATCGGCCTGCTGACGCTTTCAGGCTGGTTTCTGGCCGCCTCGTCAGTGGCAGGCGTAGCCGGTCTCTATACCTTCAACTATATGCTGCCTGCGGCAGGCGTACGTGGCGCCGCCATCATTCGCACTGCCGCACGCTATGCTGAACGGCTGGTCAGCCACGATGCAACATTCAGGGTTCTTCAGCATCTGCGTGTCCACACCTTCAGCCGCCTGATGGCCCTTTCGCCAGGCCAGCTTTCGCGGTTCCGGCAGGCGGACCTGCTCAACCGCTTCGTGGCCGATGTCGATACGCTGGATCACCTCTATCTGCGCGTCATCTCGCCGCTGATCGGCGCACTGGTGGTGATTGTCGTGGTTACCCTCGGAATGAGCTTCATCGATGTTCAGCTGGCACTGACGCTGGGCGGCATCATGCTGAGTACGCTGGTGGTGATGCCAGCGCTGTTTTACCGTCTGGGATCGCCCGCAGGCGGCGCGATTGCCCGTGGACGCGCCCGCTGGCGCTTACAGCTGATGCAGTGGCTGGCGGCTCAGGCTGAACTCACCCTGTACGGTGCCTCGCAGGGCTGGCGTCAGCAACTTGATGAAGATGAACAGCGCTGGCAGCAGGCTCAGAGCCAGCAACAGCGCTTGCAGGCTGCGGCACAGAGCCTGCTGCTGCTGATCAGCGGCGTAACCGTCACACTGTTGCTCTGGCTCAGTGCGGCGACAATCAGCCAGCAGCAGTTGCCCGGCTCGCTGATTGCCCTGGTGGTGTTTTGCGCGCTGGCTGCTTTCGAGGCGCTGGCACCGGTTGCAGGGGCCTTTCTGCCCATGTCGCAGGTGATAAATGCCGCTCAGCGAGTCAATGACATTATCGATCAGTCACCCGCTATCACCTTTCCGGCAGATTCAGACGCCCGGCCAGGACGACTCGCGGTTGCTATCGATCAGCTCGACTTCAGCTATCCCGACCGCCCGGATAAGGTGCTGAACCGCTTTACCCTTAAGGTGGCAGCCGGTGAACACATTGCACTGCTGGGGCCGACCGGCTGCGGCAAATCCACTCTGCTGGCGCTGTTAACCCGTGGCTGGGATAGCCAGCACGGTGTTATCAGCCTGAATGACCTGCCGATCACCGCATGGTCAGAGCCAGCGCTGCGTCAGCGCATCAGCGTGGTGACTCAGCGGGTTCATCTCTTCAGTCAGAGCCTGCGTGATAACCTACTGCTGGCCTGTCCCGATGCTACTGATGAGCAGTTACGCCGCGTGCTGAATGACGTCGGCCTGCAGCGCCTGCTTGAGAGCCCGGAAGGATTAAACGCCTGGATGGGAGAAGGCGGTCGCCCGCTGTCAGGCGGCGAACTGCGTCGGCTGGCGCTGGCGCGTGCGTTACTGCATAACGGCGATCTCTGGCTGCTGGATGAACCCACCGAAGGACTGGATGCCACAACCGAGCAGCATATCCTCACCCTGCTGCAGCGGCTGACCGCTGGCAAGACCGTAATAATGGTCACCCACCGGCTCAGCGGCCTGGAGCAGATGGATCGCATCTGCGTGATGGATAATGGCGTGATTGTGGAACAGGGAAGTCATGCCGAATTAATCTCAAAAGCGGGTCGGTACTGGCGTTTCCGGCAGCGGATTGCGCTATAGTCTTAGCGAAATGCTGATAGGTAACAAAACGCGATGAGACTGGTACAACTGTCACGGGAATCTTTGCAATTTCCCCCACCGGAGATGGCGCTGCGCGAGCCAAACGGCCTGCTGGCCATGGGGGGTGATCTCTCCCCTGCCCGGTTACTTAACGCTTATCAGCGCGGCATCTTTCCGTGGTTTTCTTCTGGCGACCCGATTCTCTGGTGGTCGCCCGATCCCCGTGCAGTGCTGTTGCCTGAGCAGTTTCATCTCAGCCGGAGCATGAAGCGTTTCCACAGCCGTTCGCCCTATCGGGTGACGATGAATGAGTCATTTGCCGAGGTGATCGAGGGCTGTGCCACCGGTCGTGAGGAAGGCACCTGGATCACCTTTGAAATGAAGCGCGCCTGGTTGCGATTGTATGAACTGGGCCACGCCCACTCCATTGAAGTATGGGACGAACATCAGCTGGCAGGTGGCATGTATGGGCTGGCGATGGGGCAAATCTTCTGCGGCGAATCAATGTTCAGCCGTCAGCAGAATGCGTCAAAAACCGCACTTTGGGTATTTTGTCAGCATTTTCTCAGACATCAGGGCCGTCTGGTGGATTGTCAGGTACTTAACCCTCATACGGCCTCGTTGGGGGCGCAGGAGATACCGCGCGCTGACTATCTGCAATATGTACAAAGCCTTGCGTGCCAGCCTGTCAGCGATGGCTGCTGGCAGACACAAACCCTTTTTTAGTCGCACAGAGATGTTTTGCACACATAAAGGCGTATTAAGTGGTATAATGGTCGAGTTTGGTATGTCGTCCGCGCTTCGCAATAACGAGCCGGAATTGCCAGGCTGGGAATCTCAACGCACTCTCGGAACTGTTTTCAATCGTGCGCGTGTAACCGGTTGATACAGATTCTTAGCCCGCTAATCCCCCGCAGACGTCACATAAACACCCTAATTTTACCGGATGCGCGCGACTGACGTGCACCCCGGCAAAGCGTTGGCAAAATCGCCGACGGTTCTTTACATAAATCGTTGAATTGGGCATTATCTTGCCGGTTCAACTGAAAGGTAGTACACCCAGAGGATTCGATGGCCAAAGAAGACAATATTGAAATGCAAGGTACCGTACTGGATACGTTACCTAACACCATGTTCCGCGTAGAACTTGAGAACGGACACGTGGTTACTGCTCATATCTCCGGTAAAATGCGCAAAAACTACATCCGCATCCTGACGGGTGACAAAGTGACCGTTGAGCTGACCCCGTACGACCTGAGCAAAGGCCGCATTGTCTTCCGTAGTCGCTAATTTGCAGTAATCTCATCGCTCTGCAATTTGCAGCGAAAAAAAGGCCGGATTTTAATCCGGCCTTTTTCATATCTGCAGCAGGTGATTAATGAACAGTGCCTTCGGTTTTGCGTTTTTCAGCACTCAGGAAGTGATAGGTCAGTTCACCTTTCTCACGATCCAGCGCCACTGACACCGAGCCGCCATCCACCAGCGAACCAAACAGCAATTCATTGGCTAACGGTTTCTTCAGGCTGTCCTGCACGGTGCGCGCCATCGGACGAGCGCCCATCGCTTTGTCGTAGCCTTTCTCAGCAAGCCAGTCGCGTGCTTCATCGCTGACTTCCAGCGACACGCCTTTGGCATCCAGCTGCGCCTGCAACTCGACAATGAACTTGTCGACCACCTGATGGATCACCTCTGGTGACAGGTGACTGAACCAGATAATGTTGTCGAGACGGTTACGAAACTCTGGAGAAAACATCTTTTTGATCTCTTCCATGGCATCGGTGCTGTTGTCCTGATGAATCAGGCCAATCGACTTACGTTCAGTCTCGCGGACACCGGCGTTAGTGGTCATGACCAGCACCACGTTGCGGAAGTCCGCTTTGCGACCGTTGTTGTCGGTCAGCATACCGTTATCCATCACCTGCAGCAGCAGGTTGAAGACATCCGGGTGTGCTTTCTCTATCTCATCCAGCAACACCACCGCATGAGGATGCTTAATCACTGCATCCGTCAGCAGGCCGCCCTGATCAAAACCGACGTAACCCGGAGGCGCACCAATCAAACGGCTGACGGTGTGACGCTCCATATACTCGGACATATCAAAGCGCAGCAGCTCAATGCCCAGCGCTTTCGCCAGCTGCACGGTGACTTCCGTTTTACCAACACCGGTAGGCCCGGCAAACAGGAAGGAACCGACCGGCTTACGATCCTGACCCAGACCTGCACGGCTCATTTTGATCGCTTCCGTCAGCGCCTCAATGGCGTTGTCCTGGCCAAACACCAGCATCTTCAGACGATCGCCCAGATTTTTCAGCGTATCGCGGTCGCTTGCTGACACGCTTTGCTCAGGAATACGGGCAATACGGGCCACCACCGTTTCAATGTCAGAGACGTTGATGGTTTTCTTGCGCTTACTGGCTGGCATCAGGCGCGCACGCGCACCCGCTTCATCAATCACATCAATCGCCTTATCAGGCAGATGACGGTCGTTGATATATTTCACCGCCAGTTCCACGGCTGCGCGCACCGCTTTCGCGGTATAGCGCACATCGTGATGCGCTTCGTACTTGGTCTTCAGGCCATTCAGGATCTGCACGGTCTCTTCTGGTGAAGGCTCCGTGATATCGATCTTCTGGAAGCGACGTGCCAGGGCACGATCTTTTTCAAAGATGTTGCTGAATTCCTGATAGGTGGTGGAACCCATCACCCGAATCTTGCCAGAGGAAAGAAGAGGTTTGATCAGGTTCGCAGCATCGACCTGGCCGCCGGATGCAGCACCCGCACCGATGATGGTATGGATCTCATCGATAAACAGAATGCTGTGTTCGTCCTGCTCCAGCTGCTTCAGCAGCGCTTTGAAACGTTTTTCAAAGTCACCACGGTACTTGGTGCCGGCTAATAACGAACCGATATCCAGCGAGTAGATCGTGCAGTCTTTCATCACTTCCGGTACATCGCCCTGCTCTATGCGCCAGGCGAGACCTTCAGCAATGGCGGTTTTACCCACACCCGACTCACCCACCAGCAGCGGGTTATTTTTACGGCGACGGCATAGCACCTGAACGGTACGTTCCAGCTCTTTATCGCGACCAATCAGTGGATCAATACCACCGACGCGAGCAAGCTGATTAAGATTGGTGGTGAAGTTTTCCATACGCTCCTCCCCGCCTGCTTGCTCTTCGTTAACCGGATTTTCTGCGCCTGGCGCCTGGCCGGACTCATCTTTACGCGTACCGTGAGAGATGAAGTTCACCACATCAAGGCGGCTCACTTCATGTTTGCGTAGCAGATAAGCCGCTTGCGACTCCTGCTCGCTGAAAATGGCGACCAGCACATTCGCACCGGAGACTTCGCTGCGACCGGATGACTGGACATGGAAAACCGCACGCTGCAGGACGCGCTGGAAGCTAAGCGTGGGTTGTGTATCACGCTCCTCTTCGCTGGCAGGCAGCACGGGCGTAGTTTGTTCGATGAAGGCTTCGAGTTCCTGCCGCAGAGCCACAATGTCCACCGTACAGGCTTCCAGTGCCTCTCTGGCCGACGGGTTACTGAGCAACGCCAGTAACAGATGCTCGACGGTCATAAACTCATGACGGTGCTCACGCGCTCTGGCGAAAGCCATATTTAAACTGAGTTCCAGTTCTTGATTGAGCATTAGGCACCTCCCCCAATTATCGCCCTTACCTGTTTCCTATATGGAGACGGGTTCAGGCCTTTTCCAGCGTACACAGCAACGGATGATGATTTTCCCGTGCATAGTTGTTCACCTGGGCCGCTTTTGTTTCGGCGACTTCTGCAGTAAATACACCACAGATCGCCTTGCCGTGATAGTGAACTTTCAACATCAGCTGCGTTGCACGTTCAACATCATAAGAAAAGAACTTTTGTACAACGTCAATAACAAATTCCATAGGTGTATAATCGTCATTATTCAGAATGACTTTATACATAGAAGGCGGCTTTAACCCTTCACGTACTTTATCGTCGGCCAGATGTTCAAAGTTAAGCCAGTCGTTTGCGTTTGCCATAGTGTTCCGTTGAGATTTTGCTTTTAGCCTTTAAGTAGCTACATATTGAGAGTTTAACATGCCTGTCAAGCCGCATGCCGCTGCTGAAAATTTATTCAGAAATTCCCCTGCGCGACCTGCATCACAAAATTTGCAATAGCGTTAACTGCCTCAAATTTTGATGATTTTTTCCCCACCTGGCCCGGTGGTTTGCTTGACGTCAGCCGCGCTTTCTCTACATTCTAGCTGCACAGGCTGATTGAGTTTTAATCAAATCCGACTCACAGCTTCGATGACCTCACCTACTTATAAAATGTCTTGCGAGGGAAGTAAAAGCATGGAGACGGGCACAGTTAAATGGTTCAACAATTCCAAAGGCTTTGGCTTTATCTGTCCGATTGGCGGTGGCGAAGATATTTTTGCGCACTACTCCACCATTCAGATGGAAGGCTACCGCACGCTTAAGGCAGGCCAGCAGGTTCAGTTCGATGTCCACGAAGGCCCGAAAGGCAATCACGCCAGCCTGATCGTGCCGGTCGAGGTGCAGGCTGTGGCCTGACACATATCGCCTTTCTGAACAAAGACCCAAAAATGCCAGCCAGTGCCGCTGGCATTTTCCTGTTCGATGTCACCTAATCTGCCTGGCCCTGCGCCAGTCCAATCACCCGGGCAAACATCTGCCGCATCAATGGCGGGATGGCCTCTGACCCGCGTTCCGCCGCCGACGTAGCCACTGCGATCGCCAGTTCCGGCTTGGAGCTCTGGTGAATCGCTTTAGTAATAATACGCCTGGAACTCATCGGAACGTTTAACGGCAGGTGCGCCATCTGATGATAGACATCCTGAAAGCCGTGCTGATAGAGAAAATTTTCCATATCCAGCGCCGGTAACTGCGTCAGAAAACGCGGCTCCGGTTCACCCGGCTGTAACTGAGTGCGTGCCGTACTGGCATATTTATTCCCCGCCTGATCACCGTCAGTCAGGACATGCCAGGCGATACCCATGCGCCGGGCAAACTTCAGTAGCGGTTTTAACCCCGACTGCGCAAACTCAATCACCTTCACGCCTTCAGCGGCGAAGTTGTAACCGCACTGCTGCGCCAGCTCATTCATGATCCAGACTTCGGTTTCTCCCTCCACCAGCAGCCAGCAACGGGCGAACAGCGCAGCAGGCCGGTTGACCCGAATATGGAAGCCGATGCGCCGGCTCTCTTCGGCACTCAGTCCCTCTGGACCGATGCGCCAGGCCGCTACGCGCGAGGGTCCACGCACCAGACGACAGACGTTTTCCACCGGCACCTGCGACAGCAGCTCCGGCGAATTAGTGGTGGCGATTTTTTGCAGCGGCAGCAGCCTCAGCAGATTCCATGCTACCGACAGCATAATCGGATGCAGCCGGGTTTCCGGATCTTCAATCAGCAGCAGCGGGCGTGCACCAGCGGCCAGCGGGACGTCTCCTCGTGCCTCAATCAGTAGGGTAAACATCTGCAGCAGTATCAGCTGACGGCTGCGGGAGTCGGTTCCGGCAATCAGCTGATTCAGGTGATCCAGCGCCCGCCATCCCTGTCCCCCCTCGCGCGTCTGCGGGTCCCGTAGCCTGACCTCGTTGCCCGCATCGGGCGGCTGCACCAGGAAGTAGTGCTGCATCAGTTGCTGCATCGTCTTCAGCCCCTGCCGCAGCACCTCATCACTGAGCTGTTGCGGATGGTGCTCCAGATCGCGCGCCAGCGTCTCCATACCCGCCAGTAGCTCAGGATGTGCGGTGGGGAGCGGCGCACTACTCCGCGTCCGCTTACTGAAACGCGCATCGCGCAATCGCAGAACCGGATACCGTTTCAGCAAAAGATCGATGGCCGCCGCGCAGTTCTGCTCAGGCAACAGCTGATAGTTCAGGTCAACAAAACGGCGGCGGGTTTCGATACCGCTGTCACGCCAGGTGGCGCTGACGCTGTAACAGAGCTGACGCTGGCCCTGAGCATCACGCTGCCAGAAGGTTGAGAGCACCGCATCCGGGTCGTTGCCGTCATCGCGAAAGTGGAACACCACCGACAGACGGCGCATCGCATCGGTCACATCGCCTGGGGTGAAATGGAAATCAGCCTCGGTAAAAACATAGGCCGGTTCATGGGGCGAAAGTAACAGGCTCAGGGCATCCAGCAGACTGGATTTGCCCCAGGCGTTCTCACCAATCAGCAGATTGGTCTGGGTTAAAGGCAGTGAGAGCTTATTGATGCCGCGGAAACCGCGAATGTCGATATGTTCCAGAATCATAGGCGTCCATCCTCAGTTTATAAACAGCATGGTTGCCGCCAGCGAGCCGGTCAAGCCGCTTTCTCAGGGTTTACTCCGTTACGCTTTTTCGCTAGCGTGTGGCCTCTTCCACCATGGATGGCCCTTATCGCTATGTACTCCGGACTCCTGATTATTCTTCTGCCGCTGATCGCCGGCTGGCTGCTACCGTTCCGTCAAACTTCAACCCTGCGCCGGGTCAATCAGCTGCTGGGCTGGATGGTTTACGTCATTCTGTTCTT
Source organism: Pantoea sp. CFSAN033090 (assembly GCF_001264395.1). Taxonomy (NCBI): domain Bacteria; kingdom Pseudomonadati; phylum Pseudomonadota; class Gammaproteobacteria; order Enterobacterales; family Erwiniaceae; genus Pantoea; species Pantoea sp. CFSAN033090. Next base: position 192,645 of record NZ_LGYX01000004.1, on the reverse strand, counting down.
TATGGGCATCAGCCTGGCCTTTCTCGACAACCTGAGCAGCAATCTGCTGGCGGTATTTCACACCGCGCTGGTAGCGGCCTTCTGCATTCTGCTGTGCAACCTGCTGGCGCTGCGCGGGCTGGAAAAATATGCCCCCTGGCAGCATGCGCACCGGCAGGAGAAACTGCCCTCGCGGCTGCATATGGCGCTGGATTCTCTGAAGCTGTGCGGCGTGGTTGTCATCGGTTTTCTGCTTGGTCTGACCCAGTGGCCACTGCTGCAACACGCCTCGACGGCCAGCGAATATGCGCTGATCTTCCTGCTGTTTCTGGTGGGCATTCAGCTGCGCGGCAGCGGCATGACGCTGCGTCAGATTATCCTGAACCGTCGTGGCCTGCTGGTTGCCAGCGTAGTGCTGGTCAGCGCGCTTATCGGCGGCATGATTGCGGCGTTGCTGCTGGGTGTGCCGCTGAAAACCGGTCTGGCGTTAGCCAGCGGTTTTGGCTGGTACTCTCTCTCCGGCATTCTGATGACCGAAGCTTTTGGTCCGGTCATCGGCAGCGCCGCCTTCTTCAACGACCTGATACGTGAACTGGTGGCAATCATGCTCATTCCGGCGTTGATTGGCCGTCATCGCTCCAGCGCACTGGGCCTGTGTGGCGCCACTTCAATGGACTTTACCCTGCCGGTGCTGCAGCGGGCGGGCGGCAATGAGATCGTCCCGGCCGCCATTGTGCACGGCTTTGTGATGAGCCTGCTGGCCCCGATTCTTATCGCCCTCTTCTCCGCCTGAATCCTGTCTGATATGCGCTGAGCTCTGCCAGCGCATTTTTTCACGCCTGCTTTTCTGCCGTGTCGTCTACGCTTCTTTTTTCGGTTCTGGTCACGTCACTCTTCAGGGCGGGCCGACAAAGGAGAAGAGCATGAAACAAACCGTCGCGGCGCTGGTCGCCAAAACGCTGGAAAGCGCGGGCGTAAAACGCATCTGGGGCGTCACCGGGGATTCCCTTAACGGCCTGAGCGACAGTCTTAATCGCATGGGCACCATTGAATGGATGCCGACGCGCCATGAAGAAGTCGCCGCATTCGCAGCGGGCGCGGAAGCGCACATCAGCGGTGAACTGGCGGTCTGCGCCGGCTCCTGTGGGCCAGGCAACTTACATCTGATCAACGGTCTATTCGATTGCCATCGTAACCGCGTTCCTGTTCTGGCGATTGCGGCACATATTCCCTCCAGCGAAATCGGCAGCGGCTATTTTCAGGAAACCCATCCGCAGGAGCTGTTCCGCGAATGCAGCCACTACTGCGAACTGGTTTCGAACCCTGAGCAGCTCCCGCAGGTGCTGGGCATCGCGATGCGTAAAGCGATTCTGAATCGTGGTGTCTCGGTGGTGGTGCTGCCTGGGGATGTCGCGCTTAAACTGGCACCAGAGAGCGCCAGCGCGGAATGGTATCCGCCACAGTTGCCGCAGGTCCTGCCACAGCCCGCCGAACTGGCGCAGCTGGCGCAGACGCTGAACGAAGCCAGCGATATTACGCTGCTGTGCGGCAGTGGCTGCGCCGGAGCGCATCAGGAGGTGGTGGCGCTGGCAGAAGCGCTGAAAGCCCCTATCGTCCATGCGCTGCGCGGCAAAGAACACATCGAATATGACAACCCTTATGATGTCGGCATGACCGGACTGATCGGTTTCTCATCCGGTTTCCACGCCATGATGAATGCCGGGACGCTGGTGTTGCTGGGCACGCAGTTCCCCTATCGCGCCTTCTATCCGGAAAAGGCTAAAATCATCCAGATCGACATCAATCCGGGCAGCCTTGGGTCACATTGTCACGTCGATCAGGCCTATGTCGGCGATGTGAAAAGCACACTGCAGGCGCTGCTGCCGCAACTGACGCACAAAAGCGATCGCAGCCACCTCGACAGCGCGGTTAAGCACTATGTCGAGGCGCGCAAAAGTCTGGACGAACTGGCGCAGCCCAACGACAAGCAGCCGATCCATCCGCAATATCTGGCACAGCAGATCAGCCACTACGCCAGTGATGACGCCATCTTTACCTGCGATGTCGGGACACCGACCGTCTGGGCGGCGCGCTATCTGAAGATGAACGGCAGACGTCGCCTGCTGGGTTCGTTTAACCACGGCTCAATGGCGAACGCGATGCCACAGGCGCTGGGCGCGCAGTCGATTGATCGCAATCGTCAGGTGGTGGCACTGTGTGGCGACGGCGGCTTCAGCATGCTGATGGGGGATTTTATCTCGCTGGCGCAACTGAAAATGCCGGTCAAACTGGTGATTTTCAACAACAGCGTGCTGGGCTTTGTGGCGATGGAAATGAAAGCGGGTGGCTATCTCACCGATGGCACCGAGCTGGAGAATCCTGACTTTGCCGCTATCGCCGAGGCCTGCGGTATCCGGGGCATCCGAGTGGAAAAGGCATCTGATCTCAATGGCGCGCTGGAGCAGGCGTTTGCCCACGATGGCCCGGTGCTGGTGGATGTCATTACCGCCAAAGAGGAACTGGCGATGCCGCCCGAGATCAAAATGGAGCAGGCTAAAGGCTTCAGTCTCTACATGCTGCGCGCCATTATGAATGGTCGCGGTGATGAGGTGGTAGAACTGGCGAAAACCAACTGGCTGCGGTAAAACAGAGACTCCATCCAGGCGGGCGCGATGCCCGCCTTTTTTTTTCTTCCGCCACGTTCAGGAGCATAGGGTGATCGATTTACGCAGTGATACCGTAACCCGGCCCAGCGCCGCCATGTTAAGCGCGATGATGTCTGCCGAAACCGGTGATGACGTCTACCGTGACGACCCCACCGTAAATGCGCTGGAGGCGGAAGCCGCACGGCTGAGCGGCAAAGCAGCGGCGCTGTTTTTCCCGACCGGCACCCAGGCGAATCTGGTGGCGCTACTCAGCCATTGCGAACGCGGCGATGAATATATCGTGGGTCAGCAGGCGCACAACTACAAATATGAGGCGGGCGGCGCGGCAGTACTGGGCAGTATTCAGCCACAGCCGATTCTGGCCGCCGACGATGGTACGCTGCCGCTCGACGTAGTAGCGGCCGCCATCAAGCCGGACGATATTCACTTTGCCCGCACCCGTCTGCTGAGTCTGGAGAACACGCATCACGGTAAAGTCCTGCCGCTGGCGTATCTGGAACAGGCGTGGACTTTTACCCGCGAGCACCAGCTGGCGCTGCACATTGATGGCGCACGCATTTTCAATGCGGTAGTCGCGCAGCAGACCACGCTGGCGGCGATTGCCCGCTACTGCGACACCCTGACCATCTGTCTCTCTAAAGGCCTGGGCACGCCTGTCGGTTCTCTGCTGTGTGGCGACACGGCGCTGATTGAGCGCGCACGTCGCTGGCGTAAAATGACCGGCGGCGGCATGCGCCAGGCCGGTATTCTGGCGGCGGCGGGTCTCTATGCGTTAGAACACAACGTGGCGCGGCTGCAGGAGGATCATGACAATGCCGCCTGGCTGGGACAGCAGTTGCATGAGCTGGGCGTTCAGGTCATCGATCAGCAGACCAACATGCTGTTTGTGGCGGTGCCGGAAGCCCAGGTCAAACCATTAGGTGAGTGGATGAAGGCGCGCGGGGTGTTAATCAGCGCAGGAACCCGCACCCGTCTGGTCACCCATCTGGATGCTGATCGCGCGGCACTGGCGCAGGTCGTCGCCCACTGGAAGGCGTTTTTACACCAATAATCCGCTATTGCGCCGCGCCATATTTATCCAGTAGCGCGGCGGCTATCGCGGCGGTTTCTGCATCGGGCTGCCCGCGATAATCCGCAGGCCGGAAATGCATCTGAAACGCGGCGATTACCCTCTGCTGTTCACGCGCGCTCATCTCTGCCGTCACCGGATAGCCATAGCGCTGTAAACGTTCCAGTAGTGGCTCCACGGGTACCACCGTGTGCGGATCCTGACCCGCTAAATGAAACTGCACTCGTCCGGCATCGGGCCAGGCACCCATTCCGCGCTGGGCCAGCTGATGCCACGGAAAGAGTGGGCCGGGATCCTGCTTACGCTGCGGCGCGATATCACTGTGACCGACAATATTTTCCGGTGCGATGCCGTAGCGCTGTGCAATATCGCGCAGCAGCGCCTCCAGCGTGGTGATCTGCGCAGCGGTAAATGGCTGCCATTCAAGACCTGTCAGGGTCCGGCGATAACCCTGGTTCACCAGTTCGATACCAATCGATGTGTCATTGATGCGGCTGGCTCCGCGCCAGAAGCTTGGACCGGCATGCCAGGCGAGCTGCTGCTCCGGCACCAGTTGCCAGATAACGCCTTTCCCGGCGCGCTGTGGCGGCTGGCGGGGGATCAGATAGTGGGCGCTGACTTCCCTATCGGTCAGGGTCGCCAGCGACGAAGAAAAATCTTCGGCGGTGTAGTGGATCACTATCACCTTCACCCGCGGTCGCGCGCCCTGCGCCGGATGCCGCAGATCGGCCCAGTAGCCGTCACGGGATTCTATCCCGGACTGGCAGCCCGCCAGCAGCAGCGTCAGTATCAGCCACAGCCACCGTTTCAACGAATGATCACCGCCGTGCCGCTGACGCTTACCATCAGCATGCTGCCATCTTTGCCGACCGTTTCGTAGTCAATATCGATACCGACCACGGCGTTGGCGCCCAGCGCTTTTGCCTGCTCCTCCAGCTCTTCAAACGCGATCTCTCGCGCTTTACGCAGCTCTTTCTCGTAAGCACCGGAGCGGCCACCGACCACATCACGGATGCCAGCGAAAAAGTCACGGAAGATGTTGGCACCCAGAATCGCTTCACCGGTGACGACGCCACAATATTCGCTGATGCTGTGACCTTCCAGCGTGGGGGTTGTTGAAAATTTCATCGCATTCTCCTTGTTGAAAACCGGGCTAAGGCTCTTTCGACTAAAAAGCACGGCTATACTCTATGCTAAAAAGGGCACCTTGCCAGAGAACCATAAGGAAATCGAGATGAGAAACAACGCGTTTGCGCTAATGATCCCGGCGGCCCTGCTGCTCAGCGCCTGTACCACCGTTGAGCCAGTGATTAAGGATAATGGCCCACGTACCGCACCGTGCATTGAAGGCGGTCCTGACCAGGTGGCCCAGCAGTTTTACGACCTGCGTATCGAACAGCCTACGCAGGGTCTGCCCGACAGCAACACCCTGGCAAAATATCGCCCTTACCTGAGTGATGCGCTGTACCACTCATTGCAGGCGGCCAGCGGCAGCAATGCAGGCGCACAGTGGCGCAATGGCGATCTCTTCTCCAGCCTGTCACAGGGTCCGACCGCCGCCAGCGTTGCTGATGCTTCCACCATTCCGAACCGCGATGCACGCAACATCCCGCTGCGGGTCGACCTGAGCCGCGACGGCAAGCAGTGGCAGGATGAAGTGCTGATGATCCATCAGGGCAGTTGCTGGGTGGTGGATGATGTGCGCTACATGGCCAACCCTGCGCATGCAGAGGGTGGCAGCCTGAGCCAGATGCTTGAGAAATCGAAAAAATAACCTCAGGCTTAACCGTTCAGAGAAGCGCAGTCGCCCCCGGGCGCTGCGCTTTTTTTATTTCCGCCGCTCGTCCCGCTGCAGCGCGCTGCCCCCAGGCAGTGCATGATATTGTGCTAAGCTTTTGCGGTTAGCCTGCTGTTTTACAAATTTTAACCCACCTTATTTGCATAACTATTCTGGTGACGTTAAAATCCGCGACACTAATAGCTATTCAAATCTGGCGCATGAGTATTCAACTAAACGCAATAAACTGCTTCTACGGTGCTCATCAGGCGCTGTTTGACATTAACCTTGAGTGTCCGCAAGGCGAGACCCTGGTACTGCTGGGTCCCAGCGGTGCGGGTAAGAGTTCGCTGCTGCGGGTGCTTAACCTGCTGGAGCAACCCCGTTCAGGTCAGTTACAGATTGCCGGTAATCAGTTCGACTTCAGCCAGAAACCCTCCGATGCTGCGATTCGCGAACTGCGTCAGAACGTCGGTATGGTGTTTCAGCAGTACAACCTCTGGCCGCACCTTACCGTGCTGCAGAATCTGATTGAAGCGCCCTGCCGGGTACTGGGCCTCAGCAAAAGTGACGCCCGCGCCCGCGCCGACAAGCTGCTTGACCGGCTGCGCCTGACGCCCTACAGCGATCGCTTTCCGCTGCATCTCTCCGGTGGTCAGCAGCAGCGTGTGGCGATTGCCCGCGCGCTGATGATGGAGCCGCAGGTGCTGCTGTTCGATGAGCCGACTGCCGCGCTGGACCCTGAAATTACCGCACAGATTGTCAGTATCATTCGCGAACTGGCCCAGACCCGCATTACCCAGGTGATTGTGACCCATGAAGTGGAGGTGGCACGTAAAACGGCCAGCCGCGTCGTCTATATGGAGAACGGTCACATTGTGGAACAGGGCGATGCCAGCCGCTTTACACAGCCGCAAACCGAGGCGTTTGCTCACTATCTTTCGCACTAAGTCAGGATGCTAAAAATGAAAAAAATGGTACTTGCTGCACTGCTTGCTGGTTTTAGCCTGAGCGCTACGGCGGCTCAGACGATTCGTTTTGCGACCGAAGCCTCTTATCCTCCTTTTGAGTTTGTGGATGCGGACAACAAGATTCAGGGCTTTGATGTCGATCTGGCCAATGCGCTGTGTAAAGAGATTGATGCGACCTGCACCTTCACCAATCAGGCGTTCGACAGCCTGATCCCGAGCCTGAAATTCCGTCGTTTTGATGCGGTGATGGCGGGCATGGATATCACACCAGATCGTGAAAAACAGGTCCTGTTCACCAAGCCTTACTACGACAACTCCGCGCTGTTTGTTGCCCAGAAAGGCAAAGTCGCCAGCGTGGAAGCGCTGAAAGGCAAGCGGGTTGGCGTCCAGAACGGCACCACGCATCAGAAATACCTGACTGAGAAACACAGCGAGATCACCACCGTTCCTTACGACAGCTATCAGAATGCGGTGCTGGATCTGAAAAATGGCCGTATTGATGCTGTGTTCGGTGACACCGCAGTCGTCAATGAGTGGCTGAAGCAGAATGCCGCGCTGGCTGCCGTTGGTGAGAAAGTCACGGACAAAGCCTACTTTGGTACCGGCCTGGGCATTGCGGTACGTACCGGTAACACCGATCTGCAAACCAAGTTCAATGGCGCGCTGGATAAGATCAAAGCAGACGGCACGTACAAAACCATCTACAGCAAATGGTTCCAGCAGTAATCTCTGATGAATGAAATGATGACCCTCGCAAGCGCCGCCGGCATGACCGTCGGCCTTGCTGTTTGTGCTCTCATCGCTGGCCTGGTGCTGGCGATGATTTTCGCTGGCTGGGAGTCACTGCGCCTGAAACCGCTGGCGTGGATTGGCACCGGCCTGGTGACGCTGATCCGTGGCCTGCCGGAAATTCTGGTGGTGCTGTTTATCTATTTTGGCGCCTCCCAGCTGCTGCTCACCCTCTCTGACGGCTTCACCCTGAATTTCGGCCTGTTTCAGTTACCGATTCAGGTTGAAATTGAAAACTTCGACGTCAGTCCGTTCCTGTGCGGTGTGATTGCGCTGGCGATGCTCTATGCCGCCTACGCCTCGCAGACGCTGCGCGGCGCGCTGAAAGCGGTGCCAATGGGTCAGTGGGAGTCGGGTCAGGCGCTGGGCATGAAAAAATCGGCCATCTTTCTCCGGCTGATTATGCCGCAGATGTGGCGTCACGCCCTGCCCGGTCTGGGCAATCAGTGGCTGGTGCTGCTGAAAGATACCGCGCTGGTCTCGCTGATTAGCGTCAACGATCTGATGCTGCAAACCAAAAGTATTGCCACCCGCACGCAGGAGCCGTTTACCTGGTTCCTGGTGGCGGCCGCTATCTACTTAGTGATCACGCTGTTCAGCCAGGCGGTGTTACGCCGCATCGAACTGCGCACCACCCGCTTTGAACGGGGGAACAGCTAATGCTGGCCTATCTGCCTGAACTCCTGAAAGGGTTGCATACCAGCCTGACGCTGACGGCAGCCTCGCTGGTCGTGGCCCTGCTGCTGGCGCTGCTCTTCACCGTGGTGCTGTCGCTGAAAACGCCGGTGTTCAACCCGCTGGTCAAAGGCTTTATTACACTGTTTACCGGCACACCGCTGCTGGTGCAGATCTTCCTGATCTATTACGGTCCGGGACAGTTTCCCTCGATCCAGCAGATCCCCTGGCTGTGGCATTTACTGTCGCAGCCCTGGCTGTGCGCGATGCTGGCGCTGTCGCTGAACAGCGCGGCTTACACCACGCAGCTGTTTTACGGTGCGGTGCGTGCGATTCCTTCGGGACAGTGGCAATCGTGTGCCGCGCTCGGCATGAGCCGCAAAGATACCCTGCGCATTCTGCTTCCGTATGCATTTAAACGCGCCCTCTCCTCCTACTCCAATGAGGTGGTGCTGGTGTTCAAAGGCACCTCGCTGGCCTACACCATCACCCTGATGGAAGTCATGGGCCACGGCCAGTTGCTCTATGGCCGCACCTACGACATCACGGTCTATGCCGCGGCGGGTCTGGTTTATCTCTGCGTTAACGGTTTGCTGACGCTGATGATGCGGCTGATCGAAAAGCGCGCTCTGGCCTTCGAACGACGTAACTGATATCCGGGCGAGGCTCCTCGCCCTTTTCGCCTGAAAAATCACACTAATTGCATAAAAATGCATTTTATGGCAGGGTATCGCCTTCTCTGGCTGACCACATCACAGGAATCATAAAATGAAAAAATGGATTGTTGCCGCTGCGCTGGCTTCACTGGCACTTACCGCCCAGGCAGCGGAAAAGATTCGCTTCGCCGCTTCAGCGACTTATCCGCCGTTTGAATCCCTGGATCGGGAAAATAACCTGGTGGGATTCGATATCGATCTGGCTAAAGCGCTGTGCCAGCAGATGAAAGCGGAGTGTACCTTTACCAACAATGCCTTCGACAGCCTGATCCCGTCACTGAAGTTCCGCCGCTATGACGCAGTGATTTCCGGCATGGATATCACCACTGAGCGCAGCAAGCAGGTCGATTTTACCCAGCCTTATTACGCTAATTCCGCCATCGTAATTGCCCGTAAAGGCCAGTTCAGCAGCTTAGCTGAGCTTAAGGGCAAGCGCATTGGCGTGGAAAACGGCACCACTCACCAGAAGTACCTGCAGGATAAGCATCCGGAAGTGAAAGTGGTGGCCTATGACAGCTATCAGAATGCGATTCTGGATATGAAGAGTGGCCGGCTGGATGGCGTATTTGGCGACAGCGCGGTGGTGAATCAGTGGCTGAAGACCAATGCGGATCTCGCCACTGTCGGTGAACATGTTACGGATGCGGACTACTTTGGCACCGGTCTCGGCATTGCCGTGCGTAAAGGCAATACGGCGCTTCGCGATCAGTTCAATCAGGCACTGAACGAACTGAAAGCCAACGGCAGCTGGCAGCAGCTTAATCAGAAGTGGTTCCCGGAGTGATTACCGGCTGAGGCTACCTCTGACGATGCTTTCCCGGACTCGTGCTGACGGCGGGTTAACAGCGTCAGCACTTCAAAATGGGCGGTGTGGGGAAACATATCGAACAGTTGCACCTTCGTCACCTCATAGGTACTCAGTCGGGCAATATCCTGCGCCATGGTCTGCGGATTACAGCTTGAATATAGCAGATAATCCGGGGCCATCTGGCTGAGATAGTCGCACAGCGCCTCACCAATCCCACGACGCGGCGGATTAACCAGCACCAGCTGCGGCACCGCATCGCGTCCGGTCGCAAACGCCGTAGAATCCAGCGCCGCAAACTGCACTTTTTCCAGCCCCAGCATCTCAGCGGAACGTTGGGCGCATTTTATCGCCTCGGCGCTGATCTCAATGCCCGTCAGTTCCATCTCCGCTGTCGCGCAGTGCAGACCAAAACCGCCTACGCCGCAGAAGAGATCCCACATGCTGTTGACCGGCAGCGCCCTGACCCAGTCGCGCGCGGTGGCATAGAGTGCGCTGGCAACCTGCGGGTTGGTCTGGAAGAAGCTTTGCGGGCGGATCCACAGCGGCACGCCGTTGAAGTTCTCTGCCAGCGACTGCGCGGGCGTCAGCGCAATCTCCTCTTCCCCTTCCAGAATCGCCATATGCACCGGCTGAATATTGGCAGAGATCACCGCCAGCTGCGGCAGTTGCTGTTGCAGCCACGGCAATGCGGCGCGCAGCTGTTCCAGTTTCGCGGTTGAACGCAGGACAAAGCGCAGCATCACGCCGCCCTGCTGGCTTTCGGTTATCAGCAGGAATTTGAGTTCGCCGCGTTTGCGCGCCACGTTATAGGGCGTCAGTCCGGCACGGGCGATAAAGGGCTTAAGTGCAGCAAAAACCGGCTGGAAGCTGGCGGGATAGAGCGGACAATCGCACAGATCCACAGCTTCACCATCACGATGGATTAATCCCAGCACCGGACGCTCTACGCTGCCACTCACCACCATTTTGGCTTTATTACGAAATGCCTGCTGCGGTGAGGTGACCGGCGGCAACCAGGCAGCGACCGGCTGCTCAGCCAGTAACTGTTCCAGCAGCGACTGTTTGTCGTTCAGCTGAGTGGGATAGGGTTTTTCCAGCCACTGACAGGAGCGGCAACGGTTAGCGTCATAAAGCGCGCAGTGCATGGTAAAGCCTTAACGATCGGGTCGGGCGGAGCGCGATTGTATCATCGCTTCCTGAAAAAAGCGCGGCTGCTGGCAGGCAGAAACAGCAGCAGGAGCACCAGCAGATCGGGGATTTTCTGCGACAGGGTATGGTGGATAATCTGGACGTTGTTGTCGCCATCAATGCTGAAAATCTCGGGGTAGATCCAGCCCAGCGAGGCGACCAGCATATAGCTGAGCACAATCACCTGCGTCGCCACATAGCCCCAGCGTCCACGGTTACTGCCGCGCATCAGGGTAAAGGCGCAGCGCAGTTCGAACAGGAAGATCAACTGGCTGGCGACAAAGATGAGTGTCGCGTCCCAGGACTGGGCGCTGCGGTGAACAAAATTGGCGAGTTCACTGTAACCCAGCTCGTTTGCCAGCATCAGGACGCTCAGGCAGCGGGTCGCAATAATAGCAATGCCCGCAACCGTCACCGGAACCGGCGCGATTGAAAGCGTGGCACTGCTTTTGAAGATTTCTGACATAGTCCGTGACTCCACCTGATCGAAAAACGGGCCGGTCAGACCGGCCCGTTCATATAGTGGCAAAGGTTACGGATTTCAGCCACGTTTAGCTTTCTGAATATCGCTTAAACGTTGTTTTTCTTCGTGTGCCATCACCCGCCAGGCGATAAAACCCACTAAACCGACCACAAACAGGATCAATGAAGCCAGCGCATTGATTTCCGGGTTAACGCCGCGTCGCACGGTGGCGAAGATCGCCATCGGCAATGTGGTGGCACCCGGCCCGGTCACAAAGCTGGCAATCACCAGATCGTCGAGTGACAGGGTAAACGCCAGCAGCCAGCCGGTCACAATAGCCGGTGCAATCATGGGCACGGTAATCACAAAAAAGACCTTCAGCGGCGTTGCGCCTAAATCCATCGCCGCCTCTTCGATGGAGCGGTCCAGCTCACGCAGACGCGAGTTAATCACCACGGCCACATAGGCGGTACAGAAGGTGACGTGGGCCAGCCAGATGGTCAGCATGCCGCGTTCGCTCGGCCAGCCAAAGGCGTTGCCCATTGCCACAAACAGCAGCAGCAGCGACAGTCCGGTGATGACGTCGGGCATCACCAGCGGCGCGGTCAGCATAAAGGCAAAACCGTTGTGGCCGCGGAAGCGACCAAAGCGCACGATAATCACCGCCGCCAGCGTGCCCAGCACCACCGCCATGGTGGCGGAGAGACCGGCAATGCTCAGACTCAGCAGCACGGCGTCAATCATCGCGCTGTCCTGGAAGAGCACCCTGTACCAGTGGAACGAGAAGCTCTCCCACACCGTCACCAGCGGTGAGCTGTTGAAGGAGTAAACCACCAGCAGCAGCATCGGCGCATAGAGGAACAGGAAGCAGCAGACCAGAATACCGGTACGCCAGGGTGAGCGAATGGTTGGCAAATTATTCATGCCTTCTCTCCCATTTCACGGTTTTGATGCTTGTGGAACCAGATGATCGGCAGAATCAGGATCAACAGAATGATAACCGCCAGCGCGGAGGCCACCGGCCAGTCACGGTTGTTAAAGAACTCCTGCCACAGGATACGGCCAATCATGATGCTGTCCGGGCCACCCAGCAGTTCAGGGATCACGTACTCCCCCACCGCCGGGATAAACACCAGCATCGATCCGGCGATAATGCCCCCTTTTGTCAGCGGGACAATCACGCTGAAAAAGGTCTTCAGCGGACGCGCACCCAGATCCAGTGAGGCTTCCACCAGCGAGTAATCAATGCGGGTCAGCGCGGTGTAGATTGGCAGCACCATAAACGGCAGATAGCAGTAGACGATACCGATATAGACCGCTGTATTGGTGTAGAGGATCACCAGCGGATGATCGATCACCCCCAGCCACAGCAGGAACCGGTTCAGAATACCGTTGTTGTTAAGCAGCCCCATCCAGGCGTAGACGCGGACCAGAAATGAGGTCCACGACGGCAGGATCACCAGCAGCAGCAGAATGGTGCGCATGGATGGCTTGCTGTGCGCCACGGCCCACGCGAGCGGGTAGCCAATCAGCAGACAGATCACCGTGGAGATCGCCGCCACTTTCAGCGATTGCAGATAGGCATCGACGTAGAGCGGATCGTCGGTCAGCGTCAGGTAGTTGCCGAAATTGAGCACAATGCTGAACTGGTCATCAGCCCAGCTCACCAGCTCGGTGTAGGGGGGAATCGCACGCGCAATGTCCGCGAAGCTGATCTTCAGCACCGTCAGAAACGGCAGCAGAAACAACAGCACCAGCCAGACATAAGGCAAGGCGATCACCAGCTTGCGGCCATGCTGCATTTTTATCCGCGTGGCCCAGCGTTGCAGCGGCGTGCCGACCAGTCGGGCAGGCGCTTTAGCGCGTTGGAAAATCTGGCTCATAGCCGCTCCTTAAACCGTCAACACCACGCAGCTGTCGCATTCCCAGCAGAGGCGGACTTCATCACCCCAGGTCGGCAACCCTTTGCGGTAGCGATGTGCGTTTTGCAACTGTGCGCTGATCATCTGTCCGCTGTGCAGACGGACATGGAAGATAGAAAGGTCGCCGAGATAAGCGATGTGGACCACTTCACCCACCGCAAAGTTACAGCCATCGGCAGGCACCTCATCGCACAACATCACTTTTTCCGGACGCAGTGCGACATGGACCGGAACGTTATCCACCACTGAGACATCGGAGTCGACTTTCAGCGGATGCATCAGGCCGGGACTGTCAATCACCAGGCCATCCGCCTGACGTTCACGCAGTAAGCCTTCGAAAACGTTAACCGAACCGATAAATTCCGCGCTGTAGCGGCTGGTAGGATGCTCGTAGATCTCCTCCGGTTCACCAATCTGTACGAACTTGCCGCGATTCATAATCGCGATACGGCCCGCCATGGTCATCGCCTCTTCCTGATCGTGCGTCACCATCACACAGGTGGCGCCAACACGCTCCAGAATATCGACCACTTCCAGCTGCATCCTGTCGCGCAGCTTCTTGTCCAGTGCCCCCATCGGCTCATCCAGCAGCAGCAGTTTCGGCCGTTTCGCCAGGCTGCGGGCCAGCGCCACACGCTGACGCTGACCACCGGAGAGCTGGTGCGGTTTGCGTTTAGCAAACTCCTGCATATGCACCAGCGCCAGCATCTCTGCTACCCGGCTGGTGATCTCCCCTTTCGGCAGCCGATCCTGTTTCAGACCAAAGGCGATATTCTGCTCCACCGTCATGTGGGGAAACAGCGCGTAGGACTGGAACATCATGTTGATCGGGCGCTGATAGGGAGCAACGTGGGACAGATCCTGGCCATCCAGCACAATCTGCCCGCTGGTTGGCGGCTCAAAACCGGCCAGCATGCGCAGCAGCGTTGATTTACCACAGCCCGATGCGCCCAGCAGGGCAAAGATCTCACCTTTATAAATTGTCAGGCTGACATCATCCACGGCGTGTTGCCCGTCAAAGGATTTGGTCAGATTGCGAATTTCCAGCAGTGGCGTTAACGCCTTTGCGGTTTTATTTTGAGGACGGGGAATGGCATCGTTCACAAAGGTTCTCTCCGGAGCCAGGCGGAACATGGCGACAAAATTTGCCGCTAAAAATGGCACAACAGAGGCCGACACCGCGCCTCTGTTGCTGATACATGACAGGTCAATCCGTTAAGGACGAATTACTTACCACTTTTTACTTTAGTCCATGCGCGCGTACGCACACGATCCAGTTTAGGATCCTGGACTTTCAGCACAAACAATTTCGACATCGCTTCTGGCGTCGGGAAGATACCCGGGTTGTTGCGGACGTCGGCATTGATCAGCGGCAGCGACGCTTTGTTGCCGTTGGCGTAGTTCATTTTGTTGGAGACATCGGCGATCACTTTCGGATCCATGATGTAGTTCAGCCAGGCGTAAGCACCATCGAGGTTTTTCGCATCTTTCGGGATCGCCATCATATCGAAGAAGGCCAGTGCGCCCTCTTTCGGTACGCTGTAGCCCAGATGCACGCCATTTTTCGCCGCATCAGCACGGTTTTTCGCCTGCAGAATATCACCCGACCAGCCAATGGCGACGCAGATATTACCGTTGGCCAGATCGTTGATGTACTGCGACGAATGGAAGTAGCGGATATTCGGACGCAGTTTCAGCAGCAGGTCAGTGGCCGCGCCGGAATACTCTTTGGCATCAGAGGTATTGGGATCTTTGCCCAGGTAGTTGAGCACCGTGGCGAAAATCTCTTCTGGGGCATCCAGGAAGGAGACGCCGCAGCTTTTCAGCTTCTCCAGGTTTTCCGGCTTCAGCACCAGATCCCAGCTGTTGACCGGCGCATCGGCGCCCAGTGCGGCCTTGACCTTGTCGACGTTGTAGCCGATACCGGTGGTGCCCCACAGATAGGGAATGGCATATTTATTACCCGGATCGTGCTGCGCCACTTTCTCCATCAGCGCCGGATCGAGGTTTTTGTAGTTAGGCAGTTTGCTCTTATCCAGCGGCTGGAATACCCCGGACTGCAGCTGACGCGCCAGGAAGCTGGAGGATGGCACCACCACATCATAGCCGGTGCTGCCCGCCATCAGTTTGCCTTCCAGGACTTCGTTGGAGTCAAACACATCGTAGACCACTTTGATGCCGGACTGCTTTTCAAAGTTCGGCACGGTATCTGGCGAAATATAATCGGACCAGTTGTAGACGTGCAGCGTTTTATCTTCCGCCATGCTGCTGGCCGATGCGGCCATCAGCGCAGCAGCTACCACAGCTGACAGCCATTTCTGACGTGAGTTGAACATATTTTTCCATCCTCCTGAGCGGGTCATTACAACGCTGCAAACCAGAGATCCCTGCATTGCGTTCTGTACAAGACGTCAGTGACACAATGAATCATTATTCAGCGGGAGTTTAATAGCAAAAACCTATAGCTGAGGCGCAGTTACGCGCCTGTTACAGCCCCGCAAGCATAGCCCCCCCGGTCAGGCTTCACCAGACCCCAGCGTAAAAAACGCCTGAAAGCGATATTTTATGCATGTTTGAGCTATGAGGTTCGGCTTTGATGGCATAAACCACGACTAATATCTGGCGTTAAAGGGCAAAATGCAGAATAAAAAATTATCGCGGCAGCGGATGGCGGGCATAAAAAAGCCGTCTCAGGGACGGCTTAATGTGTGACCATGTCGGGCTTAGTGCAGCACAGAATGAACGCTGGTCACCGGAACGTGCTCTTCTTCTTCGCCCACAATCAACAGATTGTTGGCAAAGGCTTCCAGGATCACCATCGAGATCTGCTCTTCACTCTGTTTCATAAAGTGCGAGAACTGACCAAAGGTTAACCCGGCGGTGGTAATCATTGACTGACAGACAATGAGTTTCGGCAGATTATCATCCTGAATGTCGATAAATGCTTTCACCGTCAGCGAACTGGCATTGATCTGCGACAAATCGCCAACCAGTGGAATCAGCGCCGTCGGCTTCACTTCAGCCAGCGCCGAAAACAGAATGACGTTGTCGACCAGATCGATTTTGGCGTCAAACACCCCATCGAAGTTTTGCATGTGCGGCAGATGAAGTGCCTGACAGGCATCGCATTCGAACCAGGTGATATTTTGCTGATCCAGCCAGCGACGCAGCAGGTCGATATCCGGAACGACAAGAGAATCCATCGTAAAATCCCAGTGGGGTGATAAACAGGCGACTTAGCTTACGGAAAAATGCGCGACGATGCCATGAAAACCGCTGAAAAGCGCGTGTCAGCCAGCGGTTTTAGGACGGAGCCCGGGGATGGCCTGCTGCTCAATCCGCGCGATCATCAGGGCGGCGATGTTAAGGTCACTGCTGGTTTCAATGCCTTCAAGACCGGGCGAGGCGTTAACTTCCATCACCAGCGGGCCGCGATGGGCGCGCAGAATATCGACGCCCGCCACTTCCAGCCCGAGCGTAGCCGCCGCTTTCACGGCGATCTGGCGCTCCTGTTGCGTAATGACGACGGGATAAGCTTTGCCGCCGCGATGCAGATTAGAGCGGAAGTCGCCCTCTTTCGCCACCCGCTCAATCGCTGCCACCACCTGATTGCCAATCACCAGACAGCGAACATCACGACCCTGCGCTTCTTTAATAAACTCCTGCACCAGAATATGAGCATTCAGGCCGCGAAAGGCATCGATAACGCTTTCTGCCGCCTGCCGCGTTTCCGCCAGCACCACGCCAATGCCCTGGGTGCCTTCCACCAGCTTGACCACCAGCGGCGCACCGCCGACCAGGGCGATCAGATCAGCGGTGTCATCGGGTGAGGAGGCAAAGCCGGTGACCGGCATGTCGATGCCTTCCCGTGCCAGCAGCTGCAGCGAGCGCAATTTGTCACGGGTGCGGGTAATGGCGGAGGACTCATTCAGTGGATAGCTGCCGCACATCTCAAACTGTCGCAGCACGGCCGTGCCATAAAAGGTAATAGGGTTGCCGATGCGCGGGATAACCGCATCAAAATGGCCCAGCGGTTCACCACAGTAGTGAACCGCCGGTGAGGCGGGATTAATATTCATATAGCAGGAGAGCGGATCGAGGATCCGGACCTGGTGGCCGCGTGCGGCGGCCTCCTCACGCAGTCGCCGACTGGAGTAGAGCGTCTCATCACGTGACAGGATAGCTATCTTCATCGCTGCTCTCCCTTACTGGCTTAACGCGTGGCCCAGCCCTGCTGATGCAGATAATCGAGCATAAACGGACGCGTCTCTTTAATGATCAGGCGCTGGATCAGCTCACTCCAGGTTTCGCTACGCTGGTTGCTGCCGCGCTGCTGATAATAGAGTTCTGTGCGGCTATCGTATTCGGCCAGCACCGCCGGATCCAGCGGCTGATAGCGGTTCTCATGCACCAGCATCGCATGCGGCATACGCGGTTTGACGTCCGGCTTTGACTCCGGGTGACCCAGGCAAAAACCAAACAGCGGCAGGACAAATTTCGGCAGGCCCAGCAGTTCTGTCACTTCCGCGATGTTGTTACGGATTCCGCCGATAAAGACGCCGCCCAGATCCAGCGATTCCGCCGCGACCATGGCATTCTGCCCCATCAGCGCGGTATCGACGCAGCCCAGCAGCAACTGCTCGGCACGACCCAGCTGCGCATCAGGGCAAATCTGCAGGTGGCGATTAAAGTCAGCGCAGAAGATCCAGAACTCAGGTGCATCAGCGACCCAGGTCTGTCCGCCCGTCAGCGTCACCAGCTTGTCGCGCAGGGCTTTGTCGGTGATACGGATAATGGAAGAACACTGTAAAAAACTGGATGTGGACGCCGATTGCGCCGCAGTAATAATCGCTTCACGCTGTGTTTCGCTGACCGGCTGGTCAGTAAAGGCGCGGATTGAACGATGGCTGCACAGTAAATCAATGGTCGGTGTCATAAAGTCTCCAGCAATATTATCTTTTTTTGTCAGTTTGATTAAACAGCTGTGGTGCTATCGCTTTCGCGGTGCGCCACATTAACAGCCAGGCAGCAGGCAGCATCAGAACCACGCCAGCAATAAACAGCACAGTGGCCAGCGTTTTTACATCCGCCTTGTCTGGCAGCGGAAGCCAGTGGTTGATCAGCAGCAGCGCGGCCACGATTAACAGGCCGCCAGCCGCCTCCAGCACCACCACAAACCGGGGTAATCTGGCTACACTCTGCATGATATCCTCCTGCCTTAGCGGCTGACTGAGCGTCAATTATGGTCAACAACCCAAAAATTGCGCGAGATACACGGGCTGACGGCGCGAAAAATCCTCTGATTCAGAGGCTTCCTGACCGGGCAGCGATAGCGTGCGGGCATCAGACTAACAGGCAAATCCTGCTTTCCTTAAGCGATACGAGCGGGCATCATGGTTGCCATTCTCTGTTTCATTGTGTGATACACATCACATAATAGTCGCTGCAAGGAGTTCTCAATGATTGCTGTTATTTTTGGTCGTCCGGGCTGTCCCTACTGTGTGCGTGCCCATGAACTGGCCGACAAACTAACCGCTGAACGTGATGATTTTAGCTACCAGTATGTCGATATTAACGCAGAAGGCATTACTAAAGCCGACCTGGAAGCGAGCGCCGGTAAACCGGTCAGCACCGTGCCACAGATTTTCGTCGACGAAAAACATATCGGTGGCTACACCGAGTTTGCGGCCTGGACCAAAGAGAATCTGGGATTTGCCGCGTAAGCGCTGATAGCCGGAATGAAAAAGGCGAGCCAGGATTTTCCTGTCTCGCCTTTTTTGCGCTCTGCCGGTCATCCATCGCCCAACACTGTTTAATTGAGTGAGGCCATCACTATCTGCATCAACCGCACCAGCAAAGCCCCGCAGCCTGCCCAGAACAGCGCGCTAAGGCTCCATGCGACCACAAAGAGTGCGTTGCTGTGGATAAACAGGCTGCTGTTTAACAGCAGTGCTGCCAGTAACGTTCCCCATAGCCCCATCAGCAGGGTGCTTTTTAACGGGCTTTCCACCTGCACCAATGCCATCACGATACCGGGCAACATAAAGAGCAGTAATTCGGGCTGACCGCGAAGCGGGCCGGGACCGACCTGCCAGAAATGACAGGTAAAGACAAACACCAGACTGTACAACACCACGCCGCACAGGCGGGTAGTCCAGAGATAAGAACGCTGCGGCATACCACCCCACTGATTAAAAGTAACCCCGACAATAACCTGCTGATAACCCTGATGCGTTCAGATGGAAATAAAAAGAAACAGTTCGCTGTGGCAACGAATGAAAACAGCCAATGGCTGTGAAAGATTTTTGTGATTAGAATAGCGCCGCGGTAAAGGTTCCATTTGCAGTACTGATGCAACAGCACCTCAACGGCCTGCTCACGATAGCGAAAAACAGGCTACTCTTCAATAGGTTACATGTAAACAAGAAGTTAAACAGTGAATATTAACGTCGCAGGATTGTTAAGCGGAAATGACATTTTGTTATTGTTTGTCGTTTTAGCGCTCGGCCTCTGTCTGGGTAAGTTGCGTCTGGGCTCGGTTCAGCTGGGAAATTCGATTGGCGTATTAGTGGTTTCGCTCTTATTAGGCCAGCAGCACTTTACGATCAATACCGATGCATTGAGTCTGGGCTTTATGCTGTTTATTTTTTGTGTCGGCGTCGAAGCCGGTCCCAACTTTTTTTCCATTTTCTTTCGCGACGGCAAAAACTATTTCATGCTCGCCATCGTCATGGTGGTCAGCGCGCTGCTGCTGGCGCTGGGACTGGGCAAACTCTTTGGCTGGGATATCGGTCTCACCGCCGGCATGCTGGCCGGGTCGATGACCTCAACGCCGGTGCTGGTCGGAGCGGGCGATACCCTGCGGCAAAGCATCAGCGATCCGAAACAGCTTGGACTGATGCAGGATCAGCTGAGCCTCGGCTATGCCGTAACCTATCTGATAGGCCTGGTCAGTCTGATTTTCGGCGCACGTTATCTGCCCCGTCTGCAACATCAGGATCTGCCCACCTGTGCCCAGCAGATCGCCCGGGAACGCGGTCTGGATGCGGACAGCCAGCGCAAAGTTTTCCTGCCGGTGATCCGCGCCTATCGCGTCGGTCCGGAACTGGTGGCATGGAGCGGCGGCAAAAACCTGCGCGAACTGGGTATCTATCGTCAGACCGGTTGCTACATTGAGCGCATCCGCCGCAACGGTATTCTCGCCAGTCCCGATGGCGATGCGGTGTTGCAGCTCGGTGATGATATCTCGCTGGTGGGCTATCCCGATGCTCACGCCCGGCTCGACCCCAGCTTCCGCAACGGCAAAGAGGTTTTTGACCGCGACCTGCTGGATATGCGTATCGTCACTGAAGAGATCGTGGTGAAAAACCACAATGCGGTAAACAAACGCCTCAGCAAGTTAAACCTCACCGATCACGGCTGCTTCCTGAACCGGGTGATACGCAGTCAGATTGAGATGCCGATCGACGACAGTATCATGCTGAACAAAGGTGATGTGCTGCAGGTCAGCGGCGAGGCACGACGAGTGAAAAGCGTGGCGGATCGCATTGGCTTTATCGCGATTCACAGTCAGATGACCGATCTTTTAGCCTTCTGCGCCTTCTTTATCGTGGGTCTGATGATTGGTCTGATCACCTTCCAGTTCAGCAATTTCAGTTTTGGTATTGGTAACGCCGCGGGCCTCCTGTTCGCCGGTATCATGCTCGGCTTCCTGCGCGCCAACCATCCAACCTTTGGTTATATTCCGCAGGGCGCGCTCACTATGGTGAAAGAGTTCGGTCTGATGGTGTTTATGGCGGGAGTGGGATTGAGTGCCGGTAGCGGCATTAATCATGGCCTGAGCAGCGATGGTGCGCTGATGCTGCTGTGCGGCCTGCTGGTCAGCCTGATTCCGGTGATCATCTGCTATCTGTTTGGTGCTTATGTGTTGCGGATGAACCGCGCCCTGCTGTTTGGCGCCATCATGGGCGCACGTACCTGCGCACCGGCCATGGAGATCATCAGTGATACGGCACGCAGCAATATCCCGGCGCTGGGCTATGCCGGGACCTATGCCATCGCCAACGTGTTGCTGACGCTGGCGGGAACGCTGATTGTGATTATCTGGCCGATATTGCCCTTATAAAATTTTTTTGCCTGCGTCCAGAACTTTATTGTTAAGGGATAGTCATAATAAGTGCCACTGCTTTTCTTTGAAATCCCCAAATTGTGGAGCCCGCTGGTCTTTTTCCCGGCGGGTTTTTTTATGCCTTTTTTCGTCCCTCCCCGTCATTCCCCGCCTGATTCGCAACTGCAGGTGTCATAAAACTTAAACCGTTACACAACTCAACGGCAGATTAAGAGCCTTTCTATAGACGAACAAAACGGTAAAAAGCAGGATAGACCGCTGTTTAGTTAGCAATTTGTGCTGACTGATTGGGTGAGCGTGCTGTCGCTGACCGTTTTTTTTGCCGCTGTTATCGGACCGGGCTGGCGGGATGCTGCCAGCTGCCGTTAACCGGACTGTCTGCTGAGGAATTTATCCCGAAATGGAAGAGTTGAACCATTCACTGTTTACTGCCATTAATGCCACACCGGCTTCACCCGCCTGGTTACTGCAGCTGGCGACGTTTTTTGCCAAAGATCTGATCGCCATTGTGCCGCTGTTAATCGTGGCGATGTGGCTCTGGGGACCGCGCGATCAGGTTTCTTCGCAGCGGGTGCTGGTACTGAAAACCGGTATGGCGCTGATCTATGCGCTGGCGATCTCCTGGTCTGTGGGCCAGCTGTTGCCGCATCCCCGCCCTTTCGCTATCGGTTTTGGTTATCAGTTCCTGCATCACGCCGCCGATGACTCCTATCCCAGCGATCACGGCACCACGATATTCACCTTTGCACTGGCCTTTATCTTCTGGCATCGCCTCTGGTCAGGTGTGGTTCTGATGGTGGCCGGTTGCGCTATTGCCTGGTCGCGGGTCTACCTTGGCGTTCACTGGCCAATGGATATGCTGGGCGGGTTCCTGGTGGGGCTGCTGAGCTGTCTGGCTTCGCATCTGGCGTGGCAGTTCTATGGCGAGCGGATGCTGGCGGTGATCAATCCACTCTATCGGTCGCTGTTTGCCGTGCCGATTCGCAAAGGCTGGACGCAGGATTAAGAAAGGGACGCCTTAGCGTCCCCAGCACTGTGGCAAACCCGGATTTACCGCAGCGAATAAGCTTAAAGCGCAGGGAACAGGGTCAGAGGAGGAAAGCGTCCCGCGCCAGGGACGGCGCGGGCCGAGCGTGTCATGGATGACGGATTTTGCGTCTTTCCGATCTGACCCTGTTCCCTGTGCAGGCTCGGGCTCAACGCAGTACGAGCCTGCGTCCCTGCTTACTTATGAAAACCACTTCCCGAACCAGCCATTGAATTTCATCATCACGAAATCAATCATCCGGCTGAAGAACCCGCCTTCCGGCACATCCTGCATCACCACCAGCGGCCGCTGCTCAATCGTTTTTCCGTCCAGCTGGAAATCGATGGTGCCGACCACCTGATTCTTCTTCAGCGGGGCTTCGAGCTGCGGCGTAGTGAGTCTGAAACTCGCCTTCAGATTCTTCATCTGCCCTTTAGGGATGGTCAGCGCAGCATCTTTCGCTACGCCCAGATTGACCTGGCTGCGATCACCGAACCAGACCCGCTGCTGCGCAAACGGCGCATCCGCTTTAATCGGCGTGACCGTTTCAAAGAAACGGAAGCCCCATGTCAGCAGCTTTTCACTTTCGCGGAAACGAATCGCATCGCTGGCGGTGCCCAGCACCACCGAGATCAGACGCATATCCCCTTCGGTTGCTGAAGCGACCAGATTATTCCCCGCGCCTGAGGTGTGGCCGGTTTTGACGCCATCAACCTTGAGATTGGTGCTCCACAACAGGCGGTTGCGGTTGATCTGGCGAATATTATTGAAGGTGAACTCTTTCTCTTTATTCAGCGCGTACTCTTCGGGCACATCGCGGATCAGCGCCTGAGCAATCAGCGCCATGTCACGCGCGGTACTGTACTGCCCTTCTGCATCCAGACCATGCACCGTCATAAAGTGGGTATTCTGCAGTCCCAGCGCCTTCACGTAGTTGTTCATCAGGCCGATAAACGAATCCTGACTGCCCGCCACATAATCCGCCAGCGCAATACAGGCGTCATTGCCGGACTGGATCACGATTCCCTTATTCAGCTCATGCACCGGAATACGATCGCCCGGCTTGAGGAACATCAGCGACGAGCCGCGCAGCTTAGGGTTGCCGGTGGCCCAGGCATCCTGTCCGACGGTAACCAGGTCATCCGGCTTGATTTTGCCCGCTTTAATCGCCTGACCCACAACATAGCTGGTCATCATTTTAGTCAGACTGGCGGGGTCGAGGCGCTGATCGGCACTGGATTCGGTTAACACCTTACCGCTGGCGTAGTCGATCAGAATCCACGCTTTAGCATCAATGCCTGGCGCGGCGGGAGCCTGCTCAGCAAAAACGCTGACGGGGGCAAGAATCAGTAATGAAGTGGCAGCAAGGTGCCGCAGGCGAGATGTGAAGCGAGTGTTTGTCATGGGCTTGGCCGGATTGTCCTTGTTAAATCGAAATTCCAGGGGCAGAAAATTCTCACTCAAACGCTAACCCTTGACGGCAGCGAAAAAAACCGTCGAATCGTAAAGTTTTTTAGAGTTTAGTAGAGTAACCCTGGCATAAGTGCCGCGCGCGTGCCGCTTTTCCCCGATTCTGTCGCTATCAAAACTGCGTGAAATTCCGATTTTTCGCAGAAGAGTTAAGCCCGTCACAAATATCAGTTAACCTGAACGCCAGTCAGCCGAGGAGACCGACCATGGACTTAGCCCTTTTTGATCTGGATGAAACACTCATTTGTGAAGACAGCACCAGCCTGTGGCTGCGCTGGCTGGTATCACAGGGATTCGCCCCCAGTGAACTGATTGATCAGGAACAGGCATTAATGAGCCAGTACTATGCCGGTACGCTGTCGATTGAAGAGTATATGAATAAAACACTCTCCCCTCTGGCGGGCATGGCCACGCTTACCGTTGAAGGCTGGGTGCGCCGCTTCATTCACCGCGACATCATGCCACGCGTTTATCCTGCAGCCCGCGAGCGGATTGAGTGGCACCGGGCGCGTGGCGACAAGGTCATGATCATCTCCGCCAGCGGCGAGCATCTGGTGGTGCCGATTGCAGAAAAGCTGGGTGCCTGCGGCGCGCTGGCGATTGGCGTTGAAATCGTGGACGAGCGCTACAGCGGCAACACTTACGGCACCATGACCTATAAAGAGGGCAAAGTCACGCGACTGGGTGACTGGAAAGCGCTGCAGCAGGACGAGGCCTTTGACCGCACCTGGGCCTACAGCGATTCGATGAACGACCTGCCGCTACTGGAACAGGCCGATCATGCCCATGTCATCAACCCTGACGAACAGTTACACCAGGAAGCGTTAAACCGCGGCTGGCAGGTTTATCACTGGGCGCGCTGACTCAGAGCCTGGTCCATCAGGCGTAACTGTTGCTGGCAGCCTGGACACGGACAGCGCGGCACAACCGAAACGGACACGTGGTCCGTGAGGATTACTCGCTGCGCTCGCCCCTTCAGGGCCGCCCTGACGGGCGTTCAGGTTGCTAAAGCAGCCTGTGTGAGCACTGTCCGGGCCCAGACTGACACATAAAATAGCCTGGGGACAGGCTCTTAGCCGCGGGACGCGCCAGCGTCCTGCGCTAATCCCACTTTCAGCAGCTTGCCATTGGCCTCATCGGTCAGCACATAGAGCCAGCCATCCGGCCCCTGACGCACATCGCGAATGCGCGCCTTCTGATCGTCCAGCAGACGCTGCTCTTCCACCACTTTCTCGCCGTTGATACTCAGACGAATCAGGTTTTTCTCTTTCAGAGCGCCGATAAACAGCGAGTTTTTCCACTGCGGAAAACGGGCGCTATTGTAGAACGCCATGCCGCTGATGGCCGGAGAATCCTTCCAGTGATAAAGCGGCGGTTCGGTACCCGCAACCTGTGTGCCCTGTGACTCCGGCACTTTGTCACCGCTATAGTCAATGCCGTAGGTTGCCAGCGGCCAGCCGTAATTCTTGCCCCGCTCCATGATATTCACTTCATCGCCGCCGCGCGGGCCATGTTCATTTTCCCATATCTTGCCGGTCCAGGGGTTAAGCGCCAGCCCCTGCGGATTACGCAAACCATAAGCCCAGATCTCTGGCCGTGCGCCGCGCTGTTTCGCAAACGGGTTATCGTCCGGCACGCTGCCATCGGCGTTGAGCCGCAGCAGTTTGCCCTGCAGCTTATCGAGATCCTGCGCAGCGCTGCTGGCAAAGTTATCGCCGAAGGCGATCCAGAGATAGCCCTGGGTATCAAACGCCAGCCGGGTACCGATGTTGTTGCCGCTGGAGAGCATCGGCGTCTGCCGAATCACCTCGCGGAAATCGCTGAGTTGCCGGTTATCCTTGCTCAGCGTGCCAACGCCTACCACCGCGCCCGCTTTGCCATTGCTGTTCGCTTCGGTATAGCTAAGCCAGACGCGACGACTGGTGGCAAAATCGGGTGCCAGCACCACGTCCAGCAGGCCACTCTGCCGTTCTGTCCAGACCTTTGGCACGCCCTGGATCGGCTGCGACAGGCCGCTCTCCGGGCTCCAGCTGCGCAGTTGTCCGCTACGTTCGGTAATCAGCAGCGTTTTGTTGTCGGGCAGGAAGGCGACGGACCATGGATGTTGTAACTTATCCTGTAATACCTCGACCTTTACGTCGGCGGCAAACAGGGGGGCGGTACAGAACAGGGAGCCACTTAGCAACAAGGCAGTTGAGAAACGGGCCATAACGATCTCCTGACGGGATAGAATGCCCTTAAGCGTAGTCAGCCCCTCTGCAATGATGTTGAGGATTTACAAAAGATTAATCAGGGCGACAGCGCTCTGCTGTCGCCCGTCAGAGTCAGGGCGCGTTAAAACTTACCGTGTCACGCACCATCGTATCGATCCCAGGCTTCAGCTCGTCAAAGGTGATCGGCGTATTGCTGTTACTGACCGTTTTGCCAAAGGCTTTGCGAACCACCCGGATCATCGGTTTGCCCGTCACCGCATCGCTGGTTTCTATCTCCAGAAACAGTTCGCTGTTCTGAGTACGATGCCCTGACGCCGCCATGGTGCTGGCAACGACCGCGGCAACCGGTACCACTTCATAAAACTGCACGCCCTGATTTTCTGCTGACACGGCGGTAATGGCGGCCCTTACCTTCAGAGTATGCGGCGTAGCCTGATTCACCAGCGGCAGGCGGGTGGCTATCGCGCCTTTTAGCTGGATCTCGGTGTAACTGAGCACCTGATCCAGCGTTTGCTGAGTGACGCGTGGCGTGGGGTGCGCCGCCGGGTAGTAGATCAGCGATGTATAAAGCACATCTTTATAATGGCTGCTTTGATAGTCAGGTGATATCCAGCGCAGAGTCGGTTCACCACTGGCTGACGACGTCGGTTGCAACTGGCTGTAATCGCTTAAAAAACCTGAATATTGCTGCTTATCAGCAACATGAGAAGTACAACCACTGAGCAGCACGGCAGAGACCGCCAGAAGAGCAGCAACGGAAGTTTTACGCATCATCAACTCGCTTGTATCAGGAAGGTTTAAGCAAGCATAGATAAGCCAGAGGGGAAATGCAGAATAACAGAGGCGATTTAACGCTGTTATGCAGAATAAATAGCAGGAAAACCCGCTGCAGAGCACAGCGGGCGAAAAAGATTACTCAAAGCAGGTATCAGGATTCTCAGACAGGGTGATGAACTGTTTGCCCCCCTGGGTCAGCGCCATAATGGTGCCGCTTTCGATATCGTAAACCCAGCCGTGCAGACGCAGCTTACCGTTACGCAGCGCGACGGAGACGGAAGGATGGGTTTTCATGTTGTTCAGCTGGGCGATGACGTTCTCTTTGACCATCTCGTTCAGCTTCTTCTCTGGCGAGTCATACTCACGCTGCTCAACCACCGCTTTTGCCGCATCGGCATAGCGCAGCCAGTGCTCAACCGCAGGCATGGTATCCATGCAGGCGCAGGAGGCGATGGCGTTCATGGCACCACAGTTAGAGTGACCACAGATGATGATGTCGGAGACGCCCAGCGCGACCACCGCATATTCGATAGTGGCGGAGACACCGCCTGGCTCCGGGCCGAATGAGGGAACGATGTTGCCCGCATTGCGGATAACGAACAGCTCTCCTGGCTCCTGCTGCGTCACCAGTTCAGGCACCAGACGACTGTCTGAACAGGAGATGAACAGCGCTTTCGGATTTTGATTTGATGCCAGGCTTTTGAAAAGATCCTTCCTTTCAGGAAACACATTCTGCTGGAAATTCAGAAATCCGTTGATGATCTCTTTCATTATTTAGCTCTCACATTATCCATTTCATTACCTGAGGGGCATAGCCCCCTCAGTGGGGTTTGCCCGTTTATTATTAATGAAAACAAGTGAATATCAACCCGCCTTTTACCGGATGCTCTAAACAGCGGCCACTGTCAGCGTTTCGCTTGTTCATCAGTCAGAGGCTCCGCAGCCAATTTCTTTTTATAGCACGGGAAGTTATTGGAAAAAGCACGGTTTGAACCGCCCGTTTTTTTGCCTGTGCTGTGGATCGGCTTTTACGCGTTTTTTCACTACTTTACGCCCCCGGCTCGCCAGCAGAAAAGGTTTCTCTTCTGCTGCCGTCTGACCTTATCTGGCAAGCGTGGCGGGCTACGGCGTTTTAGGGCGTGGCGAAACGGCTGCGCATCTGGCAGCACGGGCGCTGCAGCAGAACCGTTGCAGGCAAGAAATGAGGGATAGGATTGAGCAGGACGGGGTCATTAAAACAACCCCGGCAGCAGGAGGTAACAGCTGCCGGGAGAGCAGGATTAACGCTTAGCCATACTGCTGCTGATGCGCTTTTTTACGTCGCAGATAGTCTTCATCTGCACGAAGTTTGTCCCAGTAGCCTTTGAAAACAGCCGCCGCCGCGGCTTTTTCCTCGTTGACGCCGCGCGGCAGCTCCTTGCCATCTGCGTCATATTTACGTCCGCCCTTGTGGTTGCTGTAACGGCGCGCACGGGTATACCCCATCTGAATAAATTTGCGCGCCATATCCATGCCGACAAAATCATCTTTGCGCCGATACTCCTCAAACAGCGCCATGATTTTCTCAGCCGACTCTTCAGCAATGGGAACGGTACGAAAACGCCAGTGTGGCAGTATTTCGCCTTTATAAGGCTCGACCATCAGCACGCCCTGCTCACCACGCCCGACCTGATAAAGCTCGGGGTGCTGGCGGAAGTCGATAGTGCTGAAGTCCTGATCATAATCGAAAGGTTTCATCTCTTTAGTTTAGGATCAAGTGCGTCGCGCAGCCCGTCTCCGAGTAAATTAAATGCCAGAACGGTGAGGAAGATGGCCAGGCTGGGGAAAATTGCCACGTGAGGCGCGATAACCATGTCGGCCCGCGCCTCATTCAGCATTGCACCCCACTCCGGCGTAGGCGGTTGTGCGCCCAGCCCCAGAAATGACAGGCTGGCCGCGGTAATGATTGAGGTACCGACCCGCATGGTGAAATAGACCACAATCGGCGATACCGTGCCGGGCAGGATATGCCGCATCAGGATAGTCCAGTCAGAAGCGCCGATGCTGCGTGCCGACTCAATATAGGTCTGATGCTTCAGCACCAGCGTATTGCCGCGAACCAGCCGGGCAAAAGCCGGGATACTGAAGATAGCGACTGCCACAATCACATTACTCATGCCGCTGCCCATAATCGCCACCACCGCAATCGCCAGCAGAATGCCGGGAAAGGCAAACAGCACATCGCAGATACGCATGGTGATGCGGTCCCACCAGCCTTCGTAATAGCCGGCTAACAGACCAAAGAATGTGCCGATCAGCGCGCCGATCACTACCGAAAAGAAGCCCGCAATCAGGGAAATCCGCGTGCCGACCAGCACCCGACTGAAAATGTCGCGCCCCAGCGAATCGACGCCAAACAGATGCATCAGCGAGGGGCCGTCATTGAGCCGGTCATAATCGAAGTAGTTCTCTGCGTCGAACGGCGCAATCCATGGGGCGATAACCGCCAGCACAATCAGTACCAGCACAAACAGCCCGGCCAGCAGCGCCACCGGCTGTCCTCTGAAACGCCGCCAGAATTCACGCCACGGCGTTCGCACCCGATTCTCCGCAATCAGCGGCATCGTTTTCAGTGCCGCTTCGCGTCGCCAGTTTTTCATCGCGACTCCTTAAAGCGAATAGCGGGATTAATCACCGCATAGAGCATGTCGACAAACAGGTTGATCAGAATAAACTCCAGTGAAAACAGCAAAACTTCCGCCTGAATAACCGGGTAGTCGCGCATCGCCACGGAATCGACCAGCAGTCGCCCCAGGCCCGGCCAGTTAAACACCACCTCGACCACGATCGATCCGCCCAGCAGGAAACCAAACTGCAGCCCCATCATCGTTACCACCGGGATCATGGCGTTGCGCAGGCCATGCTTGACCACCACCAGCGACTCGCGCACCCCTTTGGCCCGGGCGGTCCGCATATAATCTTCCTGCATCACCTCCACGAACGAGGCACGGGTAAAGCGCGCCATCACCGCCGCCACCGCCGCACCCAGGGTGATGGAGGGCAGAATGTAATGTTTCCAGCTCTCTGCCCCGACGGTTGGCAGCCATCCCAGCTCCACCGAGAAGACCTGCATCAGCAGCATGCCCAGTGCAAAGGCGGGAAACGAAATGCCCGACACCGCCAGCGTCATCCCCAGTCGATCGGGCCAGCGATTGCGCCAGACAGCGGAAACGATGCCGATTGACATGCCAAAAATCACTGCCCAGATCATGCTGACCAGTGTCAGCCACAAAGTTGGCATAAAGCGTGAGGCGATCTCCTCCGCGACCGGCCGCTTCGAGACCATCGACTGGCCGAAATCGCCCTGCAGCGCATTCAGCATAAAGTGCCAGAACTGCTGCGGCAGCGGCAGGTCGAGTCCCAGCTCCTGACGCACCAGCGCCACCACCGAGGCATCGGCTTCCGGCCCGGCGATCAGACGCGCCGGGTCGCCCGGCAGCAGGTGAACAAACAGGAACACCAGCACCGCCACAATCAGCAGCGTGGGGATCAGCCCAAAGAGTCGTTTGAGAAAATAGTTAAACATGCAACATCCTGCAGCTGCGGCCAGCCTCGCGGGCTGGCCTGCTCCGTTACTTCAGAGTTGCCTCATCGAAATTGAATGAGGTATCGGGCATCACATAAAAACCGCTGAGGTTTTTGCTGTTGGCAGAAACCAGCTGCTCAACCACCAGTGGGATCCACGGATGATCCTGCCAGATGGTATCCTGCGCATCTTTGTAGAGACGCGCTTTCTCGGCACGGTCAGTGGTTTTCAGCGCATCTGCCAGATCTTTATCGACCTTAGGATTGCTGTAAAACGCGGTATTGAAGATCGCCGGTGGCCAGGCCGTAGTAGCAAACAGTGGCGTCAGCGCCCAGTCCGCTTCGCCGGTTGAGGCGGACCAGCCGGTGTAGAACATGCGCACGCCGCTCTCTTTCTGGCCCTTGCCTTCTACTTCAGCGGCACGCTGACCCGCATCCATCGCCGTAACTTTAACTTTCACGCCAACCTGCGCCAGCTGCTGCTGGGTGAACTGCAACACTTTCTGCGCGGTGCTGTGGTTGTGTGACGACCAGAGCGTGGTTTCAAACCCGTTCGGGTAACCCGCCTCTTTCAGCAGGGCTTTCGCTTTGGCCGGATCGTAGCTGATGGCCGGATAGGTCTGAGCGAAGTCGATGGTGGGCGGCACGATGCCGGTAGCGGGCGTGGCGTAACCGGAGAACGCCACTTTCGCCAGCGCCTGACGGTTGATGGCATACTCCAGCGCTTCACGCACCTTTGGATTGTCGAACGGCTTCTGAGTGACATTAAGGCTGATGTAACGCTGCATAATCGATGGCGTCGTTACCACAGCAAGCTTGCTGTTCTTCTCCAGCAGTTTTGCCTGCTCATAGGGCACCGGGAAAGCAAAGTTCGCTTCGCCGGTCTGCAGCATCGCCGCGCGGGTGTTGTTATCCACCACCGGTCGCCAGGTAATGCTGTCCAGCTTCGGATAGCCCGGCTTCCAGTAGCCGTCCCACTTTTTCACCTTCACAAAATCGGTCTGGTTCCAGGTTTCAAACACAAACGGGCCGGTTCCTACCGGATGGAAACCGATCTCCTTGCCATATTTTTTCAGCGCGGTGGGTGAAATCATCGCCGCCGCCGGATGGGCCAGAATGTTGATAAAGGCGGAGAACGGCTCTTTCAGCGTCACTTTCACCGTAGTTGGATCCACCACTTCGGTGCTGGCGATATGTTTAAACAGGTTGTAGCGCTTGAGATGGTTATCCGGATTGCTGGCACGATCGAGGTTGACCTTTACCGCTTCCGCATTGAAGTCAGTGCCATCCTGGAATTTAACTCCGGAACGCAGTTTGATGGTGTAGGTCAGGCCGTCGGCGCTGGCCTGATAGCTCTCAGCCAGCACGTTGGTGAGCTTCATCTCTTTATCAAAGCCAAACAGGCCCTGATAGAAGGATTTCGCGACCGCCTGCGACAGCGTGTCGTTGGCGTCATAGGGATCGAGAGTGGTGAAGTTGGACGCGACGGCAATCACCGCATCCTGTGCTGCCCAGGCGGGCAATGCCATTGCGCTGCTTAACACGCCAGCCGCCAGTAACCCTTTACGCATCGTAATCTGCATCTTGTTCTCCTGTAATCCCTGTCGGGTTGGTCGCCGGGGCGACATCGTCACTGTTCAGGTCGCACTGATAACGTGGCGGGCGACGAAATGGCCCGGAGCCACCTCCATCAGCGGCGCCACTTCAGGTTCATCCCCTAACGCATGAATCGGGCTGGGGATCTCATCGACCAGTAAGGCTCGTTCGCGACGCCGGTGAGCCGGATCGGCTACCGGCACCGCCGCCATGAGTTTTCGGGTATAAGGGTGCTGAGGCTGCTCAAACACCGCCTGACGCGGCCCCATCTCGACAATCTGACCGAGATACATCACCGCCACGCGGTGGCTGATACGCTCCACCACCGCCATATCGTGAGAAATAAACAGGAAGGCGATGCCAAACTCGCGCTGCAGGTCGAGCATCAGATTAATAATCTGCGCCTGAATTGACACATCCAGCGCCGAGACGGACTCATCGGCGATCACCACTTTGGGATTCAGCGCCAGCGCGCGGGCTATACAGATGCGCTGACGCTGGCCGCCGGAAAACTCATGGGGATAGCGCTGAGCATGTTCCGGCAGCAGACCCACCTTATCCAGCAGCCAGGCAACGCGCTGCTCCGCCTCGCGACGCGGCATCGCCTTGTGAACCAGCAGCGGCTCCATAATGGAGAAGCCAACCGTCAGCCGGGGATCCAGCGAGGCGTAGGGATCCTGGAAGATAAACTGAATGTCGCGTCGCAGATGGGCCAGCGCGGCACCTGACAAATGGTCTATTCGCTGTCCGTCAAAGGTCAGGGTGCCACCCTGACTGGCAACCAGCTTCAGCAGCGATCGCCCGGTGGTCGATTTACCACACCCAGATTCTCCCACCAGCGCCAGTGTCTCACCGGCATAGAGATCAAAACTGACTTTTTCGACGGCATGCACCCGGCTTTTGACGCGGTTCAGCAGGCCGCCGCGAATATCAAAGCGGGTGACCAGATCGCGCACCTGCAAAATGGGTGGCTGCAGGCGGCGAACCGTATCCTGCGGAACGTCATCAACGGCATCGCTGTGCAGCAACGGAAATTTGGCCGGCAGGGGCTGGCCCTGCATCGAACCGAGCTTTGGCACCGCCGCCAGCAGCGCCTGGGTATAGGGCTGCTGCGGTGCGCTGAACAGCTCAGCGACCGGAGCATTTTCTACCACTTCGCCGCGATACATCACCTGAACCCGATCGGCCATTTCGGCGACCACGCCCATATCGTGAGTGATAAAAATCACCCCCATCTGCATCTCTTTTTGCAGCACGCGGATAAGCTGCAAAATCTGCGCCTGAATGGTGACGTCGAGCGCGGTGGTCGGCTCATCGGCAATCAGCAGGGCCGGTTTGCAGCAGAGCGCCATGGCGATCATCACGCGCTGACGCATCCCGCCCGACAGCTGATGCGGGAAGCGGGATAACACATTTTGCGCATCCGGGATTCGTACCAGATCCAGCATCCGGCGCGCCTCGGCCAGCGCGCCGGCGTGGCTCAGGCCCTGATGCAGACGGATGGATTCCGCAATCTGCTCGCCCACGGAGAAGACCGGATTCAGCGAGGTCATCGGCTCCTGAAAGATCATCGCCATATCTGCACCGCGCACCCGCCGCATCTGACCTTTTGAAGCGCGCATCAGATCCAGCACGTCGCCGTTGCGACGCCGCAACAGCACCTCGCCGCTGACCCTCCCGCCAGCCTGCTCAATCAGCCGCATCAGCGCCAGCGAGGTCACTGATTTCCCCGAGCCTGACTCCCCCACCAGCGCCAGCGTTTCGCCGCGAAACAGATCGAGTGACAAATGACGCACCGCGTCAGTGACGGTGGTTTCGTGCTGAAAACGCACATTGAGATCGCGCACCGCCAGGACCTGCTCAGGGGCCAGCGGCGGTAACGTTTGCCTGTCGCTCATCTCTGCTCCTTAACTTTCGCGATAGATAGCGACGTCTGCCACTTCGCCAACCCGCGCCACACCGCGATACATCCCTTCGCTGTTGAAAGGCAGCGCTACGTTGCCTGCGCGGTCGACGGCAATCAGCCCCCCGCTGCCGCCCAGCTCCAGCACACTGTCATGAATAACATTAACCGTGGCCTGCTGCAGTGAGCGCCCGGCGTAGCGCATCTGCGCTGCCACATCGTAGGCCGCCAGCGTCCGCATAAAGACTTCCCCGGTGCCGGTACAGGAGACCGCCACGCTGTCGTTACTGGCGTAGCAGCCTGCGCCCGGCAGCGGCGAGTCGCCGACCCGTCCGGCCTGCTTGTTGGTCATACCGCCCGTTGACGTGGCGGCCGCGAGGTTGCCCTCAAGATCCAGCGCGACGGCCCCCACCGTACCAAACTTACGGTCCGGGTCGAGCGGGTCATCGCTGTGCGCGGCACCATCATGGTCCAGCACTGCCGTATCGCTGTTCAGCGCGCGCTGCAACTGCTCCCAGCGTTCCGGAGTCGAGAAGTAATCAGGCGTGACCGTTTCCAGCCCGTGCGCTTCAGCAAACTGCTCTGCGCCCTCGCCGATAAACAGGACATGCTCGCTATGTTCCAGCACGGCACGTGCCGCCAGCACCGGATTCCGTACCCGCGTTACGCCCGCGACCGCCCCTGCACCCAGGGTGCGGCCATCCATGATGCAGGCATCGAGTTCATGGGTGCCCTGATGGGTGAAGACCGCGCCTTTACCGGCGTTGAACAGCGGGCACTCTTCCAGTAGCCGCACCGCTTCGGTCACCGCATCGAGTGCGCTGCCGCCCTGAGCCAGTATCTGCTGGCCCTGAGTGACAATATCGTGTAGCGCCTGACGATAGAGTTGCTCTTTTTCGGCGCTCATTGCTGAGCGCGTAATGGCACCGGCGCCTCCATGAATGGCGATCACTGCATTGACCATAACGATCTACCCTGTGGTTGCATCAGGACGAAAAACACTGATTTAAAATGGTTTTCACCCATTTTTGGTGATTTTTGACTATAGAAAGCCTGCTAAGTGTTGTAAAGCGGAAACTGTTCCTGTGGTTATAACCTTTTCTTACCGCCATATTTCACTTTGGCCACAACAACAGGCAAGTCAGGCCGACACCGATGTGACTCAGCGGCTAATTCCCACCATAATAGGCAGCATCTGAGATAACCAGGCTGGAATATCCATGGAAAGTTTTACTGCAGGCTTGATCTCCCTTGAGGAGGCACAACAAAAAATGCTGTCACAGCTGACGCCCGTCACCGACTCTCTTAGCGTGCCGCTGGCCGAAGCGGTCGGGCGTATCACCGCCAAAGCGGTGACCTCACCGATTGCCGTGCCGCCATTTGATAACTCTGCGATGGATGGCTACGCCGTCAGACTGGCAGACGCCAGCAGCGGTCAGCCGCTGCCGGTGGCGGGTAAAGCCTTTGCCGGCGCACCGTTTAGCGGTGAGTGGCCGCAGGGCAGCGTGATTCGCATCATGACCGGTGCGCCGGTGCCCGCAGGCTGTGAAGCAGTAGTAATGCAGGAGCAGACCGAAACACAGGGTGATGCGATTATGATCACCGCGCCGGTCCGTCCCGGACAGAACATTCGTCTCATCGGTGATGATATTCAGCCAGGCACCGTGGTGCTGGAAGCGGGAACGCGTCTGGGTGCCGCGGAGCTGCCACTGCTCGCCTCACTGGGTATCGCGCAGGTCAGCGTGCTGCGAAAACTGCGGGTCGCTATCTTCTCCACCGGTGATGAACTCCAGCCGGTAGGCGAGCCGCTGGCCGAAGGCCAGATCTACGACACCAACCGCTTTGCGGTATCACTGATGCTGCATAAGCTGGGTTGCGAAGTCATCGACCTTGGCATTATCAAAGATGACCCGGCCGCACTGCGTGCTGCTTTCACCGAGGCCGATCGGCAGGCGGATGTCGTGATTACTACCGGCGGCGTCTCGGTGGGCGAAGCGGACTTCACCAAAACGATGCTGGAAGAGCTTGGTGCCATCAGCTTCTGGAAGCTGGCGATCAAGCCTGGCAAGCCATTTGCCTTTGGCCGCCTCAACAGCAGCTGGTTCTGCGGCCTGCCAGGTAATCCGGTCTCCGCCGCCGTGACCTTTTATCAGCTCGTTCAGCCGCTGCTTGCCACCCTCACCGGCCAGCAAAAATCAGCATTGCCGCCACGTCAGAAAGTGCGCTGCGCCTCGCGGCTGAAAAAGTCACCAGGCCGGCTCGATTTCCAGCGCGGCATCCTGCGACAGAACGCACAGGGCGAACTGGAGGTGGAAACCACGGGGATGCAGGGTTCACACGTCTTCAGCTCCTTCGCCCAGGCAAACTGTTTTATTGTGCTGGAACGGGATCGCGGCAATGTTGAACCGGGCGAATGGGTCGAGGTGGAACCGTTCAACGCCCTGCTGGAGGCGTAAATGCTGCCTGAATTAAGCGATGAGGAGATGCTGCGCTACAACCGGCAGATTGTATTGCGCGGCTTTGATTTCGACGGTCAGGAGCGGCTGAAAGCAAGTCATGCGCTGATCGTCGGGCTGGGCGGACTCGGCTGCGCCGCTGCGCCCTACCTGGCGGCTGCCGGTGTCGGCAGCCTGACGCTGCTCGACTTCGATACCGTATCGCACTCCAACCTGCAACGGCAGATCCTGCATCACGATGCTGACATTGGCCGCGCCAAAGTGGACTCCGCCGCACAAAGCCTGGCCGCCATCAATCCGCACTGTCAGCTGCATCCGGTTAATGGACAGCTGGACGATGCAGCGCTGCTGGCGCTGATCGCCCGGCAGCAGGTGGTGCTGGACTGCACTGACAACGTTGCAGTGCGTGAGCAGCTTAACCGGCTCTGTCGTCAGCAGCAGGTGCCACTGGTCTCCGGCGCCGCGATTCGGATGGAAGGTCAGATCAGCGTATTCAACTGGCAGCCCGGCACACCCTGCTATCGTTGCATCAGCCGCCTGTTTGGGGAACAAACCCTGAGTTGCGTGGAAGCGGGCGTCATGGCTCCGCTGGTTGGCGTGATTGGTGCGATGCAGGCGATGGAAGCGATTAAAGTGCTGACGGCATTTGGCACGCCCGCCACCAGCCGGTTGCTGATGTACGATGCGATGAGCGCGGAGTTCCGCAGCATGAAGGTGGCGCAGGATGCGCACTGTGAAGTGTGTGGTGGTAGCGAGTAGCATCGGCAGGAACGCGTGTGCTCCCTGAAGCCCGTGCTGAACCAACAAACCGCCAAAAAAAACGGGGTGGCCTGCGCCACCCCGTTTCAATCAGACGATACCCTGACTCCGCAGGTAATCTTCGTAATTACCGGTGAAGTCCACCACGCGATCTGCTTTCAGCTCTATCACGCGGGTTGCCAGCGAGCTGACAAATTCACGGTCGTGTGAAACAAACACCAGCGTGCCTTCATACATCTCCAGCGCCATATTGAGCGATTCAATCGACTCCATATCAAGGTGGTTGGTCGGCTCATCCATAATCAGAATGTTCGGTTTTTCCATCATCAGCTTACCGAACAGCATACGACCCTTCTCTCCACCGGAAAGCACTTTGGCCGGCTTCTTAATATCATCCTGCGAAAACAGCAGGCGACCCAGAATACCGCGAATGGTCTGCTCATCATCGCCAGGCTGTTTCCACTGACTCATCCAGTCAAATACCGTCAGGTCATTGGCAAAATCATCGGCGTGATCCTGAGCGTAATAACCAATACGTGCATTCTCTGACCATTTAACGCTGCCGTTATCTGGCGTCAGCTGACCCACCAGCGATTTTAACAGTGTTGATTTACCGATACCGTTGGCACCGATCACCGCCAGCTTCTCACCCACTTCCAGCAGCAGATTTAAATTCTTAAACAGCGGACCGTTATCAAATCCTTTGGTCAAACCTTCCACTTCCAGCGCATTACGGAACAACTTCTTGTCCTGCTCAAAGCGGATAAACGGGTTCTGGCGGCTGGAGGCTTTCACTTCATCCAGTTTAATTTTATCCATCTGCTTAGCGCGTGATGTCGCCTGACGCGATTTAGAGGCGTTGGCGCTAAAACGACTGACGAACGATTGTAAGTCAGCAATCTGCGCTTTTTTCTTGGCGTTATCGGATAACAGACGTTCACGCGCCTGGGTCGCCGCGGTCATATATTCGTCATAATTACCGGAATAAACCCGCAGCTCGCCATAATCCAAATCAGCCATGTGCGTACAGACCATATTAAGGAAGTGACGGTCATGCGAAATGATAATCATGGTGCTGTCACGCTCGTTCAGCACCTGCTCCAGCCAGCGAATAGTATCGATGTCCAGGTTGTTCGTCGGTTCATCGAGTAACAGAATATCGGGATTAGAAAACAGCGCCTGCGCCAGCAGCACACGTAATTTAAAGCCCGGCGCAATTTCGCTCATCGGGCCATAATGCTGCTCAACCGGAATGCCGACGCCGAGTAATAACTCACCGGCACGAGACTCCGCGCTATAGCCGTCCATCTCACCGTAAAGTGCCTCAAGATCGCCGACTTTATACCCCTCTTCTTCGCTCATTTCTGGCAAAGAATAAATACGGTCGCGCTCCTGCTTCACTTCCCATAACTCATGGTGACCCATGATAACGGTGTCCAGCACGCTAAATTGTTCAAAGGCGAACTGATCCTGACGCAACTTACCGATGCGCTCGTTGGGATCGTAAGAAACATTGCCGCCTGAAGGCACCAGATCGCCACCCAAAATCTTCATGAAGGTGGATTTTCCGCTGCCGTTCGCACCGATTAAACCGTAACGATTACCGCCGCCAAATTTAACGGAGATATTTTCGAACAGTGGCTTGCTGCCAAACTGCATGGTGATATTGCTGCTAACTAACACGGCATTGACCTTTGTGAAGAGAATGGATGAAAAAACGGCGGCTATTATGCCAGATGTGACGCAGCGCACGCCAGCGTCAGCCGTGGATTCCTTGCGGGGTGATTGATATCCCGGCAGAAATAAAAAAGCCGGAAGGCCATGATGGCCCCCCGGCTCCCACTTACAAGGATTGTGTTGATCAATCGATCAGGAAACTGTCCAGGCTTTTACCGGAATCCAGCGCTTTTTTAATCGCTGCCGGGGTACGGCCCTGGCCAGTCCAGGATTTCTGCTCACCATTTTCGTCGGTGTAAGAATATTTAGCCGGACGCGGCGCACGCTTGGTACGTTTTTTCCCGCTTTCCAGTGCACCTAATAATTCATTAGGATCGATACCGTCAGCCAGCAGCATTTCGCGATATTTAGAAAGCTTTTCTTCTTTTTCGCGATTCTGCGTCTCTTCCGCTTCTGCTTCTTCACGGCGCTCAGTAACAACAACCGTTAATTTTTCCAGGATCTCTTCAAGATCGGTCAGTGGCAGTTCACGAGCCTGGGCACGTAATGTGCGAATATTGTTCAGTACCTTAAATGCGTCACTCATCACAATGTCCTTGATTAAGGGGGGTTAATAAAACTGTAGCGCCAAGACTACCTAATTCAAATAAAAAAATAAATTATTTTTACGCTACAGATAATTCCTAAGTATTAATTCGGCCGAAACAGAGCTATTAAAATCGGGCGTGCCTGACCTTTTATTAACGCTGAATTAACAACAAATGGCACTTTTACTCAGGAGTTGAAAACGATTTCAGGCAGATTATCCCGGCAGAAGGCAGTTAACGCTATCAACTAAATGCGGGCCATGCAGCCTCATTATTTACGCTTACGGGCCGGAGATAACAGATTAAAAATGTGCCTGCCCGTGACCCCAGTCACACCAGCTTACAGATTATGCTTAAAAAGCCACCCCCGGCACCGTTAAATAGCGCAAAAGAATTAACGCTCTGGTGGCTTTTTTAATTATGCACTTTGCCACCTGTTAACCATTTTTGCCGCTGCGATTTATAGCAGAGTCGGATTATTCGCAGATCGCTTAGCTGCGCAATAACAGTTCCGCCCGGCTCAGGCTGACTGAATAGCCTCACGCGCCCCCACTCGTTCAGTCGTAAGTTGCCTCAAAAAAACGTCAAAGAAATAAACTGAGAAAGGTGACAGAGCTCAAAAACCTGAATGCGGAAAGTGCCAGCAACATGAAAATAATCGCTCGCCGGAGGCGCTGATAATAACCCTGCGATTATCACTGTTTTATTTTCTGCTGGCTGCGCCCGTTCCAGTGATGCTGAGAAGCTCTCTTTATCAACGGGTTAGATCATGATGAACAGCATGGAGAGACAGGCAGCATCGGTTTAACGCTGCCGGAGGAGAGATAAAGCGGTAACTGCGCAGAGGCAGCTACCGCCGGATGACTAATTCGCCTGCGTGGCCGGGCCAAATACCGGATATTGCGGCATATCCACGTTCTGGTAAGTCTCCCAGCCGCCGCCCAGTGCTTTATAGAGCGCCACTAAATCGAGTGCACTCTGCATCCGCGCCTGTGTCGCCTGCTCCTCTGCCTGAGCCAGCTGACGCTGCGCATCCAGCACCTCCAGGAAGGTCGAGAGCCCCTGGCGATAACTGTCGCTGGCGAGATCAAACGCGCGCTGAAGCGCACCGGTTGTCTCATCCAGCGCGGTGACCCGCTGCTGATCGGCGCGATAGCTGACCAGCGCATTCTCCACATCCTGCAACGCCGTCAGCACCGTCTGGCGATAATCCAGCGCGGCACTGGCCTGCTGTGCCCGCGCTAACTTCACGCTCGACACCAGCTGTCCGCCCTGGAAAATCGGAATCGATAACGACGGGCCATAACTGTAGAAATGGCTGCTCCAGTTATCCAGATAGCTGACATCGGTGTTGCGCACGCCCAGCTGGCCGGTCAGTGACAGGCTCGGGAAAAGCTGCGCGACAGAAACACCAATCTCAGCGGTTTGTGCATGCAGCGTCGCTTCAGCCTGACGAATATCAGGACGACGACGTGCCAGCGTAGAAGGAATGCCTACCGGGACAAACTGTGGCAGCGGGGGTAACGCTTTTGGCGTACTGAGTTCAGCATCCAGCGCCCCCGGTGTCTTGCCGAGCAGCACCGCTAACCCATTCATCGCCTGCCGTGCCTGCGACTGATACTGCGGCAGCTGCGCCTGCAGCGTGCTGAGCTGGGCACGCGCATTTTCCACATCGGTCAGCGGGGCCAGGCCATTACGCTGCTGGCTTTGGGTCAGCTCGGTTGTCTGCTGCGCCACCTCAATCTGCTGTTGCAGCGTCTGAATCGTGCTCTGCGCGCCACGCAGCTGCAGCCAGGCACGCGCCACTTCGGCCTCCAGTGAGACCAGCGCATCGTTGCGCTGTTCTATCGCTGCCTGCTGCTGGGCATTGGCTGCCTCAACCTGACGGCGCACTTTGCCCCACAGGTCCAGCTCCCAGCTGGCATCGAAGCTGCCCTGATAGAGGGTAACCGGCTGGGTCAATCCATTGAGCTGGCTGGCCACGTTGCTGTCGAGCTGATCGGTTGCGCCATTGGATTTAAGCAAGCCTTCCAGCCCGAGCTGCTGACGCGTCACTTTGGCTGAACCGCCCAGGGTGGGGAACAGACTGCCCTGCGCCTGCGTCAGCTGTTCACGTGCCCCGGCAATGCGCAGCACCGTCTGCTGCAGGCTCAGGTTACCCGCAATCGCCCGCTCAATCAGGCTGTCGAGCTGCGGATCATTGAAGCTGCGCCACCAGCGCGAATTAATCGCGGCATTTTGTGGCTTTGACGCCTCCTGCGAATCCAGGGTGTTGTAGCCACCCGGCACGGCAGGTTTCGGCGCCTGATAGTCAGGTCCGACGGCGCAGCCCGCCAGCCCGAGGGCCAGCAGTAAACTCAGGGGTTTCAGGCGATGAGTGTAAAAAACCTTCATGTTAGTGTGCTCCTGCACTGCCTTCGCTCTTAATCGGCGACAACAGCCAACAAAATGGAATCAAAATCAGGGCGACAATACTCAGGCCTGAGAAGACATCGATGTAAGCGAGGATACGCGACTGCGCAATCATCTCCTGATAGAGCTGACCGGTTGCCAGCGTGACGGGATCGCCCACCGCCGAGGTAAAGTCGCGTATCGCCTGCGCCCAGTGCTGAAGCGTAATGTTGAACGGCTCATTCAGCGGCGTCATGTTATGCACCATGTGCGCTGACCGCACCTGTTCGCGCTCGGTAATGGCAGCGGTCGAGAGTGAAATCCCAATCGATCCGGCAACGTTACGGAACATGGTAAACAGCGCCGAGGCGTCAGCATTAAGCCGCTGCGGAATGGTGACAAAGGCGATAGTCGTCAGCGGGACAAACAGGAAACCCAGCCCGATTGACTGTGCGCTACGCATCAACACCAAAGTGGTGAAATCAACGTTGGGCGTTAAGGTAGCGGAGTAGAGAAACGCCACGGCCAGACAGCTAAAGCCAAAGGCAATGATGTAGCGCGTCTGAACGATTGGCATCAGTTTCAGCACCAGCGGTATGGTCAGCACAATCAGCACCGCGCCAGGCGACAGCACCAGACCTGACCAGGTGGCGGTGTACCCCAGATCCTGCTGCGCCAGCTGTGGCAGCACTACGGAGCTGCCATACAGAATCATCGCCATCCCCGCCATCAACAGCCCGGCGACCCAGAAGTTGCGGTCTTTCATCACCAGAATATCGACCACTGGCTTACGGGCATACATCAGCCAGTAGATGGCACCGACGATGCCAATCAAGGCCAGAATGGCGAACAGCACGATAAAGTGCGAGGCAAACCAGTCCTCATCCTCTCCGCGATCCAGCATCACCTGCAGACAACCCAGTCCTAAGGTAATCAGGCTGATGCCGATATAGTCGATCTTCAGCTTACCTTTGGCCCATTTACGCTCCCACGGTGGATCTTCCAGCAGCTGATAGATCGCCAGCACGGTAAGCACGCCGACCGGAATGTTGATAAAGAACACCCAGCGCCAGCTGTAGTTGTCGGTAATCCAGCCACCTAATGTCGGGCCAATCACCGGCGCGACAATAATGGCAATGGAGGAGAGCCCAAACGCCTTGCCGCGATCTTCCGCCTTGAAGTAGTCCAGCAGCACAGACTGCTGAACCGGCTGCAATCCGCCACCAAAAAAGCCCTGCAGCACGCGGAACAGAATGATTTGCCACAGTTCGGTAGCGATGCCGCACAGGAAGGAGCAGATGGTAAACATCACGATGCAGATCAGGAAAAACTGTTTACGGCCAAACAGTCGGCTGAAGAACGCAGAGATAGGCAGCACAATGCCGTTCGCCACCAGATAAGAGGTCAGCACCCAGGTTGACTCATCGTAACTGGAGGAGAGCGAACCGGCGATATGCGGCAGCGCCACGTTAACAATGGTGGTGTCGAGGATCTCCATAAACACCGCCAGCGTGACCGTGATCGCCACTAACCACGGATTACTGGCGGGTTTCCAGCTCTGCGCCGTACTCATTCCACCGTTACCTTCGGTTCAACAGAGAGACCCAGCGGCAGAGGATGGTTCGGATCAAGGCCTTTGTCGATGACGATTTTCACCGGCACGCGCTGAACGATTTTCACATAGTTACCGGTGGCGTTTTCTGACGGGAAAGTCGAGAAGCGTGAACCAGAGCCCATCTGGATACTGTCGACATGCCCTTCCAGCTTCATATCCGGCCAGGCATCGACGCTGATTTCAACTTTGTCGCCAGGATTCATGTGTTGCAGCTGAGACTCTTTGAAGTTAGCGGTGACCCAGATCTCAGGCGAGACCAGCGAAAACAGCGACGATCCCGCCTGCACCAGTGTGCCCAGCTGAACGTTACGCTTGGTGACAAACCCGTCATAGGGCGCGCGAACCTGGGTATAGGAGAGATTAAGATCGGCCGTGCTTAACTGCGCCTTCGCCTGCTCAACCTGTTGCTGACGCGCTTCAACATTGGTCTCCTGCTGGCGAATCTGCAGAGCAACCTGTGACGCCACTTCAACCTGTGCTTTCGCGCTTTGTAACTGCGCCTGCGCTGAACGTAACTGCGCGGACGCGCTGTCGATATTACGCTGACTGGTCGCACGCGGATCGACGCCGCGCTGGCGACGATAATCCGCCTGCGCATTAAGCAGATTCGCTTCGGCTTTCGCCTGATCCGCCAGCGCCTGATCGCGCTGTGCCGGATACTGTACCTTTGACAGCGCCAGTTGAGCCTGCGCCTGATGCAGCTGTGCGACAGCTAAACCGAGCTGCGCATTAGCCTGCTCACGCTGGGCACGATTGTCGCTGGGATCGATCTCCACCAGCAGATCGCCCTTCTTCACCCGCTGGTTATCTTTCACCAGCAGCTTCACGACATAGCCGGAGGCTTTAGGCGCAATGGTAACGGCATCGCCTTCGGTAAAGGCGTCGTCGGTGGTTTCAATATTGCGGGTAGTGAACCAGAACCAGAAGCCGACAATCAGCATAATCACCACCACTACCGCCAGAATAATCAGCGGCTTTTTACCGGGGCGTTTACGCTCAGGCTGCTGGTCGTTGTCCTGATTTTCCTCTGACTGACGGTTTTTATCCGTCGCATTTTCTGCGTCCTGCTGGTGTGGATCGCGTTGGTTATTCTCGCTCATAGTTCCCATCACTGGCTAAGGCCCTAATTCCCGGGCATAAAGGTCCTGTTAACCTTATATCGGAAACTGACAAAATCCAGCGCAACTTTACGAAACTTGAGAAATGGCGCACATCCTGCCACCTGTGGCGGGTAGCAGGATGCGTCGGGCCTAATTGAGCAGCCGCAACAGCAGCCAGCCGCTGGCCATCGACCAGGCAAGCAGAGGGAGAGAAAAGAGATGGAAATGCCACCAGACGGCCCGATCTTTCGCCATAC
This sequence comes from Pantoea sp. CFSAN033090, assembly GCF_001264395.1. Classification (NCBI taxonomy): domain Bacteria; kingdom Pseudomonadati; phylum Pseudomonadota; class Gammaproteobacteria; order Enterobacterales; family Erwiniaceae; genus Pantoea; species Pantoea sp. CFSAN033090. The sequence continues at coordinate 148,102 of NZ_LGYX01000004.1, read as the reverse complement.
GCAGGGCAATAAGGTTAGCGAGCGAACCCGGCAGCAGGCCGAATCCGCCAATATTGACCGCCCAGGCCAGCACATCGCCAGGCGGGACTTTTTGCAGCAGCAGAATCGTCGCCGGAACGTTGCTGATCACCTGTGACAGACCAATCGCCAGCAGGTAGAGCTGCCCCTGACCGAAATGAGAAACCGCATCAAAGTGAGCCTGCATCACCGGCAGACGCGTCATCAGGAAGACGTCAATAAACATGGCGATAAACACCGCCAGCAGGCTCCAGTCGATGCGCAGCAGCACCGGACGCGCCATCACCAGGAACGTGGCAAGAATCAGCAGCAGGACCCAACCGGTGATTTCCAGCTCCAGGCCGGCGATAAACAGCAGGTATAGCACCACGCTGACAATAAACAGCGGCTTCTGCCACTGCGGCTGTTCCGGGTTGTCATGCTTATCAATCGACCGCTTTGAGAAGCTGAACCAGGTTAATACCATCAGGCTAAGCAGCAGCCAGGCGGCCAGCGGCAGCATCTGCACAATAAACGCGACAACGCTTAATTTGCCGTGGCTCCACAGCAGAATGTTTTGCGGGTTGCCGACCGGCGTCAGCAGGGATCCGGCGTTGACCGCCAGCGCTTCGAAGATGATCAGTCGCGAGATGGGTAAGTGAGAGAACTTTCGCAGCGTCAGCGTCAGCGGCACCAGAATAAACAGCGCTACATCATTGGTCAGAAACGTAGAGAGCAACGCGGCAGCCAGCACCATAAACAGCGCCAGCGCACGTTCGTGCCGGAAACGCGCAATCAGTCGTCCCCCCAGCACGTCAAAGTAGCCACTGGTTTCCAGCCCTTTGGTCAGGATCAACAACCCGGTGAGCGTAATAATGGTATGCCAGTCTACGGCACCGGGCAGATCGGCCCAGCGAAAATCCGCCAGAAATGCCAGAACTACACCAATCACGATTAATAAATGCAAAACAGAGTCATGCAAAAAAGATCGAAGCAGTTGAGGCATGATGAAGGTACGCCTTAGCGTTAGCGGGTTTCGGAGAATTTCTTAAATACGGCCAGCGTTTCATCACTGACGTGATGCTCAATACCTTCTGAATCACGTCGGGCAGTTTCGGGACTGATGCCTAACGCCAGCAGAAAACTTTCAACAATGTGATGACGGGCGCGACTCTCCTCTGCCAGTTTCTCTCCTTCACCAGTCAGAAAGACACCGCGGTAAGGCACCTGTTCAACCAGCCCGGCACTGCCAAGCCGCTTCAGCATTTTCGCTACGGTCGGTTGTGAAACGCCCAGGCGGGCCGCCATATCAACCTGACGCGCTTCGCCAAATTCACCAATCAAATCAGAGATTAACTCAACGTAGTCATCAATTAATTCCCGACGATGCGCTTCACGCACCTGCCGAAAACCTTCGACATGCTCTTCAATATCTTTCAGTGGTCCTTTTGGCGCAGAAACCACGCTTTTAGCACGACGACTCATTCAGCTTCCTCATTATTTTTTCCCGTACTGTCACTGCTGTACGGATTTAGCTGCGCTCATTGTAAACCAGCCGCAAAGAAGCTCAAATTTTTCGTCATTAGCCTTGGCTAAAGGATATAGCCAGTGCTATATTTGACGATAATGTAAGCAGCAAAAGAGCGATCCCTGGTGATCCTCTGTTGCTCCGGTGATGATGACGCCTCTCACCGCAGGCTGCTGACTACCGCGTCGACAATGATTGGGAGGTGATTCTATGAGCACCCTGAAATGTTGCTTAGATTGCAGTAAATGCTTCCAGGCTGAGAAGAAAACAACCACGGAGATGAAATCCTGGCTGTGCCTGCTGACGCGTTCACCGTTCACACTGCGTCTGATGTTGCTGGAAAAACTGCTGGGCCATAAGTCTGACGATCGTCGCTGTCAGAATCTGATCTGGCGCGGCTAATCCTGATTCTATGCCTTTCAGCCGCTGGCTGAGAGGCGCACTCTCCCTTTCTGCTCTCTTTTTTTCCTGTTTCCCCATCGAATCAATATGACCTGCGGCTTCAACCAGCATGGCTGCTGATCGGCTACAGCGATCCGGAAAAGTCGGGAAACGTGCAGATACGAGAGAAGGGTGAGTAAATCAGCACAATAAAAAACGGCCCACAAGGGGCCGCTTTTTTGCAGGTCAGCTAAGCTAAACTTAGAAGCTGTAACCTACGCCAGCAATCCAGGTGCCAACGTCAACGTTACGGATACGGCTCTGCTCGTAACCAACGTCAACTGCGAAGTCCTGAACTGGGTTAAACTGCAGACCTGCGCCGTAAGAGAAACCTACGTCGCTTGAATCAGTTTTATCGCGTGATGAAGTATCGTTCTGCTGGAATTTACCGTAGCCGATACCCACAACACCGTAGATGCTTGCCCAGTCGTTCAGACGGAAAGCAGGACCACCGGTCACACCGTAGTACTGGCCTTTGTTATAAATGCCAGAATCGGTGTTATCTTTTTCTGTGTAGGTGAATGAACCGATCCAACCCAGTGGGTTAGAACCGTCTTCGTAGCGGTATTTCAGGTTGAAGCCGTTAGCTTTGTTAGCTACGCCCTGATAGTCGCTCTGAGCATAGCCACCAGTTACGGTGCTCTGTGCCATTGCTGAACCTGCAGATACTGCCAGTACACAGGCTAATGCTGAAAGACATGCAATTTTTTTCATAACCACCTCAAATGTGAAAATACTTCTCTCCTGACAACGCTGAAAATATAACAAAAAATAGCGAGAAACTCTGCCCGGATTTTGTTGTCTAACAGAATGTTTGGTGTAACAGGAAGTTAATGCGACAACCTATGTCATTCATTTTTCTTATAAAATCCGTCATCTTTCTGCAATAATCATTTTGTGCTCATTTCGTTCTTTAAGTTAAATCCTAAAAAAACCTGACATTTCTTTACCTAAATGGCCCTGATTCTGGCCAAAAATCGCTCAGTTGAGAGAAATTTAAAACCCCATTCCGTGATTTTTTGCCTGCTATTTCCTTTACACTGGCTGACTCATTACGTTGATGACCAGGAAAAGTACACAGGATGTCTGCCTCACCCGCTTCTAAAAACCTTGCCCCGATAGTGATGCCGATTGCCGTGCTGCTGATTGCGATGCTGTCGCTTCAGGGCGGTGCTTCGCTGGCGAAAAGCCTGTTTCCTGCCGTTGGCGCTACCGGCATCACCGCGCTGCGTCTGGGCTTTGGCACCCTGATACTCTGTATTATCTTCAAACCCTGGCGTTTACGCTTTAGCCGGGAACAACGTCTGCCACTCCTGATGTATGGACTGGCGCTGGGCACAATGAATTTCACGTTCTATCTGGCGATTCGTACCGTGCCGCTGGGTGTGGCGGTGGGACTGGAATTTACCGGCCCACTGGCGCTGGCGCTATTCGGATCGCGACGGCCACTGGATTTTGTCTGGGTGCTGCTGGCCGTGATTGGTCTATGGTTCCTGCTGCCTTTTGGCACAGGCATGACTGCGATTGATCCGCTGGGCGCTGCGCTGGCAGTGAGCGCAGGCGCCTGCTGGGCGATCTATATCCTGGCGGGACAGCGGGCAGGCGCAGAACATGGCCCGGCGACAGTAGCTATCGGGTCGCTGATTGCCTCAGTGATTTTTGTACCGCTGGGGCTGACGTTCGCAGAAAGTGGCATCTGGACATGGGCCGTTATGCCGATCGCGTTGCTGGTTGCCCTGCTCTCCAGCGCCATTCCCTATTCGCTGGAGATGATCGCCCTCACCCGCTTACCGGCGCGCATCTTCGGCACGCTGATGAGTCTGGAACCCGCCATGGCTGCCTTTTCCGGCATGCTGTTTCTGGGGGAAACCCTGACCGGGCTTCAGTGGCTGGCGCTGCTGGCGATCATCATCGCCTCGGCAGGTTCAACGCTGACCATGCGGCCGAAAAAGAGTCAGTTAAACAGCGTTGAATTATCAGACGATATCCAAAAATAAACGCTATCCGCCCCGCCTGCTGGCGGGGCTAAATAATAATCATGCTCATCATGAGAATTATTCCTAATCGTCGCTCCTTCCTGCGCTGTCTATTTTGAAACAGACACTTACCAGTTATTTACATAATAGAGTAACAACATGATTTAAATAGCTATTTATTTTGTTTTATATTTTAACATGGCATTAACCTTCTTAGCCCAGCTCTGCTTTGAGTAAAGACGCACGCTATTTCATCCATCGACAAAGTCGTTTCTGCAAAGCTGAAAAGCGCTGCTATACTTATCCGGTACTTGATTAGGACAACCATCAAAGAGAGGACTGAAACGATGAGTACCGCTAAATTGGTTAAAACTAAATCTTCTGACCTGATTTATACCCGCAATGATGTGGCCGAAGACGATAAAAAAGCCACCATCGCGGTGTTAAACCGTCTGGTAGTCGAGTTTATTGACCTGTCATTGATCACTAAGCAGGCGCACTGGAACATGCGCGGTGCTAATTTTATCGGTGTGCATGAGATGCTGGACGGCTTCCGCACCGCGATTACCGATCATCAGGATACTATTGCCGAGCGTGTGGTTCAGCTGGGTGGCGTGGCGCTGGGCACCACGCAGGTCGTTAACGATACGACTCCGCTGAAGAGCTATCCGCTGAATATCCATAGCGTTCAGGATCATCTGAAAGCGCTGGCAGACCGTTACAGCGTTGTCGCGAATGACACCCGTAAAGCGATCACTGAAGTAAAAGACGAAGATACCGCTGATATCTTCACTGCGGCATCACGTGACCTTGATAAATTCCTGTGGTTTATCGAAGCGAACATCGAATAAGACTCAATGCAGTCTGTCAGGCGGGGAAACCCGCCTTTTTTACGTCTGTGTTACCGCATTTTTATGACCCTGTTAACAGTTCTTCTCTCCTTCGCTTCACAGCCTTAACATCTGAGGCACACTACCGCTTGCACCAAAACAGCCACCTGCACCAAAACTAAGCACCAAACTGGTGCAACGGCAGAATTAACTGCAAAATCGTGTCAGCTATGTTATTTAACTCTCTGATTTCGCGGATTTTGCAAAGTTGGCATAATTCTTTCATATGACAAGCCGCAAACGCAGGCCCTGCCGCCTGGTAGTAAAAAAAGGAAAAATGATGAAGTCACTGTTAAAAGTTTCTGTGGCCGCGCTGGCGCTGGCCTTCTCTCTCTCTTCCACTGCAGCAGACAAGAAGCTGGTCGTCGCCACGGATACCGCCTTTGTTCCGTTTGAATTTAAACAGGGTGATAAATATGTCGGCTTCGATGTGGATCTGTGGGATGCCATTGCGAAAGAGCTGAAGCTCGATTACACCCTGAAGCCAATGGACTTCAGCGGCATTATCCCTGCACTGCAAACGCGCAATGTCGATCTGGCACTGGCGGGTATCACCATTACCGAGGAACGTAAAAAAGCGATTGAGTTCTCTGACGGCTATTACAAAAGCGGTCTGCAGGTGATGGTGCGTAACAATGAAAACGACATCAAAGGCATCAGCGATCTGAACGGTAAAGTGGTCGCAGTGAAAAGCGGCACCGGCTCCGTGGAATACGCGAAAGCCAACATCAAATCCAAAGATCTGCGTCAGTTCCCGAATATCGATAGCGCCTATATGGAGCTGGGCACTAACCGTGCGGACGCCGTGCTGCATGACACGCCAAACATCCTTTACTTCATCCATACCGCCGGTAAAGGCCGCTTTAAAGCGGTAGGCGATTCAATTGAAGCGCAGCAGTATGGTATCGCCTTCCCGAAAGGCAGCGACGATTTACGTGAAAAAGTAAACGGCGCACTGAAAACCCTGAAAGAGAACGGCACCTACAACACGCTCTATAAAAAATGGTTTGGCACTGAACCTAAATAATAATTTGCCCGTTATCTGATTTCAGCAGGGAAACTTTTTCCCTGCTTTTTTCCATCGCAACATATCTGGAGTGACACCATGGAGTTTGACTGGAGCGTCATCTGGCCCGCCATGCCAGCGCTGCTTGAAGGCGCTAAACTGACCTTAATTATCTCAATTATTGGACTGGTTGGCGGCCTCTTCATCGGCCTGGTAGCGGGCTTTGCCCGCGCTTACGGTGGCTGGATCACCAATAACATCGCACTGGTGTTTATCGAAATTATTCGCGGCACCCCTATCGTGGTGCAGGTGATGTTTATCTATTTTGCTTTGCCGATGGCGTTCCCCGACCTGCGCATTGATCCCTTCAGCGCGGCGGTGGTGACCATCATGATTAACTCCGGCGCTTACATTGCCGAGATTACCCGTGGTGCCGTGCTGTCGATCAACAAGGGCTTCCGCGAAGCCGGACTGGCGCTTGGCCTGTCGAGCCGCGAGACGCTGCGCTACGTGATTATGCCGCTGGCGCTGCGCCGCATGCTGCCACCGCTGGGCAACCAGTGGATTGTCAGCATCAAAGATACTTCGCTGTTTATCGTTATTGGTGTGGCTGAACTGACCCGTCAGGGTCAGGAGATTATTGCCGGTAACTTCCGCGCGCTGGAAATCTGGAGCGCCGTCGCGATTATCTATCTGGTTATTACGCTGGTGTTGAGCTTTGTGCTGCGCCGCATTGAGAAAAGGGTGAAAATCCTGTGATTGAATTTAAAGATGTCTCCAAGCATTTTGGCCAGACCCAGGTGCTGCACAATATTGACCTGAAGATTAACCAGGGCGAAGTGGTGGTGATTATCGGCCCATCCGGTTCCGGTAAATCAACCCTGCTGCGCTGCATTAACAAGCTGGAAGAGATCACCAGTGGCGAACTGATTGTCGATGGCCTGCGCGTCAATGATCCGAAAGTCGATGACCGCCTGATTCGTCAGGAAGCGGGCATGGTGTTTCAGCAGTTTCATCTGTTCCCACAGATGAGTGCGCTGGATAACGTCGCCTTTGGTCCCATCCGGGTGCGCGGTGCCAGCAAAGAGGCGGCACGCCAGCTGGCGCGTGAGCTGCTGGGCAAAGTGGGCCTCGCCGAACGCGCGCACCATTTCCCGTCTGAGCTTTCCGGCGGTCAGCAGCAGCGCGTGGCGATTGCCCGTGCACTGGCAGTTAAGCCGAAAATGATGCTGTTTGATGAGCCAACCTCAGCGCTCGACCCGGAACTGCGTCACGAAGTGCTGAAGGTGATGCAGGATCTGGCGGAAGAAGGCATGACGATGGTGATTGTGACGCACGAAGTAGGCTTCGCACAGAAGGTGGCCTCACGGCTGATCTTTATCGATAAAGGCCGGATTGCGGAAGATGGCGATCCCGACAGCCTGATCAGCAACCCACCGAGCGAGCGTCTGCGCGAATTCCTGCAGCACGTCTCCTGATCAAAATGGGCCGCTAAGCGGCCCTTTAAGGTTGTTGACAACGTTCGCCCGGTCCGCTGTAAGACCGTACCTGCGCCGGGAACACGGTCAGATCGGAAAGACGCAAAAGCCGTCATCCCTGACATGCTCGGCCCGCGCGATTACGCACCTCATCCCTGAGGTGCGCCCGTAGCCGGGCCAACGCGTTGCGTTGTTCAAAAACGCTACCGGCGTTTTTGTCCCTGGCGCGGGACGCTTTCCTCTTCTGACCGCGCTCCCTGCGCGTTGAGCTTATTCGTTGCGGTCAGATTAGCCCTGTTTACTGACAGGGAAAAACACCTCAGTTCCCCAGGCGACTCAGCAGTTTAGTGCGCTGGGCGGCAGGCATAAAACTCCACGCCAGGAAACGGCTCTGCTTCTGACCCTGCGCCATATTAACCACCCGCATCTCCGCCACGTCGAGCGCCTGCAGCTGTTTTTCCAGCGCCGGTAAGTTCTCTTTGCGCGACACCAGCGAGGTAAACCAGCCGATCTGACGACTAAACGCCACGCTCTCGGCGATCATCTTGCCGATAAAGCCCTTTTCGCCCCCGGGATACCACAGCTCATTGTGCTGGCCGCCAAAGTTGAGCGGCGCACTCTTATCCAGTCCGAGATTGCGGACCTTACGCTGCGATCCCGATACCGCTTCTTCCGCCGACGCGTGGAACGGCGGATTACACATTACTGCACTGAAAAATTCAGTTTTACTGACTACACCAGCCAGCACTGCATCGCTGTTTTTCTGACGACGCAGACGGATCTGGCGCGTCAGGCGCGGATTGGCTGCAACAATACGGTTAGCGGCTTTGATGGCGGCTTCATCGACTTCGGTGCCGGTAAAGCGCCAGCCATATTCTGCCGCGCCAATCAGCGGATAGATGCAGTTTGCACCGCAGCCGACATCCAGAACGTCCGCCGTCGGGATCACGCCGTTGTTATCCAGCGCCAGCAGATCGGCAAGGTAGTGCAGATAATCGGCGCGTCCCGGCACGGGCGGGCAGAGTGAGCCGGGAGCCAGCTGCCAGTCGATGTCGTAAAATAGTTTGATCAGCGCCTGGTTCAGCAGCATCACCGCCTCCGGGTCCGCGAAATCCACGGACTGCACGCCATACCCATTGGGCCGGACTTTGGCTTTCAGCGGCGGATGGGCAGCGGTTAACGCGGCAAAATCGTATTCGCCCTGATGGCGATTGCGGGCGTGGAAGGGCGACGTGCTGGCTGACTTTTTCATACGTTCTCTCAATTATTCAGGCGCGCGTACAATACGCTGTAGGCGGCGGAAAATAAACCCGCACCATCCGCTTACCTCTTTCCGATTCCGTCGGGCGATGCTGTCGGGCTAAGATAAATAAAATTCCCTGCTGGAGAAGTTATGACCCGGAAACGCTATTCCTATCAACCCCGTGCTGGTCACGGTCTGCCGCACGATCCGCTGAACGCCATTATCGGGCCGCGCCCGATCGGCTGGATTAGCTCAGTGAGCAGCAGCGGCCAGCACAATCTGGCACCTTACAGCTTCTTTAACTGTTTCAACTATCATCCACCGATTATCGGTTTCGCCAGTAGTGGCTGGAAAGACAGCGTGAGAAATATTGCTGAGACCAAAGAGTTTGTCTGGAACCTGGCGACGCGTCCGCTGGCGGAAGCGATGAACGAAAGTTCCGCCTCGCTGCCTGCCGATCAGGATGAGTTCGCCTTTGCCGGTTTAACGCCGCTGGCGGCTTCACAGGTCAGCGCCAGTCTGGTGGCAGAGAGCCCGGTCAACTTCGAGTGCCGCCTGACGCAACTGATTCAGCTGCAGGATGCCAGCGGCAATCTGATCGACAGCTGGCTGGTGCTGGGGGAAGCGGTGGCGATTCACATCGATGAATCGCTGCTGGAAGAGGGCATTTATCAGACCGCTAAAGCCGAGCCGATTCTGCGCGCGGGCGGCCCCAGCGCCTATTACGGCATCAGCGAAGCGCAACGTTTTGATTTAGTCCGTCCGGACGCACGCCGCAGATAATCCTTACCCCACAAGCGCATCGGCCCGGTGCGCTTTAATCTGAGCCACCGCGCGGGCGATGTCGGGTGCAAGCCAGCGATCCTGCTGCCAGCGCTCAACAACCTCCCGCAAATGCTGCCAGGCGCGCCGCGTGCCTGCTGCCAGCTGTGATTCACCGTGAAACTCCAGCGCCTGCGCCGCCAGCAGATACTCAATCGCGATAATGTGATCAACATTGCTGACCAGTTTCAGCAGCTTCAGCGCCGAGCCGGTGCCGAGGCTCAGATGATCCTCCTGTAATCCTGAAGTGACATAGTTATCAAGCACCGCAGGCTGCGCCAGCTGACGGTTCTCCGCGCAGAGTGATGCCGCCACGTACTGCGCAATCATCATGCCGGAATTGACGCCCGGCTCGGCCACCAGAAACGGCGGCAGGCCGCTGACCAGCGGATTCACCAGCCGATCAAGCCGTCGCTCGGCGATGCTGCCCAGCTCCGCCATCGCAATCGCCAGCAGGTCGCAGGCCATTGCCACCGACTCGCCATGCGGATTGGACTGTGACACCACGCGCCAGGCCTGCGGCGTCCCCAGCACCAGCGGATTGTCGGTACAGGCGTTGAGTTCGGTCTCCACCTGACGGACAGCGTGACTAAACTGATCGCGACAGGCGCCGTGCACCTGCGGCATCGAGCGCAGACTGAGTGCATCCTGAGTCCGGATGCCAACGCTGGCTTTCAGCAGCGGGCTGTCACTCAGCAACTGGCGCAGGCGTTCGCCACTGCGCTGAATCCCCGGGCTGGCCTTCAGCGCCAGCACCTCAGGGTCAAACGCCACCATCTGACCGCGCAGCGCCTCAAAGCTCATCGCACCGGTAACGTCTGCCCAGTCCAGCAGCCGTTCGGCATCGTCCAGCGCCAGACAGGCTAAGCCGGTCATACAGGGCGTGCCGTTGACCAGGCTCAGCCCCTCTTTGGCACCAGGCCGGTAAGGGGCTAATCCCGCCTGGGCCAGCGCCTGCTGCGCGGGCATGATTTCACCCTGCCACTCCACTTCGCCGATGCCAATCAGCGCCAGGCCGATATGCGCCATGTGGGTCAGATATCCCACCGATCCCTGCGACGGTACCTGTGGCGTAATCTGCAGGTTTAGCAGCGCCAGGAGATGTTGCACCAGCGCCACTGAAACACCTGATTTTCCGTGGCTGTAGTTCGCAATCGCAGCGCACAGAATGGCGCGGACCTCGGGTTTTGCCAGCACCGGCCCGACGCCACAGGCATGACTCAGCAGGGTATTGCGCGACAGCTGGCTCAGCTCATCTTCAGACAGGGTGAGGTTGCACAACGCCCCCAGCCCGGTATTGATGCCGTAAGCCACCTGCCCCGCCGCCACGATATTACCGACGATTTCACGGCTCTGCGCAATGCGCTGCCAGGCACTGTCGCTCAGCATCAGGGTGGCGCCGTGCCGGGCGACCTGCACCAGCGCCTGCCATTTCAGCGGGCCATCGCCCCAGACCAGCGTCTGACGTATTACGTCGCTCATACCACCGGCTCCACCTGATGATGACTGGAGATAAACTGCTTAAAGCGCGCCGATCCCGCCTCGCCGAACATCGCCTCTGGCGTGCCCTGACAATCAATAGTGCCCTGATGCATAAACACCACCCGGTTAGAGACGTTGCGGGCAAAACCCATCTCATGGGTCACCACCAGCATAGTGCGGCCCTCTTCCGCCAGGCTGCGCATGACCTTCAGCACCTCGCCTACCAGTTCCGGATCGAGTGCCGAAGTTGGCTCATCAAACAGCATCACCTCCGGGTCCATTGCCAGCGCCCGGGCGATCGCCACCCGCTGCTGCTGACCGCCTGAAAGCTGGGCGGGATAGAAATCTTTGCGATTCAGCAGACCGACCCGATCCAGCAGCTGTTCCGCCTGGGCAATACAGGCTTTTTTATCGCGCTTGAGGACGTAGTGCGGCCCTTCAATGACATTCTGCAGCACCGTCAGGTGCGACCAGAGGTTAAAGCTCTGAAACACCATACCGAGCCGGGAGCGCAGCCGCTCAATCTGACGCGGGTTAGCCGCCAGCTGGTGTCCCCGGGCATGGCGCTTCATCTCAATGGTTTCACCGCCCACGCTGACCACGCCCGCGTCAGGCGTCTCAAGCAGATTAATGCAGCGCAGCAGCGTACTTTTGCCCGAGCCGCTGGCACCGAGTATTGAGATAACATCGCCCTGGTGCGCCTGCAGCGAGATGCCTTTCAGCACCTCCATGGCGCCAAAGGATTTATGGATATCGCTGGCCGACAGCGTGACGGGTGGCAGTTCAGACATGTTTATTTTCCTCCAGGAATCGGCTTAGCGGCCGGTAACGGCTTTTTTTCCGGTTTATGAACCGGCGTCAGACGCCGCTCCAGCAGGGCATACAGTTGCACAATGATGAAGTTGAGGATCAGGTAGATTGCCGCCGCACAGAGAAACACCTCCATGGTGCGGTAAGTACGCTGGATAATCTGCTGCGCCACCCCGGTGACATCCCAGACCGTGACCAGACTGGCCAGCGCGGTCGACTTCACCAGCAGAATCGCCTCGGTGGAGTAAGCGGGCAGCGCATAACGCAGCATCACCGGCGCGATAATGCGCCGCAGCAGCAGCCCGCGCGACATGCCGCACGCCATCCCCGCCTCCACCTGACCGGGCGGCACAGCCAGCAGCGCACCGCGCAGGATCTCCGCGGTGTAGGCGGCGGTGCAGAGCGACAGCGCCAGCACCGCACAGGTAAAGGGCTCACGCAGAAACGGCCAGAAGAGACTGTGCCGGATCACACCAAACTGCCCCAGACCGTAGTAGATCAGGAACAGCTGGATCATCAGCGGCGAGCCGCGAAACACCAGAATGTAGCCACGGGCAAAAGCACTCAGCAGACGCCAGCGGCTCATGCGAAGCGCCAGAATACCCACCGCCAGCACGCCACCGCACAGAAAGGCGCTGATAAACAGGCCCAGCGTAACCGGCAACGCGGCGCTGAGTTTCAGGAAGGTGTCAGTGAGGAACGCGAAATCGATCATAAGTCTCCTTAATGCTGTGCAGCGGTGCGGCTTTGCCAGGCGCGACCAAGACGGGATTCAGCCCGCAGAAAGGCGCGGTTCGACAGCAGCGTCAGCAGCAGATAACAGGCACCGCCCACCAGGTAAAAGGAGAAGTAATCACGGGTGGAGCCGGCCGCAATCTGGCTGGCCCGCATCAGCTCGACAATGCCGGTCACTGACACCAGCGCCGAGTCTTTCAGACTCATCTGCCAGACGTTTGACAGGCCGGGCAGCGCATAGCGCGCCACCTGCGGCAGCAGGATGCGTTGCCGGATGCGCCAGCGCGGCATACCAATAGCGACAGCGGCTTCGATCTCCCCTTTCGCCAGGGCCAGCCGTGCGGCACGATAGACTTCCGCCTGGTAAGAGCCGGAGATAAGCCCGATGGCCAGCGCCCCGATCAGAAACGGCGGCGCTTCGATAAACCCGTCCGCGCCAAACAGTTGTCCGATCTGCGTGATCAATCCCGATCCGCCGAAGTAGAACAGGTAGATCACCAGCAGCTCAGGGATGCCACGAAAGATCACCGAGTAGCCTTCCCCTGCCCAGCGCACCGCGCGGTGCGGGGATAACTTTGCAGCGGCAACGCCCGATCCCACTACCGCACCGACCAGCAGCGCGGCAAATGAGAGCAGCAACGTCGTCAGCGTGGCACTCAGAATCAACCGTCCCCAGCCCTCCGGGCCAAAACTCAGCAGGCTTATCATCAGTTACCTCACTCAGGGTGTGACGTCAGTTTTGAACCACTTCTCGCTCAGCTTTTTCACTGTGCCATCGGCCAGCGCGGCTTTGATCGCCTGATCCAGCCGGGCTTTCAGATCGTTGTCTGCCATGCGCACGCCCATCGCCTCGCCCTCACCCCAGATTGGGCCGCCCAGCTGCGGACCGCTAAAGCTGAGGTTACGGTTATCCGGTCGCGCCAGCATCGACTGCGCAAAGGTCACATCGTCAAACACCGCGTCAATACGCCCCGCCTGCAAATCAAGGATCGCATCGGCTGAGCTGGTGTATTCCCGCACATCCGCCACCTCTTTGAAGTACTTGTCGATAAACGGCGTGTAGACGGTGCCGGAGGCGATACCGATGGTTTTGCCCTTCAGCGCCGCTTTCAGGGGTGCGATGGCAGGCTCCACGGTTTTCTCATCGTCGGTGAGTTTGATGATCTTATTGTCGGCAGGCAGCAACGACCCTTTCACCGTGATGAAGGTGGCGGGCGTTGAGGCGTAGGGCACGGTGAAATTGATCACTTTCTTGCGCTCGGGGGTGATCACAATTGCATCCATGATCACGTCATATTTTCCGGCATTCAGACCGGCGATCATTCCATCCCAGTTCTGCACCACCAGCTTGCACTGTATTGCCATACGCTGGCAGAGATCGGCCATCAGCTCCGGTTCAAAACCGCCCAGCTTGCCGCCTGGCAGGGTGAGGTTCCAGGGTTCATAACTGCCTTCGGTGGCAATGGTGATCGACTTCCACTCTTTGGCCTGGGCGCTGACGCCACAGAGCAGCAGGCTGGAAACCAGCGTAGTGAGACATAAACGACGAAGAGTCAGAGGGTACGTCATACGGTTCTCCTGAAAGTAGCGGCCTGGTGATCGCCCTGACGAGATTTAACATAAATTTCACAGGATGATATGTCATGTATATACAAGTTAACGCAGCGCAGTTCATTGCCGGCTTTATCGTTTTGTGAGCCAGACAGAATTTATTACGCAGATGGCGGTGCTGCTGCACTTGTACATACAACCAAGCAAAGGTTATGCCAGCTCTGCAGAGGTGGAAAAAAGCGGCGGGAGTCTGTGAGCTGGCAGGCGACCTGCCCGCCGCTGCACTTAATCAGGGCAGCGATGCACCGGAGTGGCGCATCGCTCTGGTGAGTTTTATTGCGATTTAGCCTGCGCCAGCATGGCGTGGATCAGTGCCTTCAGCACGTTCTGCAACCGGGCGGCACGCGCCTGCTGCCAGGCGTAAGGTGGGGTTTCATCCATGTAGTTGAGCTGCGCCAGCTCCAGCTGGACCGCCTCAATTTGCTGCTGCGGCTGACCGTAGGCACGGGTGATGTAACCGCCTTTAAAGCGCCCGTTAATCACCCAGCTGTAGTCGTTCTGCGCCGCGCACACGGCCTCCAGCGCCGCACTCATTGCAGGCGTGCAGCTTGCGCCGTCGTTGGTGCCGATGTTGATATCGGGCAGACGTCCGTCAAACAGGCGGGGAATTTCACTGGCGATAGAGTGGGCGTCAAACAGCAGCGCATAGCCATGCTGCGCTTTGAGCCGCGCCAGCTCCTGTTGAATCTGCTGATGATAGGGCTGCCAGATCTGATCGATGTAGCCCTGACGCGCCGTGTCGTCGGGTGTTTTGCCTGGTGCAAAGGTCGGTGTACCGTCGAACAGGGTTTCCGGGAACAGGCCGGTGGTGGCGCTGGTGTAGAGCGGCTGGTTATCGGGCGGGCGATTGAGATCGACCACAAAGCGGGAGTAGCGGCCGATTAACACGCTGGCCCCGAGATCACGCACAAAATCATACAGCAGGGGAATATGCCAGTCGGTGTCGGGTAAGCCGCGCGCGGCCTCACTCAGTCCGGCTTCCACGTCGGGCGTCAGCTCGGTACCGGCGTGGGGAATGCTGACCAGCAGCGGCAGACTGCCCTGGGTAAAATGGAAAGGGTTCATTGCGGTTCTCCACGATAGATAACGGTACAGGGCAGTTCACCACCCAGCCAGTAAACCAGTTCTGCCGGACGGGCCAGCGGCCAGTGAACGAAGTTCGCCACTTTTCCCGCCTCCAGCGAGCCGTGACTGTCAGCCAGCCCCAGCGCTTTTGCCCCCCACAGCGTGACGCCCGCCAGCGCCTCTTCCGGCGTCATGCCAAACAGGGTACAGCCCATATTAAGCATCAGACGCAGCGACAGCGCAGGCGAGGTGCCGGGATTGGCATCGCTGGCCAGCGCCATCGGCACGCCATAGCGCCGGAAGAGATCCACCGGCGGACGCTGCGTCTCCCGCAGCAGATAAAATGCACCAGGCAGCAGCACCGCCACGGTGCCATGTTGTGCCATCGCTCTGGCATCCTCCTCGGTGGCATATTCAAGGTGGTCGGCAGAGAGCGCCCCATAGCGCGCCGCCAGTGCTGCGCCACCTGACGCCGAGAGCTGCTCCGCATGCAGTTTCACCGGCATGCCAAGCGCCACTGCACGGTCAAACACCCGCGCCACCTGCTGCGGTGAAAAGGCGAGATGCTCGCAGAACGCATCCACCGCATCCGCCAGTCCCAGTGCCTGCACCTGCGGCAGCAGCCGTTCGCAGATGATATCAACCCAGCCATCCGGGTCGTGCTTAAACTCCGGCGGAAAAGCATGTGCCGCCAGACAGGTGGCACAGACGTCAGCGGCTACGCTCTCTCCCAGCCGGCGAATCGCCCGCAGCATCCGCAGTTCGCTCTCTTCATCCAGGCCATAGCCGGACTTGATCTCCACGGTGGTGACGCCCTCGGCCAGCAGGCGGTTAAGCCGCCAGCGAGCCGATGCCACCAGTTCCTCTTCAGTGGCGGCGCGGGTAGCGCGCACGGTTGAGAGGATGCCACCGCCCTGCGCGGCAATCTCTGCATAGCTGACGCCATTCAGGCGCTGTTCAAACTCCTGGCTGCGGTCGCCGCCAAACACCAGGTGAGTATGACAATCCACCAGCCCCGGGGTCACGATGCCGCCCGGCAGATGATGATGCTGATCGGCGACGAACGCGGGCATCTCCGCCTGCGGCCCGACCCACACCAGCCTGCCCGCCCGCACCACCAGCGCCCCCTGCGGGATAAGATGGTACTTTCCGTCACGCATGGTGACCAGGTCAGCCCCGGTCCACACCGTCTCTACGCGCATCTCTTCTGCCATCGCTGCCTCATGCCTCCGCCGTTTACACTGTGCCTCAAAGTATGTATATGTATATACAACCACATCCGATGAGGATCAACCATGGCGACTTTTTTTGCCTCGCGTGCCCTGCTGGCGGAGGGCTGGCAGCAGCAGGTGCGTATCACGGTCAATCAGGCCGGTTTTATCGACTCCATTACTCCGGATAGCCACGCTGATCAGGCTATCCGGCTCAACGGCGAGGTGATCCCGGGAATCGCCAACCTGCACTCGCACGCCTTCCAGCGTGCCATGGCGGGTCTGGCTGAAGTGGCGGGCGATCCTCAGGACAGTTTCTGGACGTGGCGGGATCTGATGTACCGCATGGTGCAGCGCCTGACGCCGCAACAGGTGGGCGATATTGCCGCCCTGCTCTACATCGAGATGCTGAAAGGCGGCTACACCCAGGTGGCAGAGTTTCACTACCTGCACCACGACACACAGGGTGCGCCCTACAGTGATGATGCGATGCTGCAACAGCTGATTGAAGCGGCGGAGATCGCCGGTATCGGCCAGACGCTGCTGCCGGTGCTCTACAGCTACAGCGGCTTCGGCAGCCAGCCAGCGTCGGCGGGTCAGAAGCGTTTTATCCAGCAGACCGACCGCTATCTGCAACAGCAGGCGCGGCTTGATACGTGGCAGCAGCAAAGGCCACTGCTGAACCGTGGCCTCTGTTTCCATTCACTGCGGGCGGTGAGTGAAAGCCAGATGCAGGACGTGCTGGCGGCCAGTGATCTGACACTGCCGGTACATATCCATGTGGCTGAACAGCAGAAAGAGGTGAATGACTCGCTGGCGTGGAGCGGCGAGCGTCCGGTGGCCTGGCTGCTGAACCGCTTTGAGGTGGATGCGCGCTGGTGCCTGATCCACGCCACCCATCTGGATGAGAGTGAGCTGGCGCGTCTCGCCCGCAGTGGCGCAGTGGCGGGTCTCTGCCCGACCACTGAAGCCAACCTCGGTGACGGCATCTTTCCGGCAGTGGAGTACATCGCGCAGGGCGGACGCTGGGGCATCGGCTCTGACAGTCACGTTTCGCTGAGCGCCCAGGAGGAGCTGCGCTGGCTGGAGTATGCTCAGCGACTGCGCGACCAGCGTCGCAACCGGATTACCCTGCCCGGCCAGCCGTCGGTAGGCGATCTGCTGTGGCAACAGGCAGCAGCGGGCGGTGCGCAGGCGTGTGGCATTCAGCAGGGCACGCTGGCGGTGGGACAACGTGCCGACTGGCTGGTGCTGCGGGATGAGGCGTGGCTCGGCAGCGTCGGGTCGCACGCCGTCCTCAACCGCTGGCTCTTTGCCGGGCAGCGCGATCAGATTCGGGACGTTTATGTGGCGGGTAAAGCCGTGGTAGAAGATGGGGTGCATCCGCACCAGACGGCGTGTGCCGCCCGCTTTGCTCAGGCGATGGAGGCGCTGCGATGATCGCCCGGTTCACGTACGCGGAGCTGGCGGTCAGCCGCTGGCGCAACGGCGGCGGCGAGACCCGCGAAATCATCAGCTTTCCGCCCGGCGCGGAGCGCTTCGGCTGGCGCGCCAGCATTGCGACGCTGGCGCAGGATGGTCCCTTCTCAGCCTTTCCTGACATTGATCGGGTGATTACCCTGCTGCATGGCGATCCGGTGTTGCTGACCGCGCCGGGCGTGCAGCACTTACTGACGCCTCAGCAGCCCTGGGCGTTTGCCGGCGAACTCGCCTTAACGGCAAAGCTGCAGGGCAGCGTCAGCGAAGATTTTAATATTATGACGCGGCGCGGGGAATGGCAGGCAGCGGTAGAGGTGGTGACCACGCCGGTCAGCACTCTGCATGGCGTTGCCTGGGTGCTGGCTGGCGCCTGGCAGACGGCTGACGGGGAACGGCTGACCGCACAACAGGGCGCGTGGTGGGTCGATGAAGAAACAGCACTCAGCCCGTGCGATACCGATGCCCGGCTGCTGTTTACCCGTCTTAACCGTGTCCCCTGAAGCGGCCCAGTAATTTGTAACGTGAGCCGGGATAGAGCAGCCGCGCATAGGTCACGATTTTAGTGTCGCTCCAGGTCTGACGGCGAATCAGCAGGCAGGGTTCGTGCTCATCCACCGACAGATGTTTACGCTGACGCGCATCGGGCAACACCGCTTCAACAATGTGCTCGCCCGCCGTCAGCGGCGCAACGCGCATCAGATAGGTGTAAGGCGTCATCTGCTGATAATCCTGCGTCAGGTAATCGGGCGCGACCAGCGGATTGACCAGACGGTCCTCCAGCTGCACCGGCAGATCATTTTCGTAATGCACAATCAGCGAATGATAGAGCGTCTGCCCGGTGGTCAGGCCCAGCACCGCCGCCTGCTCAGGATCGGCTTTGTCCTGGCCGATGGCGAGAATTTTGCAGCTGTGCTGATGGCCGCGCTGAGCGATCTCATCGGCGATGTTATGCACCTCCAGCATGGCGGTGTAGCCTTTCATCTCCGCCACGAAGGTTCCGACGCCCTGCATCCGCACCAGAAAGCCTTCGCTGGTGAGTTCACGCAGCGCCCGGTTAATGGTCATGCGGCTGACGCCCAGTTCATTAACCAGTTCACTTTCTGATGGCACACGCTGATTCGCTTTCCACAACCCTTCACGGATCTGGCTGACGATGGCCTGCTTCACCCGCTGATAAATCGGGGCAGGCTCATCGCTCATTGCCGCCGCCAGTTGTGCCAGTGCCGTATGCTCAACCATTTGCTGTTCCTTATGCTGAAAGTCCCCTAAGTTTACTGTCTCACCGTGTGAATGTATATACATCCAGTACGCTGCGCGGTGCCCCAATGGTGCAGCCTGCGCATCCTGATGGTGCAGCCTCTGAGTAGCGCTAAATAGTCAACCCACAGCGGACGGGCAATCGATTTTTGTGATCGGCCTGGCACGGCACTTGCTTGCTCTCTTTGATTGTATAGACAAGCATAGACAAGAATTAACGCTTATGTTTCACTCGTATTATTCCGCTGGATAAGGGCAAGGAGAGCAGTTTAGCCACACCAGCACACTTGTATAGACAGGAGTAGACTATGTCAGGTTCGTTTCAGGTTTTGCGCCTGGTGCCAGGCGAGGTGGACCTCGCCACATTACGCGCTATCTATCAGGGCAACGTCACGCTGACGCTTGATGAGCCCGCGCGTCAGGCAATTGCGGCGGCGCAGCAGACCGTGGATGCGATTGTCGCCTCTGGCAACGTGGTGTATGGCATTAATACCGGCTTCGGCAAGCTGGCGCAGACGCAAATCCCGGCCAGTCGGCTGGCGGATCTGCAGCGTAATCTGGTGCTGTCACACAGCGTCGGGCTGGGCGATCTGCTGCCCGACAATGTTACCCGTCTGGTGGTCGCCACCAAAATCATCAGCCTGGCACGCGGTCACTCTGGCGTGCGAATCGAACTGGTTGAGGCGCTGCTGACGCTGTTCAATGCGGGTGTCATGCCCTGCATCCCGGAAAAAGGCTCGGTCGGTGCCTCCGGCGATCTGGCACCGCTGGCGCACATGTCGCTGATGCTGCTGGGCGAAGGTCAGGTCCGGCTCAGGGGTGAGTTGATCCCGGCCACCGAAGGACTGGCAAGCGTGGGCCTGTCGCCGTTTGTACTCGGCCCGAAAGAGGGACTGGCGCTGCTTAACGGCACCCAGGTCTCAACTGCGCTGGCGCTGCGCGGCCTGTTTGAGGGTGAAAACCTGTTTGCCGCCGGTCTGATGGCCGGTGCGCTGTCGCTGGAGGCGATTAAAGGCTCGCTAAAACCGTTCGACGCCCGTATCCATCAGGCGCGCGGTCAGCATGGTCAGATTGCGGTCGCCGCTGCCGTCAGCACCCTGATTGAGGGCAGTGAAATAGTGCTGTCGCATACGCATTGCGGCCGCGTTCAGGATCCCTACTCCATCCGCTGCGTGCCACAGGTGATGGGTGCCTGCCTGGACAACTTCAGCCACGCGGCGCGGATTCTGGAAATCGAAGCGAACGCGGCCTCTGACAACCCGCTGGTGTTCAGTGACAGCGGCGATGTGATCTCCGGCGGCAACTTCCACGCCGAACCGGTGGCCTTTGCTGCGGACATCCTGGCGCTGGCGATTGCCGAAGTCGGGGCCATCTCCGAGCGGCGGCTGGCGCTGCTGCTGGACAGCGGCTTGTCGGGTCTGCCGCCCTTCCTGGTGCGCGACGGCGGCG
The DNA here is from genome assembly GCF_001264395.1 of Pantoea sp. CFSAN033090. NCBI lineage: Bacteria > Pseudomonadati > Pseudomonadota > Gammaproteobacteria > Enterobacterales > Erwiniaceae > Pantoea > Pantoea sp. CFSAN033090. Next base: position 127,622 of record NZ_LGYX01000004.1, on the reverse strand, counting down.
TAAACTCCGGCTTTATGATCGCCCAGGTGACCGCCGCCGCGCTGGCCTCTGAGAATAAATCGCTGGCCCATCCGGGCAGCGTCGACAGTCTGCCGACCTCCGCAAATCAGGAAGATCACGTCTCGATGGCAACCTACGCCGCGCGCCGTCTCGGCAGTATGTGCTTTAACAGCGCCGCGGTAGTCGGCATTGAGGCGATGGCCGCCGCACAGGGCATTGAATTCAACCGGCCGCTGAAAAGCTCTGCGCTGATTGAGCAGGCCATCGACACCATTCGCGAGCAGGTCGCCTTCCTTGAGGAGGATCGCCTGCTGGCTCCCGATATCGAGGCAATGCGTCAGTGGGCAAGTCGCACTGACTGGCCTCAGGCATTGACCGCGCTGCTGCCGAGCATGCGCCCAACTTCTTGAATTAAGGAATCTTTCATGAGCGAAACTCTTTCTCAGGCTGTGGCACGTGAAATTCGCGCGCCTCACGGTACCACGCTGCACTGCGCCAACTGGCTGATTGAAGCCGCTTACCGCATGATTCAGAACAACCTCGATCCCGATGTTGCCGAGCGGCCGGAAGATCTGGTGGTTTATGGCGGCATCGGTAAGGCGGCGCGTAACTGGGAGTGCTTCGAGCAGATCCTGCGTTCGCTGCGGGCACTGCAGCCGGATGAAACCCTGCTGATCCAGAGCGGCAAGCCGGTCGGCATCTTCCGCACCCATGCGGATGCACCCCGCGTACTGCTGGCAAACTCCAATCTGGTGCCGCACTGGGCGACCTGGGATCACTTCCATGAGCTGGATAAAGCGGGCCTGATGATGTACGGCCAGATGACCGCCGGTTCCTGGATCTATATCGGCGCGCAGGGCATCGTGCAGGGCACCTACGAAACCTTCGTGGAAGCGGGAAGTCAGCACTACAACAACGACCTCAGCGGACGCTGGATCCTCACCGCCGGGCTGGGCGGCATGGGCGGCGCGCAACCGCTGGCGGGCGTTCTGGCCGGGGCCTGTGTGCTGGCGATTGAGTGTCAGGAGTCGCGCATCGATTTCCGCCTGCGTACCCGCTATGTAGATTACAAAGCCACCACGCTGGATGAAGCGCTGGCGTTAATCAGCGAAGCGACCGCGGCGAAAAAAGCGATTTCGGTCGGGCTGCTGGGCAATGCCGCCGAGATCCTGCCGGAGCTGGTGAAACGCGCCCGGGCGGGAGGGCCAAAACCGGACATCGTGACCGATCAGACCTCGGCACACGATCCAATTAATGGCTATCTGCCGGCTGGCTGGGATCTGGCGCGCTGGCAGCAGGAACGCGTCTCACAGCCGAAGGCAGTGGAGAAAGCGGCGCGTGCATCAATGGCGGTCCACGTGCAGGCGATGCTCGACTTCTGTCATATGGGCATCCCGACCGTGGACTACGGCAACAATATCCGTCAGGTAGCGCTGGATGAGGGTGTCAGCAACGCCTTCGACTTCCCTGGCTTTGTACCGGCCTACATCCGTCCGCTGTTCTGCGAAGGAAAAGGCCCGTTCCGCTGGGTGGCGCTGTCCGGCGATCCGGAAGATATCTACAAGACCGACGCGAAACTCAAAGAACTGTTCCCGCACCACAAAACGCTGCATCGCTGGCTGGATATGGCGCAGGAGCGCATCGCCTTCCAGGGACTACCAGCACGTATCTGCTGGCTGGGACTGGGCGAACGGCATCTTGCCGGTCTGGCGTTCAATGAAATGGTGCGCAACGGCGAGCTGAAAGCGCCGGTGGTGATTGGCCGCGACCATCTCGACTGCGGCTCGGTTGCCTCACCTAACCGTGAAACCGAAGCGATGAAGGATGGCTCGGATGCGATCTCAGACTGGCCGCTGCTCAACGCGCTGCTGAATACCGCAGGCGGCGCGACCTGGGTCAGCCTGCATCATGGCGGTGGTGTCGGCATGGGCTTCTCGCAGCACGCCGGTATGGTGATTGTCTGTGACGGCAGCAAAGAGGCGGATGCGCGTCTGGGTCGGGTATTGTGGAATGACCCGGCCACCGGCGTGATGCGTCATGCCGACGCGGGTTATGAGCTGGCACAAAGCTGCGCGGCAGAGCATGAACTGAACCTGCCGATGCAGAAGTAATACGCTGAACGGGGCGGGCAGCGGTTTGCCCCGTTTTCTTCGCGTTTTTCCCTTCTGAAGCCCTGCCCGGACATCACTTCCTTATTACTTATTCCATTTTGATTTAGCCTATAGCCAGATTTCGTCCTGCCGGCGATAGACGCAGCGCCACCCGACCTCTAAAGTGAAATCTTCTCATTCTGTATGGAGCGCGACTCTGCATGACCCTTTCCCCTGCCCTGCTTGAAGATGCCCTGCGCTGGCGCCGTGAGTTTCATCGCCACCCCGAATTAGGTTACCAGGAACAGCAAACCAGCCAGTTTATCGCTGATGAGTTAGAGCGGGCGGGATTGCAGGTGTTTCGTGGTCTGGCGGGCACCGGCGTGATCGGCACGCTGGAAAACGGTCCCGGCCCTGTTATCGGGCTGCGTGCGGATATGGATGCGCTGCCGATTACGGAAAAAGGCGACACTGAATGGCGCTCCGCCACTCCCGGCGTGATGCACGCCTGCGGGCACGACGGTCACAGCGCCATTCTGCTGGCCGCCGCCCGACAGCTGGCCGCCACACGCCAGTTCAGCGGCACGGTACATTTCATTTTTCAGCCTGCCGAAGAGAACCTGGGCGGTGCGCGCAAAATGGTGGAAGAGGGACTGTTCCAGCGCTTCCCGATGGATGCGATCTATGCGATGCACAACTGGCCGGGCCTGCCGCTGGGGTCACTGGCGGTTAACCCTGGCGCCATGATGGCGTCGCTGGATTCGTTTGAGATTACCCTGCACGGCAAAAGCTGCCACGCGGCGATGCCGGAAAGCGGTGCCGACCCAATGGTGGTGGCGGCTGAGCTGATTCTGGCGCTGCAGACGATTCCGTCACGTCGGCTCTCGCCGCTCGCCTCGGCGGTGGTCAGCGTGACGCAGATCCACGGTGGCGAAGCAATCAACGTGATCCCGGAACAGATTGTACTGCGCGGCACGGTGCGCTGCCTGCAGACCAGCGTGCGCGAAAAAGTGCGCGGGCTGATTGATGAGTTTGTTGCTACCCTGCCACGTCCGTTTGGCGTCAGCGGTGAGATTGAGTGGTTACCGGGCTATCCGGTGACCGCCAACCATGCTGCCCCGGCTGAGCAGGTGCGCGAGGTGGCGCTGGCGACGCTGGGGGCCGAACAGGTTCAGTGGCAGGTCAATCCGTCGATGGCGTCTGAAGATTTTGCCTGCATGATGGAGGCCTGTCCGGGTGCCTACTTCTGGCTGGGCGCGGATGGCGACACGCCTTCCGCCCCACTGCACAACGCCCGTTATGACTTCAACGACGCGCTGCTGCCAATTGGCATTACTTTCTGGCAGAACCTGGTTGAACAGACGCTGCCAGCAGCCTGAGTCAGTAACCGGCGGCGAGGATCTGCTGCTCTGCCGCCGCCAGCGAGTCGCACTGGCCGCTGGCGCGCAGGCAGCAGGCGAGCTGCAGTCGCATTGATGCGGGCACCGGCCGCTGCTGATTCAGCACCTGCTCAATCCAGCGCGCGGTTACCTCTGCCGTCTTATCGGCCGGCAGTTCAACGGCCACTTCGGGCTGACGCTCAACCCACACTTCCGCTTCTGCGCCTGCGCCCTGAATCATGCTGATCGCCGGGCAGCGCTGTGGATTGGCATAGACTTCCCCTTCGGTGCCATTGAGCAGTATCGCAGGCGCATCGATGTCACTGAAAAATTTCGCCACACGCGGCACATACTCCGGATGCGACACGCTCGACAGACGCAGCGCCGCACGTTCGGCAAACGGGGTCGCCAGTTTTGCCAGCGTATGCGCGCTGTTACGCACGCCCATTCGCCAGCGCAGCGACAGCTGTTTCGCCATTGGCGGGCAGAGATGATCGATGGTGATAAAGGCGAGTTCGCCCTGATCGAGTTTTGCCTGCGCCGCCTCTGCGGTGGTGACGGGGGTAATACCCAGCGCGGCAAACACCGCTTCACTGGTGATGCGCGTCGCGTCGTCGCTGACGCCATGCACCAGCACCGGGAAGCCAAGTTTTACCAGCAGCAGCGCCAGCAACGGCGTGAGATTGCCCTGCCGGCGTGCTCCGTTGTAGCTGGGGATCACAACCGGCATCGGGCGGTTTTCCGGCGCCTGCAGTTGCATCATCTGCGCCTGCATCGCCTGATAAAAGCCGCGCATTTCCGCTTCGCCTTCGCCTTTGATACGCAGCGCAATCAGAATGCCGCCCAGCTCCAGGTCCGGCACCTCGCCCGCCAGCATCGCGCCATAGAGCGCCACGGCAGTATCAAAGTCGATATCGCGGGCATGATTTTTACCGCGACCAATCTCTTTAATGATTTTATTCAGTTCCATCACTCGCTTCCGGTTAAGTGCGCGGCTCAGCGCCGCGTGGGACGTCGTTTACGCACCGTGTTTTTTGGCACCACGGTGGCCGGTATCGCTGCCGGCTCTGGCGTTTCCGGCTGCTCAATCGGGAAGATCGGCAGCGCCGCTAACAGCCGGCTGCCGTAAGATTTGCTCAGCAGGCGGCGGTCGTAAATAACGATTTCGCCATAACATTGATGGCTGCGAATCAGGCGTCCGACCTGTTGAATCAGGGTAAAAGAGGCGCTGGGTAAGCTCTGCACCTCAAACGGATAGCGTTTCAGGCTTTTCAGCCACTCGCCTTCGGTCAAAATTACCGGACTGTCTACCGGGGGAAAAGCGATTTTATGGATATGCACCTGACTCAGCAGATCGCCTTTAAGATCCAGCCCTTCGGCAAACGACTGCAGGCCAATCAGGATGCTGATTTCCCCTTTGGCGACGCGCTGACGATGCAGATCGACCAGGCGGCTGCGCGGCTGATCGCCCTGAACCAGCATTGAGAGGCGCAGGTCGGGCAGACAGGCGACAAACTGCTGCATCGCCCGGTTGCTGGCAAACAGCACCAGCACGCCTTTGTGCTTTTTCTCCGCCATCTGCTGCCGGAAGAAACTGGCCATCTCCGCGATATGCTCCGCTTCGTGCGTCATCAGCGGCTCATAGCGCATCTGCGGGATCACCAGCTTGCCCTGCTCCACGTGGTTAAACGGGGAGTCCAGTGCCACAAAGCGGTCGCCCGCCTTCTCGCTGAGTCCCGACATCTCCTGCAGGCGGTTGAAACTGTTAAGCGATCGCAGCGTGGCGGAGGTCACGACCACGTGCGGAATTTTACGCCACAGCATCTTCTCCAGCTGGTCGCTGACGCGGATGCCAGCGCAGTGAAACAGCAGGTGCGCCTGACCTTCGCGCAGCTCGCGGGTGATCCACTTCGACACCGGCGCGCCAGAGGCTTTTTCCATCGCCGCCAGCCGCCACAGTTTGCTGACCGATTCAAACCAGCCAAACTGGCGATTGAGCTGCAGCAGATTGCGATGCAGTCGCACCACATCCACCTTGCCGGTCTGCTCGCTCAGCGCATTAATCAAACCTTCACTCAGGCCGCGCAGCGCATCGCTGAGCTTAAAGAGCCGGGCGCAGAGATCCAGCAACTCCTGGGGCAACGCCCCCAGCACAAAGCGGAATTCGCCCGGCTGATTATGCGGTGGCAGCAGCGGATTCAGCGCCTGAGCGGTAATCGTCAGCAGTTCTCGCAGCTCATCGCAGTGCGCTTTCAGCCGCTCCGGGTTAGCCAGCGGCGGCGGCGATTTTGGCCGCATCTGCGTCATAATGCTCTCTACCAGCTTGATAAAGAGGTCGAGCTGCAGGCTGCTCCAGCCCGGCGTGATGTCGGCGCTCATCTCCAGCGCATCGCGGGCCACTTCCGGCAAGTGATGCCCTTCATCCAGCACCAGCATCAGGTTTTTTGCCGGTGGCAGCACCGACTCATTCTCCATTGCTGCCATGACCAGCGCATGGTTCGCCACCACTACATCGACCTGCTCGATTTCGCGCCGCGCCACAAAGAACGGGCATTCACGATACCAGCGACAGTGTGCGCCAAGGCAGCTCGCTTTGTCGGTGGAAAGCCGCTGCCACAGGCTGTCGCTGACGTTCTCGTCGCTGTGATCGCGCAGGCCGTCCCACTGATAGCGATCCAGCGATTTCTGCAACCGGCCACACTGCGTCTGCTCCTCTTTAGTGCTGCTGACGGCGTCATCGTCCAGATAAAGCAGCAGATCGCCCTGCTCATCGTCATCGGCCGCCATCGCCGCCAGATTACGCGGACAGACATAGCGCCCGCGGCCAAAGGCGGCAGTAAAGGTGAGATCGGGAATGATTTTTTTCAGCAGCGGCAGATCTTTGGTGAAGATTTGATCCTGCAGCGCCACGTTGGCGGTGCTGATCACCAGCCGCTTCTCCTGGGCGCGGCTGGCCGCGATGCCCGGGATCAGATAAGAGAGGGTTTTGCCCACGCCGGTTGGCGCTTCAACCGCCAGATGGCGCGAATCGTCGCCCGCCAGGCACTTCGCCACTTCGGCGATCATCTGGCGCTGCGGCGCACGTGGGATGAAGTCAGGCACCTGCTCCTGAAGCGCTTTATACCATTGCGCTATCTGGCTTTTTACTGCGGCTGTCAGGGCCATGATTTGCGTTACCACACCGAAAATATGGCCTGTATTTTTACACAGTATCCTGTTGGCGTCAGCTTTCGCGCCGAATTTTTCGTGCGACGTCGTAAATTTCAGCAGTTGCCCGTTTCAGGGTCGTGCGGGCAGCCCGTCAACCCAGGCCGGTCCGGCACGAAGAAAGGCCAGCCGCATGAGCTAGCGGCTGGCTACGCCAGCACTTTGTACATATAGGTGGTGGCATCCAGCACGCCCGCGGTGGATTCGGCATAAAACGGGATCGACCCCGCCACCTGCCAGCCCAGCGAGCGATAGAGATCGCTGGCGACATCGCCGCTGCGCGTATCCAGCACCAGCAGCGTTTTGCCCTGCGCACGGGCCTGCTGCTCAGCGCGCTGCATCAGCTCACGCGCGATGCCCTGACGGCGCGCCTGCGGATGCACCAGCAATTTGCTGATCTCCGCCCGGTGTCGGCCATTAGGCATGGCGCTGCCACTGAGAATGACAGTGCCCACGATGCGACCGTGCTGCCGCGCAACGAATAGTTCGCTGTCGCCGTCTGCCAGAGCGGCGATCCGCTGCTGCCAGAATCGCGTTATCACCTCTTCGTCTTCAGCATCAATAAAGCCGACGCTGGCGCCGTCTGCCACACAGGCCTGCAGCACCGCTGTGAGTTCATCCAATTGCGGTTGTGCTTCGTCGGCGCGAAGTATTGTGTAATCGATCATGGTTTCGCCACCACCAGTAAATAGCGCGCGCCGTCAGTCAGGTGCGCCTCAAAAGCCGATTTCCCGACCAGATGAAAACGTAAGCAATCACCGGGCTTCAGCGCCCACTGCTGCGCCCCCATCGTGACGGTGAGGCCGCCCTCGCGTAGCCAGATATGCTGCTCCAGACTCTGAATGGGTGGCGCATCGTAATCTATACGTGCACCAGGCCGTAATTTGCCCTCAACGAGTTCGCATCGGAAATGAAGCGCAGGAGGTGAAACATTCCGGCGAATAAATCCGCTGGATTCATCCTGCCACACGGGCTGCTGGTCATCTCTGATCAGCAAACTGGACTCCTCCTCCACTTCACTGAGCAGGCGCGACATCGTTAATCCGTAGGCAACACACAGACGGTTAAGCAGCGCAGCAGTAGGGCTGGTCTCGCTTCGTTCAATGCGCGATAATGACGCACGACTGATGCCCGTTGCGACAGCAAGTTCATCCAGCGACCAGCCGCGTTGCAGGCGTAATTCTGCCAGCCTCACCGCCAGTCGTTGCTCCGTATTCAGCTCTGACATGATGATTTCTCATATTTGGGAATAATTCTCTTATATGAGATATAACGGAGAAACGACGTATCAGTCAAGTTGTACATCGAGAAATGTATTGTACAACTTAGTCGGCTTCGTTATGGTAATTGCACTCAGACCAATCGAAAGAGGAATTTATGACCTTATACAGTATCGGTGACGTCGCCGAGCGCTGTGGCATAAACCCAGTCACACTGCGCGCCTGGCAGCGTCGTTATGGCTTACTGAAGCCGCAACGTACCGAAGGCGGACATCGTCAGTTTGACGAAGAAGATGTTCATCGCATCGAAGAGATCATGCGCTGGATTGAAAGCGGCGTGCCGGTCGGTAAAGTTAAGGCACTGCTGGAAGGTGGCGATGTTGATGCCCATGACGGCTGGACCACACTCCAGGATGAGCTGATCAGCGTCCTGCGTCACGTCAGACCCGCTAAACTTCGTAATAAAATTGCCGCGATTGGTCGCGAACATCCGATTGATGCGCTGATCGATCATGTTTTTATGCCGGTGCGCCAGAAGCTGAGTCTGGATCAGAACACCGCCCGCACCATGTGCAGTCTGCTGGATGGTTTGCTGATCGATTATGTCGCGTTCTGCCTGACCGGCAGCCGCAAAAAATCGGGTAAAGATGCGCTGATTATTGGCTGGGGTATCGACGATCGTACCCGAATCTGGCTGGAAGGCTGGCGTCTGTCGCAGCATGGCTGGCGGATTGATGTGCTGGCAGAACCGCTGGATTTACCGCGTCCTGAACTCTTTCCCGGCATGAATATGTTTGTCTTTACCGGTAAAAAACTGACCCGCCGCCAGCAGGAACAGCTGTCACACTGGCAGGAACAGGGCTATGCCGTGCGGTTGCACGATCCCGCCTGATAACAAAAACGCACGCCGGGCACTTTGCCTGCTGCCTTGCGCGCGCTATTATCCCCGCCTCACTATTAACGAGCTCAGGTTTTACCCATGAACTGTAAAAAAGCTTTCTTCGCTACGCTGTTTTTTATTATGGCGGCAGGCGGCACCGGCGGTCTGATGCTGGTGGGATACTCTCTCATCGTTCACTCACGCTAAGCCAGCGCTGCAGGCGTTCAAACAGGCGATCGCTGACTATCGCCAGCAGCGCCACCAGTAATGCTCCCTGAATGACATAGGCTGTATTAAAGCCGCTTAAGCCGATAATCACCGGCGATCCCAGACTTTTCGCGCCGACCGTCGAGGCGATGGCAGCGGTGCCGATGTTGATGATCACCGAGGTGCGTATCCCGGCGATGATGACCGGCGCAGCCAGCGCCAGCTCAATCTGCCACAGTCGCTGCCAGCTACTCATGCCGACCCCGATGGCGATCTCCCGACTGCTGGCCGGTACGCTATCAATACCCGCCAGCGTCCCCTGTAAAATCGGCAGCAATCCATAGAGCAGCAGCGCCACGACCGCGGGCCAGGCGCCAAATCCCATCACCGGCACCGCAATCGCCAGCACCGCCACCGGCGGAATCGTCTGCCCTGCCGCCACAATGGTTTCCATCAGCGGCCGGAAGGCCCGCCCCGCCCGCCGCGTCACCAGCACACCACTGCCAATGCCAAGCACAATCGCCAGCAGGCTGGCGGTGATCACCAGAAACAGATGCGCCAGCGTCAGCTGCCAGAAGCTCTCCTGCTGATAGAATGGTCGCGCCAGTTCGGGAAACCAGCGGTGAAACAGCGGCCCGCTGTAAGGCATCAGGGTCAGCAGCGCGCCGTAGAATAGCACCAGCCACAGCAGCGGATCCCTTAGCCTGCGCATGTTAAATCCTCGCGCAGTTGCAGCAGATCGCCAAAGTGGAGCACGCCCAGCGGCCGCTGCTGATCGTCGATGACCGGCAGTTTATCGGTACGCCGGGCGATAAACTGCGACAGGGCATCGCGCAGCGTCAGTGCCGCAGCGATCGGTTCGCCCGGCAGCCACTCGCCGCGCCGCACGGCATTACCGACCTGCTCCAGCGACAGCAGCCGTACCCCCATTTCGCTGCGACCAAAGAAGTCGCGCACAAAATCATTTTTCGGCTGGGTCAGCAGCTCGACTGGCCTGCCCTGCTGAACAATCTCGCCGTTATCCATCAGCACAATACGGTCTGCCAGCGTCAGCGCTTCGTCGATGTCATGCGTCACCAGCACGATGGTGCGGCCCGACAGTTGATGAATGCGCAACATCTCCTGTTGCAGCACCCCGCGCGTCACCGGATCGAGTGCGCCAAACGGCTCATCCATCAGTAACACTTCCGGATCCGCCGCCAGCGCCCGCGCCACGCCGATGCGCTGCTGCTGCCCACCCGAGAGCTGATGCGGATAGCGGTCCAGCAGCTGCGCATCGAGATTCAGCAGCGCCAGCAGCGCCGTGATACGTTCATTGATTTGTGCCCGGGGCCAGCCCAGTAGCACTGGCACCGTGGCGATATTCTTCCGCACCGTCCAGTGCGGGAACAGGCCAATCGACTGGATGGCGTAACCCATGCGCCGCCGCAGCGTGCGGGCATCGAGCTGGCGAATCGACTCTCCGGCAAAGCGGATTTCACCACTGTCAAACTCCACCAGCCGGTTGATCATCTTCAGGGTGGTCGATTTGCCCGAACCGGAGGTGCCAAGCAGCACGCAAAATTCCCCTTTCGCCACCTGTAACGACAGATCTTTCACCGCCGCTTTACCGTTAAACGCGCGGGAAACGCCGTCAAACTCAATCATCTTTTCTCTCCAGCAGTGAGATCAGCAGGCGGAACAGCGCATCGATGACCACCGCCAGCGCAATCACCGGGATCACACCCAGCAACACCAAATCAAGCGCACTGCTTAGCAGTCCCTGGAAAATAATCGCGCCAAAGCCGCCCGCGCCAATCAGCGCCGCAACCACCGCCATGCCCAGCGTCTGCACCACCACTACCCGCAGGCCCGCCAGCCAGACCGGCAGCGCCAGCGGCACATCCACCGCAATAAACTGCTGCCAGCCACTCATGCCGACGCCACGTGCACTCTCACGCACCTCGTGCGGCACCTGTTGCAGCCCCACCACCACGCTGCGCACCAGCGGCAGCAGGGCGTAAAGCACCAGCGCGATCAGCGCCGGAGCCATCCCAATGCCGCTGATGCCCCAGTCGCCGAGCCACGGAAACTGCTGAGCCAGTCCGGCCAGCGGCGCAATCAGCAGACCAAACAGCGCCACCGAGGGCACAGTCTGAATCACATTCAGCACACCGAACACCCCGCCCTGCCAGCCAGGCCGCCGGAACAGCGTGACGCCCAGCGGCAGCGCAATCATCAGCGCAGGCACCACCGTGCCCGTCAGCAGGGTGAGATGACGGCTCAGCGCGGCATCAAACACCGCGTGGCGGTTGGCATACTCTTTCAGCAGGGAGAGATCGCTGAGCTGGCCACTGAACAGCAGCAGCAGCGGCAACAGCCAGACCTGCAGATTGAGCAGCAGCTGTGCCAGCCGATGGCGGGTCAGTTGCCGCACCTGATCGGTGATCAGCAGCAGGATCAGCGCGCCGCTGCACCACAATCCGCTGGCAAAGCTGGTGCGCGCCAGACGGCTGCCCTGCTGGCTGAGTAAAGTGGCCTGATGACCGCTGAGCCAGATAATCGCCGCCAGCATCAGTTCTGCCGCCAGCAGCGCCAGCATCAGCGTGATGCGGGTCGGCTGCCGCCACAGCAGCAGCCACAGCGTCACCAGCGGTAGCAGCAACAGCCCGAAGCGGCTAATCTGCCAGCCCATCAGCGGTTCACCCGCTACCAGACGGTTCGGGGCGAAGTTCAGAAACGGCAATGCCACCAGCGCCAGACTCAGCAGCGTCAGCAGCAGCAGTGCCACCGGCTGCTCAACCGGACGGCGTATCGCTTCCCGCGATATCTGCATCGGTTACAGCAGCTTTTTCTGCTGCAGCCATTCGGTCGCTACGCTGCTGGCATCCTGACCGTCGACCGCGATTCTGGCGTTGAGCTGTTGCAGCGTCTTCTCGTCAAGCGCGCTGAACACCGGCTTGAGCCACTCTGCAATCTGTGGATAGGCTTTGAGTACCGATTCACGGATCACCGGCGTCGGCGCATAAATCGGCTGAACCCCTTTAGGATCGCTGAGCGTCTGCAGACCTAATGCCGCCACCGGACCGTCGGTGCCGTACGCCATCGCCGCGTTTACGCCGGAAGTCTGCTGTGCCGCTGCGCTGATGGTAACAGCGGTATCGCCGCCAGCCAGCGACAGCAGCTGGTCCTGCTTGAGGTCAAAGCCATAGGCTTTTTCAAAGGCGGGTAAGGCATCGCTGCGTTCAATAAATTCTGCTGAGGCCGCCAGTTTGAAGGTGCCGCCTTTTTTCAGCCAGGCGCTGAGGTCCGCCAGAGAGTTGAGCTGATTTTTTTCAGCCAGATCTTTTCGCACAGCGATGGTCCAGGTGTTATTGGCCGGAGCGGGCGTCAGCCAGACCAGATGGTTTTTCTCCGCATCCAGCTTCTTCACTTTCTCGTAGCCTTCGGTGGCATTTTTCCAGGCGCTGTCTTTCTCATCATTGAAGAAAAATGCACCGTTGCCGGTATATTCCGGATAGATATCAAGTTCGCCCGCCGTGATGGCACCGCGCACCACCTGCGTGGTGCCGAGCTGAATTTTATTGACGGTTTTTACCCCGTGCTTTTCCAGCACCTGAAGAATCACATTGCCCAGCAGTGAACCTTCGGTATCAATTTTCGAGCCGACCCGCACCGGGTCCGCCGCCTGTGCTATCCCCATGCTGAGCAGCAAAGCGCTGACGCCCATCCAACCCCGAATTCTGACCATGGCTTTTTCCTTATCGCAGTGTGTTGTTTTTACGTTTTGTTCGTGCGTGATGATTAACAAGGCGTTGTGCGCCTGCGCGTTCAGGCTGCCCTCCTGCCACTCTGCGGGAGGCTGGCAAGGCGTGCAGCGGAAATTATCTGCCTTAAAAGCGTAGCCTGGCGCAGCGGCGATGTAGCTGACTTTATCGCAAATTGATAACGATTTGAGATTATAAATTCATCTCATATAACCGAAATGAATTTACGTCTGGGCGTCTAAACGGCTATCCTCGGAAATCTGTTTTTATAATAAAAGACGCACAACATCATGTCCGACCTGACCTCTTCCGCCCATGTGGCAACAGCAGGGAGTTCGCCCGGTGGCGAAACACAGTGGATCCGCAGCGCAGCTGACGTCTCCCGATTAGTGAACAGTGGCGACAGCGCCCGTAATAATGCCCGCATTGTGGTGGCGATTGCGCTGGGGGGCGTCTTCCTTGACGCCTACGACCTGGGTGCGCTGGCCTTTGGCATCAAAGACATCACGCGCGAATTCAATCTCACCCCGACCGGCACCGGCATGGTCGCCTCGGCAATCACCTTCGGGGCCATTATCGGCGCACTGATCGGCGGCTATCTCACGGATAAAATTGGCCGTTATCGGGTGTTTATGGCCGATATGTTCTTTTTCGTGGTGGCGGCTATCGCCTGTGCGTTTGCCCCCAATGAGTACGTGCTGGCCGGCGCGCGTTTTGTGATGGGTCTGGGGGTCGGAATCGATCTGCCGGTGGCGATGGCGTTTCTGGCGGAGTTTTCCAGACTGCGTGGCAAGGGGAATAAAGCGGCCAGTGTGGCGATGTGGTGCCCAACCTGGTATGCGGCGATCAGCATCTCTTATCTGCTGGTGCTGCTGCTCTATGCCGTGTTACCCGAAAGCCACACCGACTGGCTCTGGCGTCTAATCCTCGGTTTTGGTGCCGTTCCGGCGATTATCATCATCGCCATCCGTAGCCGTTACATGAGCGAATCCCCGGTTTGGGCGGCGAATCAGGGCGACCTGAAAGGTGCCGCGGCGATTTTACGCAGTGCGTGGAGTATTAATGCCCAGGTGGCACCCGACGCCGCGCTGACGCCTGCCATGCCGGTGCGCAAGGCGAGCTGGCGTAACTATGGCGCGCTGTTACAGGGTGTTTATCGCCGCCGTACATTGCTGGCGACCATCACTTCCATTGCCTCATCTTTTGCTTATAACGCGGTGGCGTTTGGCTTGCCGGTGATCATCTCCAGCTTCTTTGCCCAGTCAATGCTTACCACCATTCTGGTGTCGCTGGCGCTGAATCTGCTGTTCGCCTTTGTCGGCGGGATACTGGCGGTGCGACTGGTGCCGCGCCTCGGGGCGTGGAAGATGTCGGTGGCGGGTTATGCCTGTCAGTGCGTGGCGCTGCTCGGGCTGGCGCTGATTGGTCGTCCGGAAGGCGGCCAGGAAGCCGCGCTGGCGATCGGCATGCTGGCGCTGTTCCTGTTTGGACAGGGATTCGGGCCTGGCTCCCATACCATGACTTTTGCGTCGCTGAGCTATCCGACGTCGCTGCGCGGCGTGGGTGTCGGCTTTAACCAGACGCTGATGCGCGGCAGCTCTACCGTTTCGCTGTTTCTGTTTCCGGTGCTGGTCGCGGCGCTGGGCACCGGCGTGTTCTGGGTGATCTTCCTGGCACCACTGGCGGGCCTGCTGGCGCTGCTGGCGATCCGCTGGGAACCGTCGGGTTATGATGTGGATGCGGAAGATTTCGAGCTGCAGCGATAATCAATGGTCAGGGCGTGGATAGCGCGCAGGCTCAGGGAGCAAACGGGCTCATAACCCTGGCGCATTGTTTACACCGGCCCGACTTCTCCGGCCAGCATTGAAACCGCACCTTAGTGCGGTTTTTTTATGCGGTGACTTGCGGGAAAGGAAACTGCTCCAGATAGTCCGGGATGCGCGGGAAGGTGTGCAAAAACCACGGTGTGAACTGCTGTGGCTGCTGCTGCATCTGCTGCTCAATCAGCGCCATCGGGCGATAATCCCAGGCATCCGCTTCCTGCGGATTCAGCTGCGGCAGGCTGTCGCAGACGGCAAAGAAGACGTGACCATACTCATGTTCAGTCAGGCCATTGCTCAGTTTCAGGTTGTAGCTCAGCTCAAACACCGGCGTCAGCGTCACCACCATCCCCATCTCTTCACGCAAGCGGCGCTCGGCGGCGTCGCGGGTTGATTCATGGGGATAAGGATGACCACAGCAGGTATTACTCCACAAGCCACCACAATGATATTTATCGCTGGCACGCCGTTGTAGCAACAGCTCCTGCCGGGAATTGAAGACGTAGACCGTCACCGCGCGGTGCAGTAATCCTTTTTCATGCACTTCCAGCTTTTCCATCTTGCCGGTGGGACGATCGAGGTGGTCAACGAGGATAACTTCAATAGCAGACATGGCGTTTCCTTGAGATTATTCCCAACTATTCTGGCACAGAATTATCGGTTTGGGCGGATCATCGAGGATTTTTTACCCGGGTCAGGCGGAGATAAGCGGATGAAGCAGAGAGAAAATCAGGCCAGCAAGGCTGGCCTGGAGAGGGATTACAGTCGGAAGCTCTGAACCACCCGCTCAAGCTGGGTGCTCTGCGATTCCATCGCCTGCGCGGCAGCAGAAACCTGCTCCACCAGCACGGCGTTCTGCTGCGTAGTGCCATCCAGCTGAGTAATCGCAACGTTAACCTGTTCGATGCCCAGGCTCTGTTCGCGGCTGGCTGACATGATTTCACTCATCAGCGTTGTCACACTGCTCACGCCCTTCATCAGCTCATCCATGGTCTGACCCGCCTGCTCGACCAGCGCGCTGCCGGTATCGATGTTCGCCACCGACTCTTCGATTAACTTTTTAATCTCACGCGCCGAGTTGGCTGAACGCTGTGCCAGGTTGCGCACTTCCGATGCCACCACCGCAAAACCGCGACCCTGTTCACCGGCCCGTGCGGCTTCTACTGCGGCGTTCAGCGCCAGGATATTGGTCTGGAATGCGATGCTGTCGATCACGCTGATGATATCGACCACTTTACGGGATGAGTGATGAATCTCGCCCATGGTGGTGACCACCTGACGGACCACTTCGGTGCCACGTGCGGCTACCTGCGAGGCATCACCCGCCAGCTGGTTAGCGTGGGTGGCGTTATCGGCGTTCTGACGCACGGTGCCGGTCAGTTGCTCCATCGACGCGGCCGTTTCTACAATCGAGCTGGCCTGATCTTCGGTACGGGAAGAGAGATTAGCGTTGCCGCTGGCAATTTCCCGCGACGCGGCGGTGATCGCCAGCGCGCTGTCGCCCACCTGCTGGAGCAGCCCCTGCAGATAGCTGATGAACTGGTTAAAGCTCTGCGCGACGGCGTTGAATTCCGGGCTGTTGCTGGCTGGCAGACGCTGAGTCAGATCCGCACCACCGGTCGACAGCGCTTCAATGTTGCTGTTCAGCACGTTAAGACGTTTCATCATGGCGCGGACAAAGCCCAGCGACACCAGCAGCAGGATCACCGCCAGAGGGATCTGCACCAGACCCAGGCGGGTCAGCATGTTGTGCGACTGCGCTTTAAGCAGGCTGGTTGGCAGGCTGCTGGCGAGATACCACGGGCTGCCTGGAATGGCCTGCACGAACAGCGTCTGCTCGCCTTCACTGCTGTCATAGGTGGTTTCCAGCGGCTGATTGCCAACACCGTTAAGCAGCGTTTTCAGCGGTGCTGCCATCGGCATCTGCACGTCAGCCAGGTTCTCCAGCTTCGGTGCGGCATTCACCAGTGCGCCATTGCCCACGACTTTACCGTCGGCTTCGACGATCAGGACGTTGCCCTGAATGGTTTCACCCATCTGCTTCGCCAGCTGGTTAAAGAACCCCAGCGTCACGTCGATGGTGGCGACACCCCAGGCCGTGCCGTTTTTGTAGATGGCCATAGCACAGTTGGTACGCGGCTGCGGGCTGGCGGCATCCTGATAGGCTTTTGCCCAGGCACACTGGCCTTTCGGAGCGGCCATGCCATCTTTGTACCAGGGTTGCTCCCAGTATTTGTCAGCCGCGTCGGAGTTCCAGTAGGTGTTCACCTGCAGTTCATTGCTGGCATTACGGGCAAAGAAGCTGCTGTCCTTCTCTTTGGCCGGGTCACGACGATTTGGCAGTGGCCAGATCCCGCCACCAAACACATTGCTGTCCTGATACTGGTTAACCAGCGTCGGTAATAGGGTGTCGATGGTGGCGCTGTCCATGACAGATGCGGCTTCGGTAATGGCGCGCTGCTGGGCCTGAACGCGGTTCATCTGTTCAACGATACCGGAAGCCAGCGAATCCACCTGATAGCGAACCAGACGGCTTTCGCTATCCACCAGTTGTGGCGCGACAAACTGATTAATAACCCAGACTGTAACGAGTAAAAGCGCAACAAAGAACGCGATCATTGTTGCGGTGAAGCGGGATTGTGTTGTTTTAAACATCTTCGTTCCCCTGAACCTGGTGCGGCGCGATTGCCTGATCGGGTTTAACGGCGCGGCAAGCGGGAACTTGAGATGAGCAGGATCACATATTTGAGAAATGTTTGATTTTTGTAAAAATTTAATTTCATATGGAAACTATCACATCCCCGGCGGGCGCCGGGGAATGGGCGAACAGCCGCATTATTGCTGGCCTACTCTTCTGAACTGACGACCTGCTGGCGCGGGCGGAAGATGTGATTATTGCCATCCGCCGTTAACAATTCCCGTAACTTCTGACCGCCATGTTCATCCGCCTGCGCGAACTGCCGCTCCGCTTCAGTAATCGGCGTAGTCCAGAGCAGAGTCGGGCGATCGCCGTCGCGTTTTGGCAGCGAGAACTGCGCCTGATCGGTTGCCAGCTCATTGGCGAGCAGGAAGCTTTCAAAGCCGACGGGGGCCACTTCCGACGCCAGCGTATGGCCCTCGCCCAGCCAGGTCAGCCGCGCCCACGGCAGATGCACGAACTCCGCCAGCGCGCTGGCCATCTGCACCGCGTTGCCTTCGGTCATGACTTCACCGTCAACCGCCATACCCAGTTCAATGCGGCGATACTGCGGCGCCAGCTCATCAAACAGATAATCGACCTGCGGCATCGGCCGAATGCTCATGCCGATGGTCAGGAAATACCAGACGCCCTGATGCCAGTGCTGGGAGATTGCCATCGGCGGCCAGCTGCCCTGATCGATAGCGTAATACTTCACTGACTCGCCAAAGCGCGCCTGATAGCAGGCCATCAGATCGTTCTGCACCTTATCCCACTCGCTGCCGTCGTGCCATTCGCGCCAGAACTGACGCTGATGCTCCGCACGGGCGTAGTAGTCATTGGTTGATGCCGACCCCAGCGGTGCCGTCAGCCGGTTCTTTTTGATGCAGCCTGCAGAGAAGCTCACCTGCTTCTCCTGATAGAGACTCCAGCCGGGGATCACCGCCAGCAGCTGGCCGTAATACCACAGCGCCGCGCCATCATCGCTCGGCTCCCATAGCACCTGCAGACCAGCTGGATCCAGCGCGGGTTCCGCTTCCAGATTACGGCAATACTCGGCGCTGAGCAGCGGCGCTATGCCCTGCTCCATCGCCTCGCGATCTTCCTGCGCCGGTGCCGGCAGCAGGTTTCGTAGCCAGCAGCCGCGTACCGCATACTGGCTGCGGAACAGGTCGGTTGGCCAGATGTAAAAATAGGCAGTGCGCTCATCCTGTTCGACAATAGCGGTCAGGGTGCGCTGCTGATTGTGGACTTCAGCAATCAGGGATTTGTACGTCATAGTGCCTCGACAAAGCCTGGAGGAATCCATTTTCCCCGAGAATAGAGCAGGATCCTGGCTGCGGCTATCTGAGACAAGGGTAATAGTCTCAAAGTGTGGGAGTTGGAGGGGTGGTGAAGAGTACAGCAGGCGCAATTGGCGGGAGCAGAGGCCCATCTGGCAGCATACTCATACCATCACGGTCTGATAATGCTCTTACAGTAACGGGTGGATGCAGCGAAGGAGCGCGATGCACTGCCCCATAAAGTTAACCGGATACGGTGTTGATTGTAGCGTTCACTATGGTTAGCAGACTGACTTCTCTAATCCATGGTACTCATATCGTCCTGTTTAATGCTTTTTGAAAAAAGCTTTCAGCACCCATAAAAGCGCAACAGACATAATGACAGAAATAAGGATGTTGGCTGAGAGTACAAAGTCGATGGTTGCCTCATCGCCATTAATATTGAAAAATCCTGCGATGGCATAAAAGAATGTTACCGGCACTATGACAGCAATAGCTTTTGAAATAGCAATCGCGCAAAAAACAAACAGAAAAATAGTTAAAATAAAGCGCATCGTTAGTATACCTTTACCGTTCCATAGGCTTTGAGCTGGCTGCCCGGGATGTTAAGCGTTGGGCCAGATTTAAGGAACATGTCGCGCATGTAATTGAACTGAAGAGGATGTTGAAGTGTGATGCAGCCTTCACTCAGCCCTAATGGCCCAATAGGGTGCAGACGGAAATTGCCCCGCCTGATGCCTTGTACAAACGTGTAGTCATCGATTTTTCCATCGTCACGAAATAGTCCAAACCATGTTGAACGATCCGTACCGTATATGTCTTTCAACAAGCGTTCTCTAAACGGCCCCAATCTTCCACCTGAAGGTCGTTCTACAATAAAGTAACGGCCACGAACTATTGGGCCTATATCAGGTACGTTTGTTTTTTCTGGATTATTGCGGCCTTCTTTTTGACCAGAAAAAGCAGGAAATGTACCAATACCAGGGCAGCTCAGGCTGGTCATTTCACGCCGATTGAGAAGTAAATAGCAGCTATATGACATGAGAACTCCATTCCTTATGTGCGAATATAGTAGATCCACTTGATTCTAAAAATTAACTATTGCTTTTTGGGAGAACAATGTCAATTGTGCCCGGCATCTGCCTTTGAGTGGCTGACTGGAGGGACGTTACCTGTGCCCGCAGAAAGGCATAAAAAACCGCCAGGCGGCGGCTCGCCTGAATTTACCAACTTTTATTAGGACTCTTTGTAAAAGAGCCGCCGTGGACAGTGGCATCAATCGCATTGCGGCAGTCTTCGGTATCGCGTGGATCAAAGGCTTTCGTGCATTCCTCATATTTAGCTTTGCGCTCCGCGTCATGCGCTTTATACCAATCAATACCCTTCGCGCCAGCATCCCAACCGGTAAGCAGCGTGGTAGCCAGCAAAACCAGTGAAAGCAGTCCTGCTTTCATCAGATTTCCCTTTAAAGAATTAATTGCGACCGCAGTTATAGAGCAGTAGTGCGCCCGAACGAATGAAGCAGGGACTGTCAAAAACAATGTCCGCTATGAGCGAGAAGCAGACTTAGCGGTTGTTCTCAGTACCATGAAGAGCTAGTTAAACCTAGGTGTATTAATCAAATGGGAGCAGGTCAACCTGACTTGTCCCCATAAATTATGATATTGCGATGCTAGCAAAATCCGCTTTTAGCAATTACTGTGAGGGTAACTCCTTTTTCAAATCAGGATACCCGTTTTAAGATCGAGCTTAAAAGATTCCCAGCCTCCTGGCGGGTCCCACTCTCCTTGGCCAAGCACGGTATCATTCTCTATTGATGTTATGATTACACCATCAATGGCGCACTGCCTGGATTTCCAGAGAATGCCTGCAGCAATATCCATCAGAAAAACGTGGCAGTAAGTTGCAACCAAAACCCGATCATGTAGCTTGTCAGTATGGATGTCAGGCACTGAATAAATATGGCCGACGTAATCACCTAGTGGATGGCTTCTGAACGCGTGTGTGGCTATGTCAAAAACATGAAAATAGTCCCCACAAATGATAGCCACGTGGGATTCATTGAGGAGAAAATCAGAAAAGGCGCTGGAAATAAGCCAGCCATCCTCATCTGCACGTATATATAACTGTAAAATCAGAAGGGGCTCACCGTCGTTTCTGATTAGCAGTCGCCGATCCTTTTCCCCCTTAGAGCCAAAAGGATTGACGTCGATGATCGAAACACCTTCCGTTTCAGCGCCGGGCGTAAGCTGTTCAATATAGGTCGCTTGTAATGTCACTGACTATCCCAAGTGTGAAATGCAGAACAACTCATACAACTTTACAAGCTGAGGTCACGACAGCGTCATACGTTGTCATATGTGCTGACCAGCCCCGCAGATTAGTCATTCCGATGTTAGCCACGTCCGCTCCTGGCACACAGCGGACTTACTGCAGGCTTAGGTCCGTTATGAGCGAAAAGCGGACATTGACGTCCAGCATAAAGACTGACATATAATAATTAAGGAGTTAAATATCAGAAAATGCTCCACAATTCGAGGATCGGAAGCATGATGCAATCTGAACTTACTGAAAACAATAGCGTTCAAATAAAATAAAAAATGAGGGTTTTTGATGGCTATTCATATTTTAATTCCTGATGACTATCAGTTTGCAACTCAACAGCTGGATTTCCTCCAACATAATGATAGATTCCATTGCTCAGTGCTGGGAGATCTCAGCAAAGATTCACTAGCAGATCAGCAGTTATCATGTGCAGAGGCATTGATACTCATCCGCGAAAGAACTGTTATTGATGAAGCATTTCTGCGACGCACACCGCATCTAAAATTAATCAGTCAGACCGGTAAGCTGGCGAGAAATGTTGATATTGATGCGTGCACACGGGCTGGCGTATCCATTGTAGAAGGTGTTGGCTCCCCGGTTGCGCCTGCTGAATTAACCTGGTTGTTAATCATGGCATCCAGACGAAAATTAGTTTCGTCGGTGAATGCTATGGCTGAGGGCCGATGGCAAACGGAAATAGGCTCAGTCGTCCATAATCAGGTGATAGGCATTTTGGGCTATGGAAAAATAGGTAAACGTCTCGCCTCATTTGCAGCCGTTTTCGGTATGCAGGTTCAGGTATGGGGAAGTATGCGAGCGCAGGGAGAAGCACGTGCTGCCGGATTGTTGGTTCCGGAGAGCCGCGAGCAGTTTTTTGCAACCAGCGATGTCATAACAGTACATCAAAGATTGGTAGCTGCAACCGAAGGAAATATTACGCCTGCTGATCTCGCGCTGATGAAAACAGATGCGTTATTCGTGAATACCAGTCGTGCTGAACTTGTTTGTGAAGGCGCGCTGCATAACGCACTGAAACAGGGTCGGCCCGGATTTGCAGCACTGGACGTTTACGAAGAAGAACCTTTGTACAACCCACAAGATCCTTATCTACAAATGCCTAATGTTCTTTGTACTCCACATCTGGGATATGCTGAAAAGACCAGCTATTCACTCTATTTCAGAACAGCATTTAATAATATTGTGCGGTTTTTTGAAGGTGATACTTCACATGTCATTAATTTTTGAATTATTTATTCAAAAATGGGACCACCTTTTTGTCAACTAATCCCAGTAACGTCCGCTTCTGGCACAAAGCCGACCGACAACAGGACAAGGTCCGCTATGAGCGAGAAGCGGACGGTCAAAGTTGTTCTGCAACAGATGAAGACTTGTCGTAGCTACATATTAATCAACAGGGAGCAGGTCAGTGATAAAAAGGGGCAGACCAAGTGCGAAAACACCGGCGCCAGGCCGGTATCAGTAGGATAAGGTTAAGAGAATTCTATTTTGCACTCTGACAGAGGAATAGAGCGGCCATCGGTAATAACAAATTGATCACCTTCAATTTGAGCCAGTAACAACCCCATGCCTTTGGCACCAGCTTCGATATCCTTTCTCCATCCGTCAATATCACCGTGATATATGACAGCATGAAATAGCGGACCATCCAGTGGAGTAATGCTGCACCCTGCTTCATTGACCCCCCCACTAGTTGCGTTCGTAGGATCAGCGAAGCATGTAATATTTTTAAATTGCTTTCGGAATTTGTTTTTCCCATCATCAGAAAAATACATAGTTTCCCTTGTCGGTGCGCCATCCATGCCGGGGATGACTCTGGCATCTGATCTTTCTAGCTTCCCACCTAAAGACTTTTCCAACTCATCTATCTGATTAGCCAACACATCACCTCCGTTTTTCACTGGCGCAATTACAAACTTAACGTTTTTAACACCTGATTTATTTAAGATTTTTTAGCAGTGACTAACTAACTCTAGACTATTAGTATGCATTACTACGTTGAAATAAAGCTCCAATATGAGATGTCCGCTTCTGGCACAGAGCGGACATTGATGGCAGTAGGAAGTATGAGTGTGCCATTGTCATACTGGACACAATCATAATACTGTCCAGACTATGCAGATTGAAATCACTGGAAGAAACATGGATATCCAACTCACAAGCGTCACCCCGGACAGCCCAGGATTTGCTGAGTTAATATCGCAGAGCATGGCTGAAGGATTTAACATGTTACGCCGACTGGAAGATAACTGGCTTAGCGGACACAACCGTTTTGATAGACCCTGAGAAAAACTCATTGGGGCTTATGTAGACGGATTAATCATTGGCGTTTGTGGACTCAACATCGACCCGTTACGCTAAAAACTGGCATCGGACGTCTGCGACATCTCTATGTAGACTCAGGATGGAGAAAAAGGCAGGTTGGCAGTGCCCTGCTCAGTGAAATACTTAAGGATTGTGGCCACTGGTTTGATTTTATCAACATAAACGCTCCTCCATCGGCATTCACTTTCTATGAAAAAGCTGGCTTTGTTGCTTTAACTGGCATAGAAAAAGTCACGCACCATCTATGCCTCAGAGACCCAGCGCATTGATACAGTCACGTTATGGATAGACCGCATATTCTGTCCAGTGAACCACTTTTCAGGAATGCCTGACGAGATACAGCCCTGACGTAACCAAACCGAACCACTTTCAGGCAAATCAGAGCCATTACAGTTAAATCCGCGCCACCCTGGACACTCTGCGTTTCTGACCAGGCATTCAGAACGGCGGCTTAAACATCTTCAGGAAATCAAAGGAACTGACTGGCAGCTTTGAGCAAGAAGCAGACCTGCTTGCTAAAAAAACCTCAGAATTAATCGGGCCAGAACGAAAGTATGAGTAAAACCAGTACGCGATAATCAATGAGGAATTTGGCGTCTAATAATCTACAGGGAATGGTATGAAAAGACCGCCTGGCGGCGGCTGAACTTTGCGTTGGTAAGATAGATAATTATATGGCTTTAACTACAGCCATGACGAAACCATCCCATCCCTTTTCACCAACAGTCTGAATGGCTGTGGCCTCAAGTCGCTCATCAGCTGAAATTATCTGAATAAACTCTCTCAGACCCTTCACATTAGGATCATCACTAGCAGAATTAATCACATTACCACCACGTACTGAGTTATCCCCCACAATTACAGTGCCTTGCTTCGACAATTTGATTGCCCATTCCAGATAGCGTGGATTATTTACTTTATCGGCGTCAATAAAAATAAGGTCAAACGGTGCTTTAAGCGTAGGTAGGACATCAAGTGCAGCACCAGTGTGAAGCTCGACGCGCTCAGTTAATCCGGCATTTTTTATATTCTGGCGGGCAACCTCTGCATGATGCTTATTAAACTCAATGGTCGTTATGCTTCCATGTTGGGGCAAAGCATTGGCCATCCATATCGTGCTGTAACCTCCAAGCGTTCCTATTTCAAGAACGCGGACAGAGCGAGTCATTTTAATGAAAATGGCCAGCATTTTTCCCTGCAAAGCAGACACATCGTGTGTGGGTAATCCTTGCTCTAAGTTATTAGAAAGTGTGTATTTTAAATCTGCTCCTTCAGGCGCGAGCTGTTCAGCAAACCAGGCATCTACCTGTGACCATTTATCAGAATCTCGGGAGGCATAATCAGGGGTTCGCATAGGGAATCTATTCTCCTTTAGTGTCCATTTAGGAAGTTTAGATGCCTACTGTTACAGCACCTGGCACGTTACCGCTTCTCGGGGCATTAAATTTTGCAGAACTACGAATGTCCGCTTCTGGCACAAAGCGGACGTTCCGCAGGCTAAAGTCCGCTATGAGCGGGAAGCAGATATCGACAGAACCTTTCCTATGCTGGCGTTTTATGTTTTCCTTCGCTTAGCCATCTGAACTAGGACTTCGCCATGAAAATCTACTGGACCCACAAAAGTATCCCCGAACTGAAAGACTTATCTATGAGGGAGCGTGGAAGGCGTTGGCGGAGCGCGTATAAATCGGCTTTCCGGCACTGGCAGATCTGGGGTGGTCTCGTTCTCTGCGGAGTCCTTGCTGGCGCGGGAGCGTACTTTGGCGGCATAGTCGGCACCGTAATATTAGCTGGGCTTGGCGGATTTATTTACAGTCAGATCGTGACACTCGTTGTCCTGAAAAATTATCGTCACCGGCTGAAGGACGAAGCAAACTAATCTTTCAAGACTTTAAGGCTGCAAGACTCAGCAAGTTACACATAACGGTTCTTCGTTCATACGTCTTAATGTATGCCTCGTGGTAGCAAATCATAGTCAGCCAGCTGAACCGCACTGGTCCCCCCACAGCTATGTGGGCAAAAGGTCTGCGGCACGCCAATAACGCTGGCGTTGCTCGGTCGCAGTGATTTTTTCGGTTGCTGAAGCGCGCAGTTATGTTGAAACGCGCATACCCCCCTCTTTCAGCTGACCGTAAGAAATCCTGGTTGTCAGAGGCAGGTGCCTTATTGCGCTAACCGCATACAGGTAATCACGCGACTGGCATAAAGCAGATCTGCAATTGCGTAGTTCGCTATGAGCGAAGACCGGACGTTCCTGCACTAAAGTGAAAGTGGATGTCTGCGCTTCCACTCATCAACCACATCACCCAGATTTTTTTGTACGTCATTTCGTATCCAGGCCATAAACTCGCGATCAAACCGGAAATCTGGACCACACTCATTGACCATAAAACGGCGAACGTTTTGTGTGTTTTTTGTAGTCTTTATCTACGATTGTAAAGCGTGTTAATGAAGAACTATGCCAGTCAATGTTCATTTGTTGGCTCCTGTTTTAAACAAACGATAGCTGCGTTCAAATTTAACACGTGACCTTGAAATGCCCGTTTTTAGCACGAAGTGGAACTACTGAAGAGTCAAGAAGTCAGCCAGGGCGAAATCACTTAATACCGGAATCTCGGTGACCTGACTGACAGATATTCATCACGTTATCTTTTCAATAGCAACACTACTTTGAAGCCCTGGCACCGCTCATTCCCGGCGAGCCGTCGTGATCTCCATTGCTGCCTGCCTGTCCACCCTGACCACCTAATCCGCCGGGTCCCGCGTTGCCGCCGTTTCCACCGTTGCCTGAACCGTCACCGTTGCCGCCGTTTCCTCCATTACCTCCTTCTTCGCCGCCGCTTCCCCCATCTCCTCCATCTCCATTAGAACCGGCTCCGGCATTCCCGCCATCACCACCGTTCCCATTGCCAGACCCGTCACCGCCATTCCCGCCATCTCCATCGTCTGCGATGGCACTAAAGCTGGCGGTGAAAGTCAAAGCCGGCAGCAGAAAAGAAGGCGTACAGAAGATTGCTATTCGAAGTGTTATGACAGCTATAACCAATAATGATCTTAAAAACGTGCGTAAAGGAAAAATTCGCATTTAAAATCTCCTTCATTCAATTCATCACTTTATTTAATCAGGTGTTTCCCCCATCCCCGCCATCACCACCATCACCACCGTTCCCTCCTGGTGAATTATTGCTGCCGCCATCACCTCCATTTCCACCATCAGCTCCATTCGCTCCTGCAGCTCCTTCTCCTCCTTGCCCATTGTTACCGCTATTGCCCCCATCCCCTCCATCACCGCCATTCCCCCCAGGCGAATCAGCACTATTGCCATTGCCACCGTTGCCACCGTTGCCACCGTTGCCGCCATTACCACCCTCAGGCCCGCTTCCTCCGTTTCCTCCATTCCCGCCATTTCCCCCTGCAGAGCCACTGCCACCGTCACCACCATTCCCGCCATCAGCTATTTGATGAACCAGATGGGAAACAGACACTACATTAGTATCTTCCTTATTTGCCCACGCATTTGCCATTGAGTTGAGAGACACAACGGTAAAAATGCTCAACGTGAAAACCTTATTTATTCTGCTATTCATCCGTTAGCTCCATTAGCTCCGGGCGCGCCGCTTCCGCCATTTGCGTTTCCGTTACTTGTGTTGCCGCCATTACCGCCGTTGCCACCGTCGATGCATGACGTCCCCGATACCCCTTTCTTACCGTTTTCTCCATTAGCGTCACCATTTTCAGTCGTACCGCCATTTTTCCCATTCAGATATGAGCAGTCGTTATGTTTATGATGATGCTTGTTCGAGGCGTGGGCGCTCAAGGCACTGATTGTCAGAACTGAGAAAATAAGAGAGTTGATGACTATATGATTGGATTTCATATTTATATCTCCATAATGAAAACGCGATGAAATAATCCACCGCGTATTAAAATTAAGCATGCCTTTTATTATGCACCGCCATCTCCACCGCCATCTCCACCGCCATCTCCGCCGCCATTATCGCTGCCGTCACCATTACCGGTTCCGTTATTGTCCCCGCTGTCATTCCCATTGCTACTGCCATTTCCACTGTCGGCATTACCGCCATTACCACCATTACCGCCATCCCCACCAGGAGCTCCTGGTGAGTTGTCATTACCACCATTACCCCCGTTGCCACCGGCAGAACCAGGGGCACCATTGGCATCGCCGATTAAGACAAAGGGATGCACAGAGTCTGATGTGACAGGCACACTGTGCAATGGAGTTGCGGCAGACAGACGAGCTGCAGTGATCAGTAACAACCCTAAAGCAAAAGTGATTTTGTTCGGTCTCATAATCTATCCTTAAAGTAAGAAACACATGAGAAAAAATACATTACGGATAACCCCGCTGTAGGGGTACCTCAAGTAAATTAAAAAAAACAGGAAAATAGAAGAAGCTCAGGTGTAATCAGAAGTGTCTCGGGATTAGCTGATGTGTATAAAGCAGCAAAAGTATTTGCATGATTTCGAATGCATGTTTCTGTGCGGCGCTAATTTATTAGGCATAATCACAAAGTGAGATGCACGTCACGGTCACATATTTTACAAGCTGAAGCACATTACATTTTTATTAATTATAAAATTTCATTCTTAAAATAGTAAAGGCTGTATAGATTATTTAAAAAAGCATTTATGAAAAATTAAAAACCGCCTATTCTTCAGATATTCAAGCCTACTAAAAGGTTAGCCTCGCATTTAGACAGTATCTCCGGCGCACTCCGGGTTCGCAAAAATAATGTCCATCACTTTTATTGGACATTGTCGCGTAAAACACCGTACATGGCTCCCTTCCTGCAGGCTGGTCTGTCAAAGATAGTTATATTCGTGCAGGCCTACGAGACGACAGAAATGATATGAATAAAGGAGGGCGGCTGCGCCCTGCAGGACGCAGCCAGACATCAGAAGGTGGTCCAGTTTCCGTCTGTATCAGCAGGCGCTTCCTTCTTAACTGCGGTTGGTGAAGATACAATTGCATGCCGGGTGGCTGTGGGATGTGAGACTTTAGCAAGCGTGAACACTGACACTGACACTGACTGCAGCTGCGGGGAGACGTGTTCCCGCAGGCTCTGCGAGGCCGACGCAGATTCCTCGACCAGCGACGCATTCTGCTGCTTCACACCATCCATCTCCGTTATGGTCGCCCGGAAATAGTGAAGCAGGACTGGGGAGATATTCTGGAAGTCTTCAACCCATTTGGAAACCGGCTCCGATTCTGTCAAAGCTGATTTATTCTTCTCAATACAAAGGGGATTGCCATAGGCATTACCCCTTTTTTCATACGCACGAAATGTCCGCTCCTGGCACAAAGCGGACGTTGATATCTGCCCCGATCAGCCTATTTTGAATAACCCAAATAAATTTATTGGGTGAACAAAAGCGTCTATCCAATTAGCAGCATCAATCACTAGTGCTGCCTAATCTCTTTATGACCACTAGCCCCCCACCCTTTTATCAGTGAACATCTCACCCCACATCCCTTCCCATCCGCACCATCGCCCGATACCAGGCACCGCGCTGAATCGACCACCTTAATCCCACCGCAATCGCATTAATCTTCCGGTCAATGATCGCCTGCTGAAAGCGGCCGATCTCAGTACCGGACATTGCCTGCGCCCAGGCTGGCATCAGCCCGAACCCTGACTTCAGCATGATTTTCATCACCGGTTTTGCCTGCCAGCTGGGTGCGGGGGCATTCATCAGCAATCGCGTCACTTCGGCAGTGCGATGATCAAAGCGCAGCTCTGAACGCATCTGTTGCAGATAATCCGCAACATCGACGACGCTTTTCGGTACCTGCTCCGCCCCCAGCGCTTCGGCAATCTGCGCCGCTTCCTGATAGTACTGATCCTGCCCGGCGCGGCTGAGGTTTGGATTTTTGTAGCGCAGATGGGCGGCCAGAAAACGGCTGGTCTCCGCCACATGCACCCAGGTCAGCAGATGCGGATCGCTGGCGGCATAGGGTTTGCCTTCGCTATCAACGCCGCTGACTTTCAGGTGAATGCGTTTCACCCGGTCAATCAGCGTCTGTGCATCCTGCGAATTACCGTAGGTGGTCACCGCGATAAACTGACTGGTGCGCCGCAGGCGGCCCATCATATCTTCACGGAAATTGGAGTGATCCCAGACGCCCGCCAGTGCCGCCGGATGCAGCATCTGCAACAGCAGCGCGCTGATCCCGCCGCACATCATTGAGGTGAAGTCACCGTGGACGCGCCAGATCACGCTGTCCGGGCCAAACAGGCCGGGATCGCCAGGCGGTTGAGAGAGGTCAAATTCATTCATCGACAGGCCGTTAAGGCGAAATACCTGCTGCTGAATGCGGTCACGCAGATTAATCATAGCGGCTCTGATAGTGGATATGACGCGGCGCGCCGTAGCAGGACGCTAACGACGCGCCGCGTCACCTTCCCCTGACGTCAGGGGAAAGGCTGACGGTTATAAATAGTTGAACTGCCCATCCTCGGTACGAACGGAATCGAGTCCAATCATCACGTTGAATTTGCCGGGCTCTGCAACATGCTGCATCTGCTGGTTCCAGAACTTCAGCGCATCCACGTCGATTTTAAAGGTCACGGTTTGCGACTCGCCCGCTTTCAGCATGATGCGCTTAAAGCCACGCAGCTCCTGCACCGGACGGCTGATGGAAGCGACCGGATCGTTGAGGTACATCTGCACCACCGTCGCGCCATCGCGTTTACCGCTGTTGGTCACCGTTACGCTGGCTTCGATGCTGCCGTCACGCGGCATGGTCGGTGAGGACATTTTTACCGGCGACACGGTAAAAGTGGTGTAGCTCAGGCCGTAACCAAACGGATAGAGCGGGCCATTAGCCGCGTCGTAGTAGTGCGACGTGTATTTGTTCGGCTTAGCAAAGTTGTAAGGACGACCGGTTGGCAGATGGTTGTAATAGATCGGAATCTGACCTACTGAGCGCGGGAAGGAAACCGGCAATTTGCCCGACGGGTTGTAATCGCCGAACAGCACATCGGCGATGGCGTTGCCTCCTTCGGTGCCGCTGAACCAGGTTTCCAGCATCGCATCGGCCATCCGATCTTCATTCACCACTGACAGCGGGCGTCCGTTCATCAGCACAATCACCAGCGGCTTACCGGTGGCTTTCAGTGCCGCTAACAGCTTCTGCTGGCTCGGCGGGATCACCAGGTCGCTGCGGCTGGAGGCTTCGTGCGCCATACCCTGCGCTTCGCCCACGGCGGCAACCACCACATCGGCCTGCTTCGCTTTGGCGACCGCGTCATCAATCAACTGCTGCGGTGAACGCGTATCCACGGTAACCGCCTGCTCATAGAGGTTCAGGAAGTCCTGAATCCCTTTGTTATCGGTAACGTTGGCGCCCTTCTCATAGAGCAGCGTAGCCTTGCCTTCGGTGGCATTGCGCATGCCCTGCAGCAGCGAAACGGATTGCTTCGCCACGCCAGCGGCGGACCAGCTGCCCATAATGTCGCGCTGACTGTCTGCCAGCGGACCAATCAGGGCAATGGTGCCCGATTTTTTCAGCGGCAGCGTTTCCAGGCGGTTTTTCAGCAACACGATGCTCTTACGCGCGACGTCGCGCGCTTCAGCCCGGTGCAGACGGCTTTCCGCATTGGTGTCCTGCGGATCGCTCTCTTTCGGACCTAAATGGCTGTAGGGATCGTTAAACAGGCCCATGTCATATTTGACATTGAGCACATGGCGCGCCGCATCGTCAATCTCTGCCATGGTGACGTCGCCGCTCTTCACCAGAGCGGGCAGATACTTGCTGTAATATTCGTCGCTCATGCTCATATCGACGCCCGACTTCAGGGCGATGCGCACCGCTTCCTGCGGATCGCTGGCGACGCCATGCTTGATCAGCTCTTTGATTGCGCCGTGGTCGCTGATGGTGATGCCTTTGAACTTCCACTTATCGCGCAGCAGATCTTTCAGCAGCCAGCTGTCCGCCGTGGCGGGCACGCCATTGATCGAGTTCAGCGCCACCATCACGCCGCCGCTGCCGGCATCCAGTGAAGCTTTATAGGGCGGCAGATAGTCCTGGAACATGCGCTGCGGACTCATGTCCACGGTGTTGTAATCGCGTCCGCCTTCAACTGCGCCATAGAGTGCGAAGTGCTTCACGCTGGTCATCACGCTGTAGCGATCGGCAGCACTTTTGCCCTGCATCGACTGCACCATGCTGCGACCCATTTCGCTGGTGAGATACGTATCCTCACCGAAACCTTCGGAGCCACGGCCCCAGCGCGGTTCACGGCTGACATCCACCATCGGCGCCCAGGTCATGTTCAGGCCATCATCGGCTGCTTCATAGGCAGAGACGCGCCCCACTTCTTTCACCGCATCCAGATCCCAGCTCGACGCCAGCGCCAAAGGAATCGGGAAAATGGTGCGCTGACCATGAATAACGTCGTAGGCGAAAAACAGCGGGATCTTCAGGCGGCTGAGCTGCATCGCCTGATCCTGCATCGCGCGGATATCCTGACGGGTTACGGTATTAAAAATCGCGCCAACCTGACTCTTCTGAATCATGTCGCGAATCACTTCTTTCGGATTATCAGGTCCGACGCTGATTAAACGCAGCTGGCCGATCTTCTCGTCCAGCGTCATTTTTTTAAGCAGTTGGTTGACGAAGGCATCCCGCGCCTGTTCGGTCATCGGGTGGTTACCTGGCACTGTCTCAGCCAATGCCGGTTGCATCGCGAGGGAGACAGCGAGACTAACAGAGTAAATCCATTTCATCAGGTTGGGTTCTCTTAAGTAACTGCGCAATATCGAATAAACAGGCGGCAGTGTGCCACAAGATGAGAATAGCAGGTAGCTGCCGCTGTCACACTGCGTTGAGGTGAGTTGACGTGCTACAGTTAGGACGCACTGATAAGACAAGGGAATTGCTCATGATACAAACCTCTGCCCTGCTTTCTGACCTGCGCCGCCTGGTCGGCCCTACCCATCTGCTGACTGAACCTGAACAGACCGCGCGCTATCGCAAAGGCTTTCGCTCCGGCGAAGGCGAGGCGCTGGCGGTGGCGTTTCCCGGTACGCTGCTGGAGCTCTGGCGGGTACTGCAAACGCTGGTGAATGCCGATGTCATTATCCTGATGCAGGCGGCGAATACCGGCCTGACCGAAGGCTCGACGCCGCATGGCGACGATTACGATCGTCCGCTGGTGATTGTCAGCACCCTGCGGCTGGATAAGCTTCAGCTGATCGACGAAGGCCAGCAGGTGCTGGCGTTCCCCGGCAGCACACTCTACCAGCTGGAAAAAGCGCTAAAGCCGCTGGGGCGTGAACCCCACTCGGTGATTGGCTCCTCCTGTATTGGTGCCTCGGTGCTGGGCGGCATCTGTAATAACTCCGGCGGATCGCTGATCAAACGCGGACCGGCCTACAGTGAAATGGCGCTGTTTGCTCAGATTGATGCGCAGGGAAAACTGAAGCTGGTGAACCATCTCGGTATCGATCTTGGGACGTCACCGGAGGAGATTCTGGGGCGGCTGGATGATGACCGCTGGCAGCCCAAAGATGTGCAGCACGATGGCCGTCACGCCTCCGATCATGAATATGCCGACCGGGTTCGTGAAGTAGATGCGGATACGCCCGCTCGTTATAACGCCGATGCGCGTCGCCTGTTTGAAGCCTCCGGTTGTGCCGGGAAGCTGGCGGTCTTCGCGGTACGACTCGATACCTTTGCCAGCGAACCGCAGCAGCAGGTGTTTTACATCGGCACCAACGAGCCCGGCGTTCTCAGCGATATCCGCCGTCACATGCTGGCGCATTTCACCCATCTGCCGGTGGCGGGCGAATATATGCACCGCGACATCTATGACATTGCGGAAGTCTACGGCAAAGATACCTTCCTGATGATCGACAAGCTGGGCACCGACAAGATGCCGCTGTTTTTCACGCTCAAGGGGCGGGTTGATGCCTGGCTGAGCAAACTCTCCTTCGTTAAACCGCACTTCAGCGATCGCCTGTTGCAGCGCCTGAGTAAACTGTTCCCGGCGCATCTGCCGAAACGCATGAAGCAGTATCGCGATAAATATGAACACCATCTGATGCTGAAGATGTCTGGCGACGGCGTGGCGGAAGCGCGTAACTATCTGCGCGACTACTTCCGTGAAGGCGGTGGCGAATTCTTCGAGTGTGAAGGCAAAGAAGGTACGCACGCCTTTCTGCATCGCTTTGCAGCGGCGGGTGCGGCGGTGCGCTACCACGCGGTGCATTCTGATGAGGTCGAGGACATTCTGGCGCTGGATATCGCCCTGCGTCGTAACGATGCGGACTGGTTCGAAACCCTGCCCGATGAGATCCGCGCCTCGCTGAGCCATCGTCTCTACTATGGTCACTTCTTCTGTCATGTGTTTCATCAGGATTACATCGTCAGAAAAGGCGTCGATGTGCATGCGCTCAAAGCGCAGATGCTGGAGATTCTTCAGGCGCGGGGCGCGGAATATCCCGCTGAACATAACGTCGGACATCTTTATCAGGCCAAACCGCAGCTGGCGGCGTTCTATCGCCAGCTCGATCCCACCAACAGCTTCAATCCTGGGATTGGCAAAACCAGTAAGCAAAAGGGATGGGCGGTGAAGCAGGTTTAATCGCCTTATGGATTAGCCTGCTTATCTGAGCAGGCTGATTGTCATACAACCGGGAGGCCCGTTCGCACCACCAGCTTCCCATTGCAACAGTCCTGCCAATAGCTAACATTTTCATCAGAAAATTAATCTCCCCTCCCATATTGCACCTGCTTTATTTTATCTCATCGGGTTCTGCGCAATAGTTCACAAATCACCACGCCGCTAATTGATAATTCGCGTCGCGAAAAATAGATTACCGCCACAATAATAATATTCTGCTTAATTATCCGGATTGCATTCAGGGAGGAGTGATCATGCGAAAAATTAATTACGCGTTAGCGTTAATTGAAATAGCCACCGCATTAATAGCGTTAACTGCAATAAGTTCATCAGCGGCCTACGCCAGCGGATTTATTGAGGACTCATCGCTGAAAGGTAATGTTTTTTACTGGCAGCGTCAGCGAGATCGCAGAGACACCGATCCCGCCAGTGAATATCAGGGGCACTATCGGGCTAATTTACATCATGCCTCGCTCAACAGTAATCTCGACTATCAGTCAGGCTATGCCGGAGAGTGGATTGGTCTGGACCTTGCCATTTTCGGTGCTGCTGAGCTTTCCAACAGCGGCCCCGCCGCACCCAATGAAATTGGCTTCAGTAAGGCGCGTACCC
Organism: Pantoea sp. CFSAN033090; assembly: GCF_001264395.1. Classification (NCBI taxonomy): domain Bacteria; kingdom Pseudomonadati; phylum Pseudomonadota; class Gammaproteobacteria; order Enterobacterales; family Erwiniaceae; genus Pantoea; species Pantoea sp. CFSAN033090. Next base: position 93,181 of record NZ_LGYX01000004.1, on the reverse strand, counting down.
GCTGGGATGAAAAGTGGAATGGCGACAGCGGCGGTGCTTCTGTTTATAAAGCCGAACTGAAATTAAAATATAACGATTACTGGTTGCGTGCCGGTTATATTCAGCCAACCGGCCAGACAATTATTGCGCCACACTGGAGTTTTTTACCCGGAACCTATCGCGGCGTCGAAGTCGGTGCGCTGTATGATTTCCAGCAGGCTGGTACATTATCGCTCTCCTGGATGTGGAGCGACAAATATAAAGCGCCCTGGTATCGTGATTTATATAATTTTCGTCAGGCTGATGGCAAAACGCCTGTCAGCTACCTGCATTCGTTCGGTATGAAATATGACTTCAAAAATAACCTGGTGCTTGAGGGCGCATTTGGCCAGGCGGCGGATTATATGGATCAATATTTTGCCAAAGCCTCGTGGTCAGCCACGCCTGGCGGCAATGCACTCTACACCAGCTATCAGTTTTACGGCGCACACGACAAAGTATCGGGTGGTGCCGCTAATCCGCGTGATGTCTATGACGGCCTGGCCTGGTTACAGGCAATCACGGTCGGCTATACCGTTGGCCCGGTTGATCTGCGACTCGAAGGCAGTTGGGTCAAAGCAGAGGGGAATCAGGGCTTCTTCCTGCAGCGCATGACGCCAGGCTACGCCAGTTCCAATGGACGACTGGATATCTGGTGGGATGCCCGTTCCGACTGGAACGCCAATGGCGAAAAAGCGATCTTTGCCGGGGCGATGCTCGACTTAACGCCGTGGCAACTGGCGGGATGGAAAGTGGGCGCATCGTACGTCTGGGGCTGGGATGCCAGACCCGCCACGCTGCCCACCGTTGACCAGAGCCAGCGGCTGAAAGAGTCCGCCTGGAACCTTGATCTGATCTATCAAATCCAGCAGGGGCGCGCCAAAGATACCCTGTTTAAACTGCATTACACCCGCTACGACAATCACAGCAATCTGCCCAGTTACAGCGGCGGTTACGGCAACATTTTTCAGGACGAGAAGGACATCAAATTTATGGTTATAGTGCCGTTTACACTGTTCTGACGCCCTGCAGACTCCCGGATATCTCTTCAGCAGCAAGGATGAATCAATATGTTTAAGTTAAGCCTTATCGCGCTCACTCTGCTGGGCGCTGCAGCCACAGGCCACGCCAGCTCGTCAGCGCAGCAGGTGGTGAATCAGATCAGCCAGTTTGGCGTCACTTATCAGGTGAACGATAATCAGGCCGCCCTGCATGGCACCGACTGCGCCGCGCTGGGTGCCGACTATGCCGCCTGCAATCGCGCCACCATTACCCTGACCAATAACGGCCCAGCCCTGACCGATAAACACTGGGCAATCTACATGAGCAACGTCCACCAGACGCTGCGGGTCGATAACGAACAGTTTAAAATGACCCATCTGGTCGGCGACCTGACCCGGCTGGAGCCGACTGAGAAGTTCACCGGCATTGGCGCGGGCGAATCGGTGCAGATTCCGATCGTTAACGAATACTGGCAGCTGTTTGCCACGGATGTGATGCCGCGCTGGTATGTGACGTCCGGGCAGGCCACCCCCAAAATTATTGCCAGCACCGATCATGAAGATCCCAGTCAGTTTGTGTTGCCGTTGGGGGATAACTGGCGACGCAGTGCCGATGACCGGAATATCCTGATGCAACCCGCCAGCCGGTTTGATAAAAACAGCGATGCTGCCACCCTGCCCGCCTCCGCGCTGCGCGGTCAAATCACACCCACGCCGCTTGAGGTGAAACTGCGTCCGCAGGATGCCGATCTCAGCCGTGGCGTCAGTCTGTCTCTGACCGGGTTGACCCGTGAAACCGGTGAGGCGGTAAAGCAGCGTCTGACCCTGCTTGGTCTGAAAGAAGATCCTGATGGATTTGCCATCAGGACGCAGATCAAACCGGGTCACTTCAGCGGCAAACAGGCTAAACCGGGTGCATACGATCTGGATATCACTCCCCGCCGCGCCATTGTGGTGGGCTACGATGCTGCCGGTGCGTTCTATGGTCTGATGTCGATTTTCTCGCTGATACCCACAGAAGGCGCGCCGCGTATTGCCACGCTGGAAGCCCATGACTCGCCCCGCTTTGCCTATCGCGGCGCGTTTCTCGACGTTGCCCGTAACTTTCACAGTAAACAGGCGGTCATGCGGCTGCTTGATCAGATGGCGGCCTGGAAGATGAACCGCTTCCACTTTCACCTCAGTGACGATGAGGGCTGGCGGATTGAGATTCCTGGCTTACCGGAACTGACTGACGTGGGGGCTAAGCGCTGCCATGACCTGAGCGAACAGCACTGCCTGCTGCCGCAGCTCGGTTCCGGTCCGTTCAGCGATAACAACGGCAGCGGCTATTTCAGTCGTGCCGACTACATCGAGATTGTGAAGTATGCCCAGGCCCGTCACATCCAGGTGATCCCGGAAATCGATATGCCCGCCCATGCCCGTGCCGCCGTCATCGCCATGGAAGCACGCTATCAGCGGCTGATGAAGGAGGGACAATCTGAACAGGCCAGTGCGTATCGCCTGATCGATCCCACCGACGACTCCAATACTACCTCGGTGCAGCTCTATGACCGCACCAGCTATCTCAATCCCTGCATTGCGGGTTCACAGCGGTTTGTCGATAAAGTGATCGGTGAAGTTCAGGCGATGCACCGGGAAGCGGGACAGCCGCTCGGCGTCTGGCATTTTGGCGGTGACGAAGCGAAGAATATCCGGCTGGGCGCTGGCTACTCGGATAAACGCGACCCTAAACCGGGCACCGGTCTGCGCGACTGGAGTAAAGAAGATCTGCCGTGGGCGAAATCGCAGGTTTGTCAGGCGCTGGTGAAGAGCGGCAAAGTGGACGATCTGGCGCACCTGCCGAGCTACTTTGCCCTGACCGTCAGTGACATTGTTAACCGGCACGGTATTGGCAAAATGCAGGCCTGGCAGGATGGTTTAAAACATGCCAAAGATTCAGCAGCCTTTGCCACACCGCGCGTCGCGGTCAACTTCTGGGACACCCTCTACTGGGGCGGTTTTGACACAGCCAGTGACTGGTCACAGAAAGGTTACGACGTGGTGATCTCCAGCCCCGACTATCTCTATCTGGATTTTCCATATGAAGTTAACCCGCTGGAACGCGGTTATTACTGGGGCACACGCTTCAACGACGAGCGCAAAATCTTTGGCTTCGCGCCGGACAACCTGCCGCAGAATGCTGAAACCTCGGTGGATCGCGACGGCAACTTTTTCAGCGCCAAATCAGAGAAGCCCTGGAGCGGTGCTTACGGCATTTCGGCCCAGCTGTGGAGCGAAACGTTACGCACAGACGCGCAAATGGAGCACATGATTTATCCTCGCCTGTTTGCAGTAGCGGAACGAAGCTGGCACCGCGCCAGCTGGGAGCAGGATTACAAGGCGGGTCAGGAGTATGCGGGGGGCAAAACCCATCTCGTCGATCAGCAGGCACGCCTTAATGACTGGCAGCGATTTGCCAATCTGCTGGGACAGCGGGAACTGGCGAAGCTGGATAAGGCGGGCATCAATTATCGCCTGCCGGTGCCGGGAGCCAGAATCGTTGATGGCATCCTGTTGATGAACGTGGCCCTACCGGGCGTGACGCTGGAGTACAGTCTGGACAAGGGCACAAACTGGCAGCGCTACGATGTCAACAGACCGCCGCAGGTCAGCGGTGCGGTGGCAATCCGCTCGGTGAGCCGCGACGGGCAGCGCACCAGCCGCGTTGAATCCCTGTAGAAAGCGAAGTGTGAATGGGCTGATAAGCCAGCGTTTGAACATAAAAAAGGCCGACAGCAGTCGGCCCTTTGATTGCTGCCAATCCTGAAGCAGGGTGAATCTGGCAGCAATGAAGAAACTTAATGCGCTGGGAACACGGTCAGAAGAGGAAAGCGTCCCACGCCAGGGATGGCGTGGGCCGAGCATGTCATGGATGACAGCTTTTGCGTCTTTCCGATCTGACCGTGTTCCCTGTGCCAGCTCGATTACACAGCTAACCGGGCCACACTGTATTTACCATCAGAGCCGACAGAAGTCGGCCTTTACACACCTAAACCTGGTTCTCTTAAACCAGCTTCTCTTCGGGGACCGGCTCCGCACCCGCCATCTGCTGACGGCGCTCGATAATCATGGTTTGCGGTGTGGAGAGCAGAATGCCCTCTTTACGCAGACGCGTCAGAATATCGAACAGCAGGTCGCTCTTCGCCCCTGCGATCTGGCGCTGACCCGCCACGTTACCGGTGACGCTCAATATAATTCCCTGCTGAGTCAGGTCTTTAAACGAAACGGATGGCTCTGGCGTCTCCAGAATGCGTTCATTTTCGTTGTAGACCTCCAGCAGGATATCGCGCACTTTCGCCGGATCGATGTCGAGCGGGAACGTCAGCGTAATCGTGACCACCCCCTGCGCATTACCCATGGTGGCATTTCGCACGTTCTGCGAGATAAACTGCGAGTTCGGCACAATCACCGTGGATTTATCGCCCAGCTGGATCTCGGTGGCGCGCACGTTAATCCGGCGGATATCCCCTTCGATACCGCTGATGCTCACCAGATCGCCAACCTTCACTGGCCGCTCGGTCAACAGAATCAGCCCCGAAATAAAGTTCTTCACAATCTCCTGTAAGCCAAAACCGATACCTACCGACAAGGCACTGACGATCCAGGCCAGCTTATTCCACTGCAGGCCCATGATCGACAACGTCAGCAGGATAATCAGCACATAACCGATGTTGCTGAACAGCGTCACCAGCGACACCCGCATGCCCACATCCATGGTGGTTTTCGGCAGAAAATCGGTGTCGAGCCAGCGGCGCACCGTTCGCAGCACATAGATGCCGACGATCAGGCAGATAATCGCATTCACCATATGCGCCGGGACGATATTCAGGGATTCAAGCCCTTTACCGCCCCAGAACTCAATCACTTTTTGCAGCAGCTCAATCGGTGTTGAAGAGGCAAAGGTCCCGTTGACCAGCGCCAGCGCCACAACCAGCACCAGGAAGGTTTTACCGATGGCCGTCAGCAACGTAGCCGTTTGCTGCAGATGACGCTCATTGATGTTAAGCGAACTCTGAATACGGCGACCGGTTGCGTTACTGGTCGAGAACAGGCTCTCACAGCCATCGTTGAGCAGATGACTGAGGAAGTAGAACGAACCAAACAGCAGGCCGCACCAGATCACTTCATAACTCAGGAAGCGCGCCAGCGTGACGTAACCGATGAGCAGCGACACCAGAATGGCGATGCCGGTCAGCGTCAGGCCCATCTGGATCAGTCCGACCAGCGTAGAGCGAGCCTCTGGTGGTGTGCCCGCCTGGGTCATACGGCGACGAACCCGGTTGGTGCGCATGCTGATCGCCAGCGCGGTAGTACCAATCAGCAGTGCCGTCAGCCCGTTGGCAAAAATGGTGGTATTCAGGCTGGTGCCGACGCTGTAGTTAAACGCTTCGACCGTCTGGAAGATAAAGACCAGCACGGCGGTAATCGGTGGAAACGGTTTTAACGCCATCGCCACTTCATTGGAGATGGTCGGTAAACGCCAGCTGGGGCGACGGGTAGAGAGGAAAGCGCGTCCCAGTCCGGCAATCAGGCCACAAAAGACACTGAGCCGAACCAGTTGATCCACAAAGTCCTGAACGTTTTCAGAAACTTCATCACGGCGGGTAAAGGCCAGGGCGATAAAGTTAAAGGTGAGGACGACAGCCACCAGGGTGGTCAGGGCTATCGCTGCCGCCAGGAAACTGCGGCGCAGCTTCCCTTCCGGCAGTTTGTGAATGCTAATCCAGGCCAGAAACTCTTCGCTGTAACGACGGCCAGCCGTCATCACCAGCATGGCAGCCAGCAGCCAGAAGACACTGCCCACGCGCCAGCCCGGCTCCCATGAGAGTGCCGCGGTGTCCTGCAACTCCTGCAGGAATTCACCGATTTTCTCGCCATCCAGATCCTGACTATTGAGCAGCGGTGACCAGAAGCGCGGCCCCAGAATGGTGCCGGAGTTCAGCGCCAGCTGGCTTTTCAGCTGATCGCGGCGCAGGTTAACAATCTGCGAGGAGAGCATCAGCGCGCCATTTTTAATGCCTTCGGCCTGTTTGATCTGGTCGTCGAGTTTGCTTTTCTGACTCTCCAGCGCGTTACGCTTGCGCGTCACTTCCGACGTCTCTTTTACGCCGCTGTCGGCTTTAGGTGCCGGCCCCAGAACCTGCAACTGGGCTTCCAGTTGCTGGCGATCGGGGAGCAGCGCCTGGCCCAGCGTGTCGGCACTGCCTGAGAGCTCAAGCGCCATTTCATTCAGCTGAGTCAGCTTGTTTTCGCCAGCATCAACGGAGACCTGACTTTTGATTTTATCGAGGATCTTCTGCATTTTCGGCAGTTCAACCGCAGCATTCAGCTTCGGCGGCGCATCCTGTTCCTGAGCAGCAGTGGCCTTATCATCCGCGGCCAGCGTCAGCGCCGGGGCAAACGCCACCAGCGCCAGCATTAACAATGCAAAAAAGGATCGTAGCTTAAACATATGAGTAAGATTCCGGCAGCTTAAATCAGGCGATCGTCCCTCGCCAGTCGCGCGTAGTGTAGGGCTTTGCAAGGGATGGCAATATAGGAATAACGGGCATTTTTCGGACTAATTCGGTGCAGACAGAGGCGTGAAAATCGCTGTACGCCTCTGCCTGCATCATCCCGGATACCCGCTCAGCCTGCAGATAATGCCAGTGTCCGCAGCGCGCAACACCGGCTGTTTTCTACTCAACGTCGGCGCTGCTGGCCCCATTACTGGCAACCTGGCCCGATTTCTGTTTTTTATATGCCAGTGCGGCAGCCGGCACCGGCGCCGCTTTACCGGTCTCAATCCAGCTGCGCAGACGGTTAGCGTCGGCGAAGTGGGTATATTTGCCAAAGGCATCCAGCACCACCAGCGCCACCGGACGATTATTAATCATGGTGCGCATCACCAGGCAGTGGCCCGCCTCATCGGTGTAGCCGGTTTTAGTCAGCTGAATGTGCCAGTCATCTTTATAGACCAGATGGTTGGTGTTGCGGAACGGCAGCGCATAGCTCGGATGGGCAAACACCGCCGTCTCCTCTTTAGTGGTGCTGAGCGCGCCAAGCAGCGGATATTCCCGCGTCGCTTTGAGTAATTTAACCAGATCCTGCGCGCTGGAGACGTTTTGCGTCGACAGGCCGGTTGGCTCCACATAGCGGGTCTGTTTCATGCCCAGTGACCGCGCTTTCGCGTTCATCGCCCGGATAAAGGCGTTATAGCCGCCCGGATAAGCATGAGCCAGGCTGGCAGCGGCGCGGTTTTCCGAGGACATCAGCGCCAGCAGCAGCATATTACGGCGGCTGATCTGGCTATTGAGCTTAACGCGTGAGAAGACACCCCGCATTTCCGGCGTCTGGCTGACATCGACGGTTATCATCTCGTTCATCGGCAGATGCGCATCCAGCACCACCATAGCAGTCATCAGCTTGGTGATGGAGGCAATGGGCCTGACCCGATCAGGGTGGCTGGAAAACAGCACTTTATTGGTCGTGAGATCGACAATCATCGCACTGCCAGAGGCGATCTGCGGCTGAGCAATCGGCGCCAGTTGCGACAGCGACGTCGTCGCCTGCGCCGGCAGTGAAACAATCTGCCCTGAAACGAGCAGCGCCAGCGAAAGCAGGGTGGAACGAATTTTTGCAGGCATCGTAGAAAAAACCCGGTTATGAATATGTACTGTGTCAGACCGACACAGGCCGCCCGCTTCAGTGAGGTCGGAGCGCGGGCTGGCGGCGATATCATACCCGTAAGGTTAAGAAATTTCCTGGTGAGAGTGTTTCCGGGCGTAAAAAGAGAACTGCCACCAGAGCGGCGGCAGCGATCGGTCAGAACAGATGCGGTCCATATCCCCACAGCACCACGGTTAATGCCAGTAATACTTCAAATACCAGCACGCCGATGGCCAGCGTTGAACCGGAAAAACGCAGACTCTCTTCGCGGTCGATATTAAGAAACAGTGGAATACCGATATAGAGCAGATAGCCGGTGTAGAGTAGCGCCAGGGCGCCCGCCAGCACGCAGAGCCAGACCAGTGGATAGAGTGCCACCAGCCCGCTGAGAAACAGCGGCGTGGCCACATAGCCCGCAAACACCGTACAGCGCTGTACGCCGGGGCGCTGCGGATAATCACGTGCCATCCAGTGAATCACGCGTCCCATTACCGCGACGCCACCCAGAATAATCAGATAGAACAGAATGCCAAGCCCAATCCCGGTCAACAGGTTGAGTTGCACATATTGCCCCTCGCCCAGATTCCAGCCCAGCTGAGTTGTGCCGATAAAGGCGCAGATCACCGGAATCGCCGCCATCAGCAGAACATGGTGGGTGTAATGGTGCGATACGCTCTCATTCTCTTGCTTGATATGACGCATTTCCTGATTCGGATGCGCCAGCAGACCCCAGACATGATTCATAGATTCACTCCTCTGATGCAGTGGGCCGCCCGATGATGCATCCGTCTTTGGGGGCAGCGTCCTCTCAAGTATAAACGGCAGCGAAACTTTCGTGGTGACCGGACAAAAAAACAGCATAAATAAACGGACCCATGAGGCACGGGCGGAAGCGAAGCCAAATCGCGTATAGACTGGAAGAAACAGTCACTGAACAGGGAGGGTCATTTTGCATCTGGATATCAACGCATTAATTACGCAGTACGGTTATCTGGCACTTTTTATTGGCTGTATCGCCGAGGGGGAAACATTTACGTTGCTGGGCGGCGTCGCCGCGCATGAGGGGCTGCTGCATTACGTGGGGGTGGTGCTGGCCGCCATGGGTGGCGGTATTGTCGGCGATCAACTGCTCTACTGGGTCGGTCGCCGCTGGGGCACACAGATCCTGCGCCGCTTTAAAAAGCATCAGGATAAAGTGATCAAGGCGAATCGCCTGATTAAACGCCGTCCCAGCCTGTTTGTGATTGGCGTGCGCTTTATGTATGGCTTTCGACTGATTGGCCCAATCATCATCGGGGCCAGCCGCCTCAATCCGATGAAGTTTTTTATTCTTAACGTCATCGGGGCAGCCATCTGGGCGCTGATCTTTGTCACCCTGGGCTATTTCGCGGGCGGCATCATCGCGCCGTGGCTGCATAAACTCGACCAGCATCTGAAGCATCTGCTGTGGCTGGTCGGCGCAGTGGTATTCGCCTTTGCGCTGCGCTGGGTGATCCGCCGCTGGCACAACCGTCGTGCCGATCAGGAATAAATGAACCACGGATTCGCCAGCAGACGCCATCGTCTATGAGAGTGAGCTGACCGGTGGTAAGGGTCGCCGACGCTGAGCAGCGACAGGCGACCCTGCTGGCGATTTCCCATGTTTCACCCGCCCTCCCCCCTTCCCTGTCTCATTCAACCGCACGTTAACCATCTGTGCCCAAACGAAGCCGCATCAGATGGCTCAGCTATAGTTAGGATGGACACTGACAGGGAGATGAGGATGAGTAAGGTAAAACGTAAGATTGAAGACCATGGCGTGATCGGAGATTTGCGCACCTGCGCACTGGTCGCGAATGATGGCACCATTGATTATCTCTGCTGGCCGGAACTCGACAGCCCGTCGGTCTTTGCCGCCCTGCTCGACAGCGATGATGCCGGGCTTTTCTCCCTGGCCCCTGACTGGCCCAATGCGCGACGTCAGCAGCTCTACCTGCCCGATACCAACATCCTGCAGACCCGCTGGCTGGATGATGAAGGCGTGGCGGAGATTACCGACTACATGCCGATTTGTGATGACAAGGACAAGCTGCCGCGTCTGATCCGGCGGGTCAAAATGGTACGCGGCAGCGCGACCTTTAGCCTGCGCTGTTCACCGCGCCACGACTATGCCCGGGCGCAGACCCGCGCAGAGGCGCACAACGGCTGTATCGATTTTCATGCCGAAGGCCAGCCGTCGTTGCGTCTCGCCGCCAGCGTGGTGATGACGCTGGAGGATGAGAGCGCGACCGCCCTCTTCACGTTACAACCCGGTGAACATGCGCAGTTTGAATTTGGCAGCGTGGATGATGCGCATATCGAAGCGCTGACCACCGAACACTGCTTTGAAGAGACGCTGAACTACTGGCGACGCTGGAGCGCCCACAGTAACTATCAGGGACGCTGGCGCGAAATGGTGCAGCGTTCGGCGCTGGTCCTCAAACTGCTGACTTCACATCAGCACGGCTCTATTGCGGCGGCGGCAACCTTTGGCCTGCCCGAAGAGCTGGGCGGCGAACGCAACTGGGACTATCGCGCCTCCTGGATCCGTGACGCCTCGTTCAGCATGTATGCCCTGATGCGGCTGGGCTACATCGATGAAGCCAAACACTTTACCCACTGGGTTGGTCGCTGCGTTGAAAACAGCCATCACGATGAGATGCGCCTGCAGGTCATGTACCGGCTGGACAGCGGCACCGAACTGCACGAGATGGAGCTGCTGAATCTCTCCGGCTATGCCGACTCCCGTCCGGTGCGCATCGGCAATGACGCCTGGCAGCAGACCCAGCTCGACATCTATGGCGAGCTGATGGATGCGGTCTATCTGGCCAATAAATATGGTGAGGCGATCTCCCAGCGCGGCTGGGAACATGTCGTCAAAATGATCGACTGGCTGTGTGAGAACTGGGATCAGCCCGATGCCGGTATCTGGGAGATGCGCGGTGAACCGGAACATTTCCTGCACTCGCGTCTGATGTGCTGGGTGGCGATGGATCGCGCGCTGCGTCTGGGCATGAAGCGATCGCTGCCGATGCCTTATGAACGCTGGGATCGGGCGCGCCGGGAGATCCGCGAAGATATCTGGGCTAACTTCTGGAACAGTGAGCGGGGTCACTTCTCTTCAACCCGTCATGGCGAACATCTCGACGCCTCAATGCTGCTGATGCCGCTGGTGCGTTTTGTGGGAGCCACCGACCCGGACTGGATTGCCACGCTGGATGCGATCAAAACCAATCTGGTCAGCGACGGTATGGTGCGCCGTTACAATACGCATGAGACGCCCGCCGATGGCCTGAAAGGCTCAGAAGGGTCCTTCGGAGCCTGCTCCTTCTGGTATGTCGAGTGTCTGGCACGCGCGGGCCGGATTCAGGAAGCGCATTTTGAATTTGAAAAGTTGCTGAGCTACGCCAATCCACTGGGCCTCTACGCGGAGGAGTTTGACAGCCACGGCCATGCGCTGGGCAACACGCCGCAGGCGCTGACCCATCTGGCGTTAATCAGTGCCGCCTTTTTCCTGAACCGCAAACTCAGCGGCGAACAAACGCAGTGGCAACCTTAGTCAGGGATAAGCCCGGAAAGCCCCATTTTTAGCGCCCTGCTTTCGGTAAATGCGCTAACATCCGCGGTGAATTTACGTAAAGTATTGCAGGCAGGTTAAAATCCCGATTCACAACGTCAGATTAATGAACATATAATGCGCAGCAGGTCACATTGGCCAGCATGAATTCGACACACTGAACAGCCTGAAATATGGCGATAAAGAATTGTAAAATATGAAAATCATTCGCGCTTTCGCTTCAATCGCACTGGCTCTGGCTGCCTTCAGCCAGTCAGCCTTTGCTGTGGTTTACCCGTTACCGCCGGCCAACAGCCGTCTGATCGGCGAAAATATCGAAATTACTGTCCCTGAAGACAGCAAACTGCCGCTGGAAGCTTTTGCGGCACAGTACCAGATGGGCCTCAGCAATATGCTGGAAGCCAATCCGGGCGTTGACGTTTATCTGCCTAAGGCTGGCAGCAAAATGATCATCCCACAGCAGCTGATCCTGCCGGACGCACCGCGTGAAGGCATTGTGATTAACAGCGCGGAGATGCGTCTTTACTACTATCCGAAAGGCAGCAAAACCGTGGTGGTGTTGCCTATTGGTATCGGTGAACTGGGTAAAGATACCCCGATTAACTGGACCACAGCGGTAGAACGTAAAAAAGATGGCCCGACCTGGACGCCAACCAAAGGCATGCATGCGGATTACGCGGCGCGCGGTGAAACCCTGCCAGCGGTCTTCCCGCCAGGCCCGGATAACCCGATGGGCCTGTATGCGCTCTATATCGGTCGCCTCTATGCGATTCACGGCACCAACGCCAACTTCGGTATCGGCCTGCGCGTGAGCCATGGTTGTGTGCGTCTGCGCGCTGACGATATCAAATGGCTGTATCAGAACGTGCCGGTCGGTACGCGCGTACAGTTCGTTGATCAGCCGGTAAAAGCGACCGTGGAGCCAGACGGTTCACGTTATGTAGAAGTGCATAACCCGCTGTCGACCACCGAAGAGCAGTTCAACTCGCGTGAGCTGGTGCCGATTACGCTGAATCAGGCTGTGAGCAAAGTTCTGGTTGATGCCAGCGTCAATCAGGATCAGGTTAATGGCGCGATTCAGGGCCGTACCGGTATGCCAGTAAAAGTGAACGGCGTGGAGAACAACATCCAGACTGCGCCAGTTCCGATGCCGGAAAACCCGCAGGCTGTGCCACAGGAAGAGCCAATGACGCCGGTCACCTCTCAGGGTGCAAACAGTGATGCCGCGCAGCCACAGCAGCCGGCCACTGAGCCAGCCGCACCGGCCGCTCCGGTAACACCAGCAGCACCTGCAGCCGCGGCCAATACCAGCTCGTAATTGCCGCCCTGCTTGCAGAAGCCAGCGCCTGTCGCTGGCTTTTTTATTGCCTGCGTTTCCGCGTTTTCCCGCGCACTCCGCTCAGAATGCCCCGTCCGACGATCATTAATCTGTCATATAAAGCGCGTATCACACTGCGTTGACCCGGTGCAAATCAGCAGCCGGCATCAGCCACCAGAGGTACACCATGAGCGAAAACAGTCTCTCCTCCTCATCAGCCCGAGGTCGCCCCGATTTCAACGGCAAAAATAGCCGTTTCAGTAAACCGCTGTTCTTTATTCTGCTGGTTGCCGGACTGGCGTTCGCTGGCCTCAATCTGGTCAGCGATGTTGAAGAGACCAATATGCCGGTCACCAGCTATCTGCCGTTCTTTCTGCTGGGGCTGGCATTGCTGATTGCGCTCGGCTTTGAGTTTGTGAATGGCTTTCACGATACCGCCAATGCCGTGGCGACCGTGATCTACACCCATTCGCTGACGCCCGGCATCGCGGTGGTCTGGTCCGGTTTCTGTAATTTTCTGGGTGTGCTGCTCTCCAGCGGCGTGGTGGCGTTTGGCATTATCTCACTGCTGCCGGTGGAGTTGATCCTGCAGGCCAGCAGCGGCAGCGGGTTTGCCATGGTCTATGCGCTGCTCTTCTCAGCGATTATCTGGAACCTGGGCACCTGGTATTTAGGGCTGCCGTCGTCGTCGTCCCATACGCTGATCGGCTCAATCATCGGCGTCGGCGTTGCCAATGCGATGCTGCACGGACGCAGCGGTCTGAGCGGGGTTGACTGGGATCAGGCATTGAAGGTCGGCTATGCACTGCTGCTGTCGCCGGTGGTCGGCTTTGTCTGCGCCGGGCTGCTGCTGTGGGTGATGAAACTGTTTATCCGCAATCGCCAGCTTTATCAGGCGCCGGAAAGCAATCAGCCGCCACCGGTCTGGATCCGCGGCCTGCTGATCCTGACCTGTACCGGCGTGTCGTTTGCGCACGGCTCCAACGATGGTCAGAAAGGAATGGGGCTGATTATGCTGATCCTTGTGGGCACCATGCCGATCGCCTACGCCCTGAACCGATCGCTGCCACCCGATCAGATCCCGCGCGTCGCGGCGCTGAACGAAGTGACCGCCCATCAGCTGCTGCAACTGCAACCCGCCTCAGCCAATCCTCCACCGGCCCGTGAGGTACTGACCGGCTTTGTTGGCAGCAACAGCATGAATCCCGACGTGCTGCCCGCGCTGGCGATGACGCTGCGCGAAGTCGGCGATGAGATTCGTCGTTACGGTTCAATGGAAAACATTCCAGCTCAGGCGGTGACCAATACCCGCAACCAGATGTATCTGGCGTCAGAATCGATCAAGCATCTGCAGAGCGCCGAGGTCAGACTGCCGCAGGAGACGGAACGCAATCTCAAGGCAGTGAAAACGGAACTCGACAGCGCCACCCGCTTTATTCCGATGTGGGTGAAAGTGGTGGTGGCGATTGCGCTGGGACTGGGCACCATGGTCGGCTGGCGCCGGATTGTGGTCACAGTGGGAGAACGGATCGGTAAAACCCATCTGAGCTATGCCCAGGGCGCCAGCGCCGAACTGGTGGCGATGATGACCATTGGCGCGGCTGACGGTTTCGGTTTACCGGTTTCCACCACACACGTGCTCTCATCCGGCGTGGCGGGCACCATGGCGGCGAACCGTTCCGGCTTGCAGCTCTCGACGCTGCGTAACCTGGCCGTCGCCTGGATTTTAACGCTGCCGGTTTCTATTCTGCTCTCTGCCCTGCTCTACTGGGCGTTCAGCCATTTTTAACGGTCTGCGGCTTATCGTCATTCAGGCGATAAGCCGCTGCTGCCAGTAAAGCCGCAGGGTAATCAGCAGCGCTCCCAGCACCATCAACGCCGCCGCCAGATAGACTGACTGCATCCCCCAGTGTCCGATAAGCAATCCCGCCACCGGGCCGGTTAAGCCCAGGCCCAGATCGAGAAAAGCGGAATAGGTGCCCAGTGCAGAGCCCTGATCCTGACGCTCAACCCGTTTAACCGCCTCAACGCCCAGCGCCGGAAAGACCAGCGAAAATCCGCTGCCGGTGAGGAATGCGCCCGCCCCTACCAGCCAGGCGCTGTCCGCCTGCCAGATAATCAGCAGTCCCAGGCACTCCAGCAGGAAAGAGAAGAGCGACACGCGCAGCCCGCCGAAACGGGTAATAAAGCGACCAAACCCCAGACGCACCAGCACAAACCCCAGGCTGAACAGCGTCAGCGCATAGGCCGCGCCCTGCCAGTCACGGCTGGCAAAATAGAGGGTGATAAAGGTGGCGATAACGCCAAAACCGATGGTGCCGAAGCCCAGCGCCAGGCCATAAAGCCAGACGCGGGAGAAGACGCGGTGAAACGGAATGCGCTCGCCCACGCTGACCGTCACCGCCGGTTTGCGGCTGGCCATCAGATAGCCCGCCACGCCCATCAGCGCAATCAGCCCGGCAAATCCACCCATACCAAATTCACTGTTCAGCAGCACGCCCAGCGGTGCACCGACGGCCATTGCCAGATAGGTCGCAACACCGTTCCAGGAGATCACGCGCGCGGTCTGCATTGGCCCGACGATGTTCATACCCCACAGGGTAGAGCCGGTGCTGCTGAAGCTTTCACCTACGCCGAGAAACAGCCGCCCGATGGCCAGCAGCGCCAGACTCAGCCATGGCCAGCCGCTCAGCAGTGCGGCCACGATAGTCAGCACCCCGCTCATGCCGCAGCAGAGCAGTCCCAGCATCACCACCCGCTTTGGCCCAAGGCGATCGGCCAGACGGCCCGACTGCGGACGGCTGAGCAGCGTCGCAAAATATTGAATGCTGATAATCAGTCCGGCGATAAAGGAGCTGAAGCCAAGATGATTTTTGACGAAGCCTGGCAGCACGGCCAGCGGCAGTCCGACAGAGAGATAGCAGAAGAAGGTGAAGATAATAACAGAGAGGATTCGTTTGTTGAGCTGGCTGTTGCTCAACACAGCGGAGTCAGACATAGCAGGCAAGGGGTCCAGGAAATTTTTCCCACTATACCGTCAGGCCGATAAGGGGTCGCCTGATTTTTTATCACAAACCATGAACATGTGCGTGACGATCAATCGCCTGTGCAATGTCGCCCGACGATTTTAACGCACGGATTTCGCTGAATAAGCCATCGGCTTCGCCATAGGCTTTGCGCAGATAACCGAGCCACTGTTTGATACGCGCCACGTGATAGAGGCCGGTATCACCCTGCTTTTCCAGCCGGCTGTATTTCTGTAATAACCGCACCACATCAGGCCAGGCCATCGGCGGCTCGTTATATTTCACTACCCGGCTCAGGTTGGGGATGTTCAGTGCGCCACGGCCAATCATCACCGCATCGCAGCCGGTTACCGCCATACAGTGTTGCGCGCTTTGCCAGTCCCATATTTCGCCATTGGCAATCACCGGAATGCGCAGCCGCTGACGAATGTCGCCAATCGCCTGCCAGTTGATCGCCTCTGCGCGATAGCCCTCTTCTTTAGTCCGCCCATGCACCACCAGCTCGCTGGCACCGGCCTGTTGCACCGCATCGGCAATCTCCAGACTGCGGGCGCTGGAGTCCCAGCCGAGCCGCACTTTCACCGTTACCGGCAAATCTTCAGGCACCGCTTCACGCATCGCTTTCGCGCCGCGATAGATCAGATCGGGATCTTTAAGAAGAGTTGCGCCGCCTCCGCTGCCGTTGACCAGTTTAGAAGGACAACCACAGTTGAGATCCACACCCCATGAGCCCAGTTCCACCGCACGTGCGGCGTTTTCGGCTAACCATTCGGGATGCTGCCCCAGCAGCTGCATACGCACCCGCGTGCCGGAAGGCGTGCGGCTGGCGTTATGCAGTTCGGGGCAGAGACGGTAGAAAGATTTTACCGGCAGCAGTTGATCGACCACGCGCAAAAACTCAGTGATGCAGAGATCGTAGTCGTTTACTTCCGATAACAGCTGGCGCACCAGTGAATCCAGCACGCCCTCCATCGGTGCCAGTAAAACCCTCATACTCAGACGTTTCCGGTACGCTTCGCTGCTGCCGGACGACGCGGACGGGCTGCGGGCCTATCGCCCTGAGGAGCGGCCTGGCTCTGACGACGCGCCTGAGGACGCTTTTCGCCGGATGAAGATGAGCGCGATGCGCCTGCACCCTGTCCGCCCTGGCTGCGACCACGGCCGCCGCCGCCACCTGCACCGCCGCGAGACTGCTGCTGACGACCGTTGATGATCGGCTCCGCTTTGATGCTCGGATCGGGTTCATAACCTTCAACGGCCAGACGCGGGATTTCACGCTTCAGCAGACGTTCGATATCACGCAGCAGCTTATGCTCATCGACGCAGACCAGCGACAGGGCGACACCGGTCGCCGCCGCACGGCCGGTACGGCCAATACGGTGAACGTAATCTTCGGCGACGTTAGGCAGCTCATAGTTCACGACGTGTGGCAGCTCTTCGATATCCAGGCCACGGGCCGCGATATCGGTGGCAACCAGGACGCGAATTCCGCCTGACTTAAAGTCGGCCAGCGCGCGGGTACGTGCACCCTGGCTCTTGTTGCCGTGGATCGCGGCAGCGGAGATACCATCTTTACCCAGCTGCTCGGCAAGGTGGTTCGCGCCGTGTTTGGTCCGGGTAAAGACCAGCACCTGCTGCCAGTTGCCTTCGCCAATCAGCTGAGACAACAATTCACGCTTACGCTTCTTATCAACGAAAGCCACCTGCTGCGCGACCTGCTCGGAGGCGGTGTTGCGGCGAGCCACTTCAATCATTTCCGGGTTGGTCAGCAGTTTCTCAGCCAGGCCTTTGATCTCATCAGAGAAGGTGGCAGAGAACAGCAGGTTCTGACGTTTGGCCGGCAGACGCGCCAGTACGCGACGGATGTCGTGGATAAAGCCCATATCCAGCATACGGTCCGCTTCATCCAGCACCAGAATTTCGACCTGTGACAGGTCAACCGCATTCTGTTGTGCCAGATCCAGCAGGCGTCCAGGCGTTGCCACCAGGATATCGACGCCGCCACGCAGTTTTACCATCTGTGGATTGATGCTGACGCCACCAAACACCACCATGGAACGCAGCGAGAGATATTTGCTGTAGTCGCTGACGTTTTCGCCGACCTGCGCCGCGAGCTCACGGGTTGGGGTCAGGATCAGGGCGCGCACCGGGCGACGACCGCGGATGGGCGTGGCAGTGGCAGAGAGTTTTTGTAACATCGGTAAGGTAAAGCCGGCTGTTTTGCCGGTGCCGGTCTGGGCGCTCGCCAGCAGATCGCGGCCTGCCAGCACAACAGGAATCGCCTGGCGCTGGATAGGTGTGGGTTCGCTGTAGCCTTGTTCGGCGACCGCGCGCAAAATATCGGCACTCAGGCCGAGAGAGTCAAAAGACATTAAGTGATTTACTCCGGTCCGCTCTGACCGTGATTCACGGTGTAGTTTTCAGAGGGATAGTGACGCCAGCCAGGGCTGACGCGTGAAAAGGGCGCAAACTACGATGCGTAAGCGGGCGAGTGTAACAGCTTTAAGAGAAGTGTGCGAGATAGCTCACATTTCCTGACACAACTTAACCGCCTGAAAACAGGAAGGCCACCTTCCGGTGGCCTTCAACTTAACTACGTTTGTTTTCGATTCGTCGCGGTGGCTCTTTGGCCAGCAGCGAGACCAGCGCCGGACCCAGCAACATCACTACGCCGAGACACGCCAGCAGCAGGTTGTTGTGGTAAATCCGCGACACCAGGAACAGTGTCATCATGGCGGCGCCAAAGTAGTAAGTGGTGGTCGCTTCTTCAAGATAATCGCCGAGAGTACGTAAACGGGCAATGCGCTGTGTCACCAGCATGGCAACAAAAACCAGTGCGTACATCGCCACCAGCGTACTGCAGACATCAACCAGCGCTTTGTGCTTCCAGCCCCAGATCAGTGCAGCGATCACCAGCAGATGCATAGCAATATGCAACAACGTTTGACCCGTGATAATTTGAATACGATTAGACCATTTCATTCAGTTCTCCTGGCAGACCCAACAGGTCGCCCAAGTGCTACCGGCACAAGCCGGAAACGATTTCCTCAATGTAAAACAATTTTCGGATAACGCCCTAATTTTCGTCCTCTTTCACCACCCATTTGTGACAAAGACTACACTTTGATTCTATTGATGATGAAAAGGAGTGCGTCGCGAGTATGCCACAAAACAAGCAAGGATTTTCAATAAAAGTCCTGACGATCAATACACATAAGGGTTTTGCCCCTTTCAATCGCCGCTTCATCCTGCCCGAATTACGCGACGCCGTTCGCGCAACGGAGGCGGATGTAGTCTTTCTGCAGGAGGTGATGGGCACGCATGCCATCCACTCCCTTAACCATGAGGAGTGGCCCGATTCTCCTCATTATGAGTTTCTGGCCGACACCATATGGAACGATTTCGCCTATGGGCGTAATGCGGTCTATCCGGAGGGGCATCACGGCAATGCGGTGCTGTCTCGCTTCCCGATCGCCGACTATGAGAACCGGGATATCTCGGTGGCGGGCAGTGAAAACCGCGGTATGCTGCACTGCCAGATCGCCCTGCCCGAGCCGCACGGCACGCTGCATGTCATCTGCGTTCATCTGGGTCTGAAAGTGGCCCATCGTCACGCGCAGATGAAGAAAATATGTGAAATGGTTAACTCACTGCCGCCCGACGCGCCGGTGGTGGTGGCGGGCGATTTCAACGACTGGCAGCGACGCGCTAACTCCATTCTGAAACATGGCGCAGGCCTGAAAGAGGTATTCAGTATGAAAACCGGACGCCCGGCGCGCACCTTCCCGGCGCGCTTCCCGATCCTGCGGCTCGACCGCATCTATGTCCGCAACGCCACCGTCAGTCATCCGTGGGCGCTGCCGCGCAAGCCCTGGTCCCATCTTTCCGACCATGCGCCGCTGGCGGTGGAGATTCACCTATGAATTTTAGCTGGCAGGAAGGCAACCGGCTGCTGTTGCTGGAAAATGGCGAAGCGTTTTTCCCGCGGGTCTTTGGCGCCATTCAGCGGGCGGAACGTACGGTATTAATCGAAACCTTTATTCTGTTTGAGGATGACGTGGGCAACGCCCTGCACCGCGAACTGCTGGCGGCAGCCCAGCGCGGCGTGCGGGTCGAAGTGATGGTCGATGGTTATGGCTCTGCCGAACTCTCCGACAAATTTGTTAACAGCCTGACCAGCGCTGGCGTGCGTTTCATCTATTACGATCCGCGTCCGCTGGTGATGGGGATGCGCACCAACGTTTTCCGCCGCCTGCACCGCAAAACCGTGGTGGTGGATGACGTGGTGGCCTTTGTGGGCGGCATTAACTTCTCAGCCGAGCACAACACCGATTATGGCCCGGAAGCCAAACAGGATTATGCGGTGCAGGTCAAAGGCCCGGTGGTGGGCGACATCGCCCGCTATCTGCAACAGGCGATTGGCAGCGAACAGAATACCCGCCGCTGGTGGGGATCGCGCTCTCATCGTCCGGCGGTCAACGCCACGCCAGGCGATGCTCAGGTGCTCTATGTTTATCGCGATAACGACGAGCATCGCGACGACATCGAAGTCCACTACCTGGAGATGCTGCGCGAGGCGAAGCGGGATGTGATTATCGCCAATGCCTACTTCTTCCCGGGTTACCGGCTGCTGCGTGAGATGCGCAACGCCGCGCAGCGTGGCGTCCGGGTACGACTGATTGTGCAGGGCGAACCGGATATGCCGATTGTGAAAGTGGGCGCGGAGCTGCTCTACAACTATCTGGTCGATGGCGGCGTCGAAGTCTACGAATATATCCGTCGCCCGCTGCACGGCAAGATCGCGGTAAAAGACGACTACTGGGCCACCGTCGGCTCCAGCAATCTCGATCCGCTCAGCCTGTCACTTAACCTCGAAGCCAATCTGATCATCCACGACAGGCCGTTTAACCAGACGCTGCGCGATAACCTGGAAGCGCTGCTGGCCAACGATTGCCAGCGCGTGCAGGAAGATCGCTTACCGCCGCGCAACTGGTGGCAACTGAGTAAAAGCGTGGTGGTATTCCACTTCCTGCGCCATTTCCCGGCCATCGCTGGCTGGCTGCCGGCGCATACGCCGCTGCTGGCCCAGGTGGGTGAGCCGGTACAGCCTGAAATGGAGACGCAGGATCGCGTTGAAACTGATAACCCGGGAGCAAAATCCTGATGGCAAAAAAACATCCACGCTGGCAACTGGCAAAAAAAATCCTCACCGTGCTCTTTTTCATCGCGGTGGTGGTTCTGCTGGTGGTCTATGCCCGCAAAGTGAACTGGGAAGATGTTTATGACGTCATCGTTAACTACAACCGCTTTGTGGTACTGACCGCCGCCGGACTGGTGGTGCTGAGTTACCTGGTGTATGGCTGCTATGACCTGATTGGACGCGCCTACTGCGGCCATAAGCTGGCGAAGCGGCAGGTGATGCTGGTGTCGTTTATCTGTTACGCCTTCAACCTGACGCTGAGCACCTGGGTGGGTGGCGTCGCGATGCGCTACCGGCTCTATTCACGGTTAGGGCTGGATAGCGGCACCATCACCCGCATCTTCTCTCTGAGCATCGCCACTAACTGGCTGGGCTATATTCTGCTGGCGGGCGTGGTATTCAGTGCGGGCATGGTGTCGATCCCCAGCGGCTGGTTTATTGGTGAAACCACCCTGCGGCTGATTGGTGGCGCTCTGCTGGTGCTGGTGGCGATCTACCTCTGGGCCTGTGCCTTCTCAAAACAGCATCGCTGGACGATCAAAGGCCAGACGCTGCAGTTGCCCTCGCTGCGCATGGCGCTGCTGCAGTTTGCGGTTTCCTGTGCCAACTGGATGGTGATGGGGGCGATTATCTGGCTGCTGCTGGGACGAGACGTCGGTTATCCGATGGTGCTGGGCGTGCTGCTGATCAGCAGTATTGCCGGGGTAATCATTCATATTCCTGCGGGCATTGGCGTACTGGAAGCGGTCTTCCTGGCGCTGCTTAGCGGTCAGCACGCCTCGCATGGCACTATCATTGCGGCGCTGCTGGCTTATCGCGTGCTCTACTTTATCCTGCCGCTGCTGCTAGCGCTGGTGCTCTATCTGGGGCTGGAGAGTCGGGCGAAGCATCTGCGCCAGAAGAATGAGCAGAAGTTGCAGAAGTCGTAATAAAAAAGGGGAGGCGCAGACAGTGCGCCTCCCCCGCTACTCCCTCAGACTTAACGGCGGTTGCCGAAAATCCGCAGCAGCATCAGGAACAGGTTGATAAAGTCCAGATACAGCGTCAGTGCGCCCATAATCGAGTAGCGACGCAGGTTTTCCGTATCGCGGGCATCGATCTGCTCACCGATATTTTTCAGCTTCTGCGTGTCATAGGCCGTTAACCCCACAAATACCACCACCCCGATGTAGGTAATCGCCCACATCAGCGCCGGGCTTTTCAGCCAGAAGTTCACCAGCGACGCCAGCACGATGCCAATCAGCGCCATAAACAGCAGACTGCCAAAACGGCTGAGATCGCGTTTGGTGGTATAGCCGTAGAAGCTCATCGCGCCAAACATCCCCGCCGTGATAAAGAAGGTGCTGGCGATCGAGGAGTTAGTGTAAACCAGGAAGATACTCGCCATGGTCAGGCCGGTCAGCGCCGAATAGAGCATAAACAGCCCGGTTGCCACGGCCCCGCTCAGGCGATGCACCATGCCTGACAGGAAGAAGACCAGCCCCAGCTGCACGATAATCAGTCCGAAGAAGGTGATGCGGTTAGCAAACACCAGCTCCATGATCGCTGGCGTGCGCGCAGCGTACCAGGAGACAAACGCCGTCAGTAACAGACCGCAGGTCATCCAGCCATAAACCTGCGCCATATAAGCTTGTAAACCGCGAGATGCGGATTGAACGATGGAATCATTTCGTGGATATCGGTCCATGATGCACCTCTTGTTAAACGGATTAGGACCGGCCCCACACAGGGAACCGGATGAATAACCTGGTCTGGCAGGCATACGTTGTTTCTGTTTCAGCCCGTTGGGCCAGCGACAGCGCGACACAACCGCCACGGGCCCATACGGCCTTATGAGGATGCGCACAGTTCAGGGCCAGAATAACAATAAAAGTCGCCCGGAACTGGCTCTAAGTGTGGCACAGCTCAGCTCAACTGCGCCACAACATGCCGCTTAACGTCGCGACAGGCACTGCTGATAACGGCTGTCGACACGCTGCGCAAACCACGCCGTGGTGAGATTACGGGTAATTTTCGGGCTTTCCAGCTTGATGCCCGGCAGCATTTCACGCGGTAATTTTCGACCCGCCATTTTATCCGCCAGGGTAAAGACCTGTTTCCAGAGTTCGCTGTCGCTGAACGACGCTTTCTCCCCTTTCTCCAGATCGCGGCGAATGTCGCTGTTGCTCATATCGATCTGCTTCGACAGCGTGCGCACCGCCAGTTCGGTGCCGCCCGCCGCATCCGATCCATAAAGAATCAGATCGCCATCCAGCGCCAGCTTCATGCCGGTGGCGCGCGACACCGCCGCCTGGAAGGCCGCATTGCGGCTGGCATACCAGCCCGCATTGTAGTCGGCAAAGCGGTAGAGCGGCTGGCTGTAGTCAGCCGGATAGCCGAGCAGGTGCATCGTCCCGAAGTAGATCCCGCCATGACGGGTAAAGACTTCACGCCGGATGGTGCCATCGATCGGCCACGGGTAGCCTTTGGCATGCGCTTCGGCAAACGCAATGCTGACCTGCATCGGCCCGCCGGTGTGGATTGGATTGAGATTACCAAACAGCGTCTGGCCCATCGGCACCATATCGATCAGGTCATCGAAAATAGCGCTCAGCTCTTTCTCACTGCGCACTTTGTCCAGCCGGGCGGCGTAGCTTTCACCGGTGGGCGATTTGATCTGCAGCGCGGTACGCACCAGGAATGCCGGAACGTGCACCTGCGCCGCACGGCGATTGATCTCGCCCCAGGCGATTTTTGGCAGACCCGGCACCGCGGCCTCGGCGCTGAAGTTGCTCTCCTGATCCGCCACGGCGATCACCGCGCAGAGGTTGCTGGCGCTGGGATCGATCTGCTGAGTGCGGAAGGTGGTGTAGATATCGTCGCTCCACGCCGCTTTATTGCTGACGTGCGACGGCAGCAGCCGCTGGATCTGCGCTTTGACATCTTCAGGCTGCCGCACCGGCGCCTCAGGGGTTTTCTTGCTGCTACAACCTGCCAGCACCAGTGCGGCGACCAGTGTCAGACGTTGCAGAATCGGGGTGGATGACATGCCTGTCCTCAGAATGAACCAAAGCTCTACTCTACCATTGCCAGAGTTTCACAGGCAGGCGAGAACTGAACTAAGGTTATCTTTTTTACCGTTAAAGGAACTTACGATGTTTAAACTCTGGCCTGTTGCGGCGTTCAGCCTGTTATTAACCGGCTGCGGCGCTAATAATACGCCTGCCCAGGTAAAATCTCCGGGCGCCCCCACCTCCTCCTCGCTTAAGGTGCTGGAGACCGGCGCCAGCGTGATGCAGTCACGTCCGCCCATCGACGCCATCAACACCTATCTCGACGGATTCCATTTTTATAACGGCGATAAGAACGGTCAGATGGAGGCGCACCACTATGTCACCGTGCTGAATGACGATGTGATGCAGGCGGTGATTTACGACGGCAATACGCGTGATGCACGGCTGATGGGCGTGGAGTACATTATCAGCGAACGGCTGTTTAACACCCTGCCGCCCGAAGAAAAGAAGCTCTGGCACAGCCATCAGTATGAGGTGAAATCGGGCACGCTGATTGCACCAGGCTTACCGGAAGCCGCCGACCACGCCCTGATGAAGCGCATTGTGAACACCTACGGGAAAACCTGGCACACCTGGCACACCGATCGCGACAAAACGCTGCCGATCGGCATTCCGGCGCTGATGATGGGCTTTACGGAGGATGGTCAGATGGACTCGCGACTGCTGGCGGACCGCGATCGTCGTTTTGACGTCGACAGCAAAAAGATCCGCGCCCAGCGTGCGGATATCGTGGCGCATCCTGCCGCAGCAGGTGCCAATGCCTGGCAACAGGGCCAGGTCATTCAGCTGAAGCGCACCGCCGGCGGCGGCGAACACAGCCACGGTCAGACCGGTTTTGGTCCGGCTGAGCAGCTAAAGCAGCCTTAATCCCGCGCTAAGCGTCGTGATGTCCGGGGATGCGGGCAGCGGCGTGTCTGCGGTTAACGGCTCAGCGGGCGCAGACACTTCTGCCCGCTAAGCCGTTAATACCGCTTAGTCCCAGCGCTGAGCCGCCTGGTGGTCGCTGTCGCGGGCATCCACCCAGCGATCGCCCTGCTCTGTCGCTTCGCGCTTCCAGAACGGCGCGCGGGTTTTCAGGTAATCCATGATGAACTCTGCAGCGGAAAAGGCGCTGCCACGATGGGCACTGGTCACGCCCACCAGCACGATTTCATCGCCGGGAAACAGTTCGCCCACGCGATGGATCACCGTGACGCGCTGCAGCGGCCAGCGTTCGCGCGCCGCATCAACAATCTCCTGTAGCGCTTTTTCGGTCATGCCGGGATAGTGCTCCAGCGTCAGTGCCGCGACGTCGTTGCCCAGATTGTGGTTACGGACTTTGCCGGTAAAGGTCACTACCGCACCATCTTCATCACAGGCCGCCAGCCAGCGATACGCTTCCGCCATATCAAAGGGCGCGGGACCGACGCGAATCTGCGTTTCCATCTTAGCCTCCGGTCACGGGCGGGAAGAAGGCCACTTCATCACCGGCGTGCAGCGGATGACTCATCGGCACCAGCGTCTGATTCACCGCCGCCAGCAGCTTGCCCGACTCGAGCGCCAGCGCCCAGCGGTCATCGCGTTCTGCCAGCGCACTGCGCAGCGCGGCCACATCCGGATAATCAGCACCGACCTCAAGCGATGAGGTGCCGGTCAGCTCACGTACCTGGGCGAAAAACAGCACCTTAATCATGCGCGACCGCCTTGAAATCGCCGCTTTTGCCACCGCTCTTGCTGATTAACCGCAGCTGATCGATAACGATATCTTTCTGCACCGCTTTGCACATGTCGTAGATGGTGAGCGCGGCAACCGATGCGGCCGTCAGCGCTTCCATCTCCACGCCGGTTTTGCCGGTCAGGCGACAGAGCGTGGTGATGCGGACCCGGCTGTGGTCCGGTTCAGCCTCCAGGTTCACTTCCACTTTGCTCAGCATCAGCGGATGACAGAGCGGAATCAGTTCCCAGGTGCGTTTCGCCGCCTGAATACCGGCGATGCGCGCGGTGGCAAAGACATCCCCTTTGTGGTGGCTGCCTTCAATAATCATCTGCAGCGTTTCCGGCTGCATCAGCACCAGCACTTCTGCCCGCGCTTCGCGCACGGTTTCCGCCTTGGCGGAGACATCCACCATGTGCGCTTCGCCCGCGGCGTTAATGTGTGTGAGTTGAGACATACTTACCGTTTCTTGAGATGTGAGACAAAATTACAGGGCGCGGTTCGCGCATCAAGCTGGTCAGCGAGAATGCGTTCCCAGGCGGTGCGGCAGGCGCTGGTGGAACCCGGCACGGCCAGGATCAGTGTCTGATTAGCCAGACCGGCAATCGCGCGCGACTGCAATGTCGAACCGCCAATCTCTTCATAGGAGATCATCCGGAACAGTTCGCCAAATCCATCAATCTCGCGGTCGAACAGCGGCAGCAGCGCTTCCGGCGTGCTGTTTTTCAGGTTAAAGCCGGTTCCGCCATTAATAATCACGACCTGAACATCTTCACTGGCGATCCAGCGCGACACGGTGGCGCGAATACGATAGAGATTATCCGGCACGATGGCGTGATCGACCACCTCATGCCCCGCTTCGGCTGCGGCTTCGCGCAGATAGTCGCCGGAGGTATCGTCACTGGCATCGCGACGATCTGACACTGTCATCACCGCAATCTGCACTGCCTGAAATTCGCTGGCTGGTTTACCCATACTGCCTCCTGAAATTAGCCGCCAATGTAAGAGAGATTCTGTGTGATGCCGGTGTTGCCCTGATGCAGAAAGTGCGTCTGCTTTTTCTGCCCCAGACTGCTGGCAATACGCGCCTGCAGTTCGGCCTGCTGGTCGTCTGACGCCAGCAGATCGCGCAGCGGCACACCGCCGTCACCAAACAGGCATAGGTGCAGATTACCGTGCGCCGAAACGCGCAGACGGTTGCAGCTGGCACAGAAATCTTTGGCGTAGGGCATGATCAGACCAATCTCGCCGACATAATCGGGATGGTAAAAGACCTGCGCCGGGCCGTCGCTGCGTCCGCTCTCCCGACGCTGCCAGCCCTGGGCGATCAGCTGATCGCGGATGACCATGCCGGAAACGTGCTGATCGCGGAACAGCGTGCCGCCGTCGCCGGTCTCCATCAGCTCGATAAAGCGCAGCTGAATCGGACGGGTACGGATCCAGTCGAGGAACGTGGCCAGATTACGGCTGTTGAGATCGCGCATCAGCACGCTGTTGACTTTGACCTGGCGAAAACCGGCGTCGAGGGCAGCATCAATACCGCTCATGACCTGATGGAATTTATCCTGACCGGTAATGGCGTGAAACTGACGGGCATCCAGGCTGTCGACGCTGACGTTGAGTGCGGTTAACCCCGCGTCACGCCACTGTTTCACGTCACGCGCCAGCCGGTAGCCATTGGTGGTTACCGCGATCTGGCGAATGGAGGCGTTTTCGCGCACCGCCGCAATGATGTCGGTGAAATCACGGCGCAGCGACGGCTCACCGCCGGTCAGCCGCACTTTTTCTGTTCCGGCAGCGGCAAAGGCCCGCGTGACGCGGCGGATTTCATCCAGCGAGAGAAAGCTTTTGTTACGAATTCCCTGCGGCTTGTAGCCGTCAGGAAGACAGTAGGTACAGCGGAAATTACAGACATCCGTGACCGACAGGCGCAGGTAATAGAACTTACGCGCGTATGCATCAGTAAATTGTGACACCAGAACACCTTTCCAGATTGGGAGATGCAGTCATTTCTTCCTGCACCCTGGCAGCTCGATGGCTACGGCCTGAACCCCCTATCCGCAGACGTAGGCATTCAGGCTTGAGTGTACGCTGACCCGTTGATCAGCGCGGTAAGCATGATGGTAGCGTGATTTTCGTCACTCTTCCATTTGCTGTTTTCGCTATATATTCTTATACATATCGAATTTTCACCGCATTTTCGCGACAGGATACGTTAAAATGCGATCCAGATTTTGACGTAAGTCATCCGCGCGGGCTTAGCGATTAGAGCCTCGCCACGCGAACGGATATTAAGGAGAAGTATGAATCGCACACTGGCCGATCTTGATCGCGTTGTGGCACTGGGAGGCGGACACGGTTTAGGCCGCGTCATGTCTGCCCTTTCCCCGCTGGGCTCGCGTCTCACCGGCATCGTCACCACCACCGACAACGGCGGATCAACCGGCCGTATTCGTCGCTCAGAAGGCGGCATCGCCTGGGGCGATATGCGTAACTGCCTTAACCAGCTGATTGCAGAACCCAGCGTCGCCTCGGCGATGTTTGAGTACCGTTTTGCCGGTAATGGCGAACTGGCCGGACACAACCTGGGTAATCTGATGCTGCGGGCGCTGGATCATCTCAGCGTTCGTCCGCTGGAAGCGATCAACATTATCCGTAACCTGCTGAAGGTCGACGCCTTTTTAATCCCGATGTCGGAGCAGCCGGTGGATCTGGTGGCGATGGATGTTGAAGGCAACATGGTTTATGGCGAAACCGCAATTGACGAGATGAAGCAGCCGCCGCAGGAGCTGATGCTGCACCCTAACGTTCAGCCAACGCGGGAAGCGCTGCAGGCGGTTGGTGAAGCGGATCTGATCCTGATTGGACCCGGCAGCTTTTACACCAGTCTGATGCCGATTCTGCTGATGGAAGAGATGGCGCAGGCCTTGCGTCGCACGCCTGCCACTATGGTGTTTATCGGCAATCTGGGCCGCGAGCTGAGTCCTGCCGCCGCCAGTCTCTCAGTGGCTGACAAGCTGCAGATGATGGAGCGTTATATCGGCAAGCGGGTGATTGATGCGCTGGTCGTCAGCCCGGCGGTGGACACCCGTGGCATTGAAAACCGGCTGATTGTCCGTGAACCGCTGGAGGCCGCCGATATCCAATATCGTCACGACCGCCAGCTGTTACGGGTGGCGCTGGAACACGCCATTCAGGGCTTTAACGGCGCTACGAGGCCGCAATAAACAGCGTTCGCAGCTCATGCAGCTGATCGCGCACGTTGGCCGCCTGTTCGAACTCCAGGTTCTGCGCATGCTGCTGCATCTGCCCTTCCAGCTCGTGGATCTTCTTCTGCAGAGCCTGCGGCGTTAACAGCTGGAAATCGGCCAGCGCCTGGGCTTCGCCAGGGCGGGCGGGTTTCGCTTTGCCGCGGGTTTTCACCACGTTTTTGCCCAGTTCCAGAATATCGGTGATCTTCTTATTCAGGCCCTGCGGCACGATGCCGTTCTCTTCGTTGTGCAACTGCTGTTTCTCACGGCGGCGCTCGGTCTCTTCAATGGCGCGCGCCATCGACGGCGTGATTTTATCGCCGTAGAGAATCGCCTTACCGTTGATGTTACGCGCCGCACGGCCAATGGTCTGAATCAGCGAGCGTTCGGAGCGCAGGAAGCCCTCTTTATCCGCATCGAGAATCGCCACCAGCGACACTTCCGGCATATCCAGCCCCTCACGCAGTAAGTTGATGCCCACCAGTACATCAAACTCGCCCAGACGTAAGTCGCGGATAATCTCCATACGCTCTACCGTGTCGATATCGGAGTGCAGATAACGCACTTTCTCACCATGCTCAGACAGATATTCGGTGAGATCTTCCGCCATGCGTTTGGTCAGCACCGTCACCAGTACACGTTCGTTGATCGCCACGCGCTGACGTATTTCTGACAGCAGATCGTCGACCTGGGTACCGACCGGACGCACTTCGATGATCGGATCCAGCAGACCGGTAGGACGCACCACCTGATCGATCACTTCGTCGCCCGACTTTTCCAGCTCATATTTGCCCGGCGTCGCCGAAACATAGATGGTCTGTGGTGCCAGTGCCTCAAACTCTTCAAACTTCATCGGACGGTTATCCAGCGCCGACGGCAGGCGGAAGCCATACTCCACCAGCGTCTCTTTACGCGCCCGGTCGCCTTTGTACATGCCGCCAATCTGCGGAATGGTCACGTGCGACTCATCCACCACCAGCAGGCCGTCGGCGGGCAGATAGTCAAACAGCGTCGGCGGCGCTTCGCCCGGTCCGCGTGCGGAGAGGTAGCGTGAGTAGTTCTCGATGCCGGAGCAGTAGCCCAGCTCGCTCATCATCTCCAGGTCAAACTGGGTACGCTGAGTAATGCGCTGCTCTTCCAGCAGCTTATTGTTCTCCAGCAGCACCCGGCGGCGGTCCGCCAGCTCGACTTTGATATCTTCCATCGCCTGCAGAATACGCTCACGCGGCGTGACGTAGTGCGTCTTGGGGTAGATGGTAAAGCGCGGCACGACCGAATCGATCTGGCCGGTCAGCGGGTCAAACAGCGACAGACGCTCAACCTCTTCGTCAAACAGCTCGACGCGTAGCGCAATGTCGTCCGACTCCGCCGGGAATATATCGATCACTTCGCCGCGCACCCGGAAGGTACCGCGCTGGAACGCCTGGTCGTTGCGGGTGTACTGCAGCTCTGACAGACGGCGCAGAATACTGCGCTGATCGATAATCATGCCGCGGGTCAGGTGCAGCATCATTTTCAGATAGAGATCGGGATCGCCCAGACCGTAGATAGCCGAAACCGACGCCACCACAATGACATCGCGCCGTTCCAGCAGCGCCTTGGTGGCCGACAGACGCATCTGTTCGATATGTTCGTTCACCGACGCATCCTTTTCGATGAAGGTATCGGAGCTCGGCACATAGGCTTCTGGCTGGTAATAGTCGTAGTAAGAGACGAAAAACTCGACGGCGTTATCCGGGAAAAACTCTTTCATCTCGCCATAGAGCTGGGCGGCCAGCGTCTTGTTGGGCGCCAGCACCATGGTCGGACGGTTGAGGTCGGCAATCACGTTGGCGACGGTAAACGTTTTACCGGAGCCGGTTACGCCTAATAAGGTCTGATGGGCCAGTCCATCCTCCAGCCCCTCTTCCAGGCGACGTATCGCCTCAGGCTGGTCGCCCGAAGGTTTAAAGGCGGAGTTCAATTTAAAGGCTTTGCTCATGAATGCAGTTCCTGCTGGAGAAGTCGGCGGGCAGGCACTTATTTTACTCTGCTATGGTGATTTTGCCAGAAAATAATACTGGATATAAAAACAGTATTGGTGCAATGTTAACGCCAGCAGGATGGCACCTGATGTCCCTGCAGGCTGGCAGCGTTATCGCTCAGCTTGTTGCGCAATGTTATCCCCAGGAAGGGATCTGATTTAACATTTGTCAATAGAGTGTCACAAAATTACAGTACGGTTACCTGACAGATAATTCTCAGGCTTGTTTTTTGATAAACAACTGATTTTACTGACATAAGGCTATGAGGCCAGATTCTCGTCATTATGTTACCAGGCCGCGTATTTCCTCGCTTCCAACTGGTTTTCATTACCTAATGCACAAGGTTATCCACAGGAATGGTGGATAAGTGATGGCAGCCCCGACGCCATCAGCTGTGTATAATTTTTCCCTGCCTTCTCACCACCGTGAAAATAATTTTTTTTGCGTTAAATTTCGCGTCGCTTGCTGCCGGATTATTCTGCAATTTTAATCTGTCACTGGGTGCCGCACGCAAATTTTCACGCCTCATACTAAGATTCTTAATCGGACTTGCTGCCACGTTACAGTTCGTCTGCACCAGAAACAGCGCCCCGAGGCACTGCAAAAGTGCAGGCGCGTGATCACCGTGGGGAATTGATAAGTTTTTCTCACCTTTCTTCCCTGACACGAGGCGCTCCGGCAGGAAACAGGGCCGTTTTTAGATCTGGCCTGGGAATTGCAGGAGTCAGTAGCGTTAACGCGCTGAATGCGCACTGTGCTGCAATGGCGAGGCTGCCGTTGCTGATGACTTGTTTGCCAGACGACAGAGCGCGGAAGCAATCAGGCTAATGATCGGGAAGGAGAGTGTCAGATGCTGAGTTTACGTTCGGTAAATCAATTTTACGGTCAAAACCATATTCTGTGGGATGTGGACCTGGATCTGTCGCCTGGCACCTGCACCGGCATTCTGGGCCGTCCTGGCATGGGTAAAACCACGCTGGTGAACTGCATCATGGGCAGATTGCCGATTAACAGCGGCTCTATCTCCTGGAAAGAGGATGGCTCGCCGCCAGAAGATCTGCTGCTGCAACCGGCTGAACAGCGGGCGCAGATGGGGATTGGCTATGTGCCGCAGGACCGCCATATTTTTACCCAGATGAGCGTGGAAGATAATCTGCTGATTGCCCTGCTGGCGGGTGCCAGCCAGCGCGATCGGCATCGCGCCATTCCCGAAATGGTGTTCGACCTCTTCCCGGCGCTCTACTCTCTGCGCCAGCAGCGCAGCGGCGATCTGCCGATCGATCAGCAGCAACAGCTGGCCCTGGCGCGCGCGCTGGTGTTGCAGCCCAAACTGCTGATTCTGGATGAGCCGACCGACGGAATGTCGCCGTGGCTGGAAGAGGAGATGGGCAATCTGATCCGTCGGCTTAACCTCGACTACGGGCTGACCATCCTGCTGCTGGAGCAGCGCCTGTCGCTGATCCGTCGCGTGGCGGACTATTTCCTGCTGCTGCACCGCGGCCGCAATGTGGCGCAGGGCAGCATGGAACAGCTTGATGACCACACCGTCGATAAATGGCTGACGGTGGCCTGACACTCAGCGCCTGCCCCACCGGGCGTAAGTGTTGCAGGCAGGCTGGAGACGGAGCGCGCGGAACCACCGGAGCGTGTACACATCGCGCAAGGATGGAGAGCACTGCCCGGATTCAGCACGACAAATAAAATAGCCAGGCCAGGCGGTTACTCGGGCAGCGTCAGGTATTGACCACAGGACGCCTGCTGCGCCCCATCGGTGAGAAACGGGATGGTGCCCAGACAGGGCGCAGGTAACCTATTTTTCAGGCTGGTGAGATACTCCTGATAGCGTTTACCCGGCGGTTCGACGGTGTTGGCGATCCAGCCCACTAGCGGCAGGCCGCTTGCCCGCACCGCGTCAGCGGTGAGCATGGCGTGATTGATGCAGCCGAGCTTAATCCCTACCACCAGAATCACGGGCAGCTTTTCACTGACCACCCAGTCCGCATAAGTGTGCGTCTCCGACAACGGGGTATACCAGCCGCCCGCGCCCTCTACCAGAATCCAGTCTGCCAGCGGTTGCAGCGCCGCCAGACCCGCCGACAGCGCCTGATGGGTAATCGGCCTGCCCTCTTCGGCGCTGACGATATGCGGCGATGTCGGCTCAAGAAACGCCAGCGGATTGACCTGCTGATAGGTTAACGGCACGCTGCTGTAGCGCTGCAGCGCCAGCGCATCGCTGTTACGGATGCCCTCTGGCGTCATCTCACAGCCTGAAGCAACCGGCTTATAGCCCGCACAGCGATAGCCCGCTGCGGCTGCCGCCTGCAGCAGCCCGCCGCTGGCCACGGTTTTACCGACCTCGGTGTCGGTGCCAGTGATAAACAGGCGTTTCATGATGCACTTACTCCATAGATTAAATGGTAACTCAGGCGATAGCCGTGCCGATCTCGCGGCCAGTGCGCCTCTAACTGGTTGAGCCGTTGTCGGGTTAATACCTGCCCGTCACGCCCCTGATGCAGATGGGTCGCGCCAATCCCCTTCAGGGAGCGCATAGCGCTGAGCGCATCGGGAAAATGCAGGGTCACCACCTCTGAGATACAGCGCAGCTGCTCTGCGTGGCAGGCCGCCGCAATCTGCGGCTCGCTGAGAAAGCGGTTGGCGTGAGGCAGCGCATCCAGATGGGACCAGGCTTCATGAACCTCCTGCAGCGAACCGTCGCCCAGAGTGGAAAACAGCAGCGTGCCATCGGGCCGCAGCACCCGCCGGAACTGGCTCAGCGCGCCGGGCAGATCCTCGCTCCACTGCACCGCCAGGTTGCTCCACACCAGATCAATCGTGTTATCCGCCAGCGGCAGCGCGTCGATATCACCGGCCAGATAGTGCTGCGCCGCGTCATTGTCCCGCGCCTGTTGCAGCATCTGCGGAGAGAGATCCAGAGCCGTTACCTGTTTGCCACGTTCGCGCCACAGCCTGCTGTACCAGCCGGTGCCGCAACCGGCATCCAGCAGTTGCAGACCACTCTGTGCGGGTGCCAGTGCCAGCAGGGCATCGCCGCTGAGGCGTTGCAGCGCCGCATGGGAATCGTAATGGCTGGCCGCCCGGCCAAAGGCGCGTGCCACCGCCTGCTTGTCAACCCGCAGCGTCATGCAGCGCCTCCAGTAACCGGTCAATATCCTCAGGATGATGAGCCGCGGTCAGGGTGATGCGCAGCCGGGCCGTCCCCGGCGGCACGGTCGGTGGCCGGATTGCGCTGACCCAGCAGCCCGCCTCAGCCAGCCGCTGGGAGAGCGCCATCGCATCACCATTTTCGCCCACCAGCAGCGGCTGAATCGCGCTGCCGGAGTCCATCAGTTGCCACGGCAGCGAGACAGCACCGCGACGGAAATGCCCGATGTTCTGTTGCAGTTGCTGCCGCAGGGCATCGCCCTGCTGAACTTCACGCAGCGACGCCTGCAGCGCGCTCGCCTGCGCCGCGGGCATCGCGGTGGAGTAGATCAGATGTCGGCTGAACTGCAGGAAATAGTCGGCGGTGGCTGCGTCGCACAGCAGCGCGGCACCGCTGACGCCAAAGGCTTTGCCAAAGGTGACCACCAGCAGTTCCGGTTTAACGCCCTGCTGCCAGCAGCTGCCGCGCCCCTGCTCACCCACCACGCCAATGCCGTGTGCATCATCCACCAGCAGCCAGCCCTCTGCCTGTCGCGTCTGTTGCGCCAGGGCGGCCAGCGGCGCACTGTCGCCATCCATGCTGAAAATACCTTCCGTCACCACCAGCGTTTCGCCCTCGCAGGGAGAGGCGAGCCGGGCTGCCAGGCTCTCCGGCGCGTTGTGATGGAAACGTCGCAGCTGTGCCGGACTATGGCTGGCGGCGTCGAGCAGCGAGGCGTGGCTGAGTTTATCGGCCAGGATGCGATCGTTTTTCTCGCCCAGCAGATGAATGACCGCCTGATTGGCCGCAAAGCCAGAGATAAACAGCAGCGCACGGTCGTAGCCGAGCCAGTCGGCCAGCTGCGCCTCAAGATCGGCGTGCTGACGGTGATAACCCGTGACATGCCCTGAAGCACCGGCACCTGCGCCCGCCTGCGCCGCGCCCTGTTGCCAGCCCGCAATCACCGCCGGATGCTGGGTTAAGCCGAGATAATCATTGCTGGAGAAGTGGAGATAGCTGCGGCCGCCGCTGTGCAGTGTGCGGGTGGATTGCTGATCGATCACTCGTCGCTGCCGCCAGCCATCGGCCGCCCGGCGCTGCGTCAGCGCCTGACGGATACGTTGCTGCCAGCCCATTACAGCGCCGCGTTGTAGAACTGTTCAGTGTCGGCATGGAATAGCTGCTCGCTGAGTTGCTGCTCCTGCTGCTGATCGCCGTGCTGAGTGTGAGTATGCTCCGGGTTAAGGCCCAGTTTGCGGAACAGCACGCGGTCTTTATCCTCTTCCGGATTCGGCGTGGTCAGCAGTTTGCAGCCGTAGAAAATCGAGTTCGCCCCGGCCATAAAGCACATCGCCTGGGTCTGCTCACTCATCTGCTCACGGCCCGCAGAGAGGCGCACATGCGAGGTCGGCATCATGATGCGCGCCACCGCGATGGTGCGGATAAAATCGAACGGTTCTACATCATCGTTATCCGCCAGCGGCGTGCCTTTAACCTTCACCAGCATGTTGATCGGTACGCTCTCCGGCGGCGTTGGCAGGTTGGCTAACTGCACCAGCAGACCGGCGCGGTCGTTAACGGTTTCGCCCAGGCCGACAATGCCACCCGAACAGACTTTAATGCCGGCGTCGCGCACTTTGCCCAGCGTATCCAGACGTTCCTGATAGCTGCGGGTCGTGATGATGGAGCCGTAGAATTCCGGTGAGGTGTCGAGGTTATGGTTGTAGAAATCGAGACCCGCGCCCGCCAGTCGCTGCGCCTGGTCGTCGCTGAGCGTGCCCAGCGTCATGCAGGTTTCCATTCCCATCGCCTTCACGCCTTCAACCATCTTCTCCAGATAGGGCATATCGCGCTCGTGCGGATTTTTCCACGCGGCACCCATGCAGAAACGGGTTGAACCGGCGGCTTTGGCCTGACGCGCTGAGGTCAGCACCTCTTCCACTTCCATCAGCCGCTCCGACTCCAGGCCGGTCTTGTAGCGCGCACTCTGCGGGCAGTATTTACAATCTTCCGGACAGGCGCCGGTTTTGATCGACAGCAGGGTACTGACCTGCACCTGGCGCGGATCGAAGTGCTGCCGATGCACCTGCTGCGCGTTAAACATCAGTTCAAGAAAAGGTTGATCAAACAGCGCTTGCGCCTGTGCAATTGTCCAGCGTTGAGCCATTACTTACTCCAAAAAGGGTGTCATCCCGACGAAAAGCAGGGTTATACTTGTAAACTATATTTTTTTATTTTGGTTTACAACTCCGATGACTATCCCCGTTTTCTCCTCAGACGATGCCCGCTTTGACCGCCAGCATATCTGGCATCCCTACACCTCGATGCAGGATCCGCTGCCCTGCTACCCGGTGGTCGCCGCACAGGGTTTTCAGCTGCAGCTGGCCGATGGCCGTGAGCTGGTGGATGGGATGTCCTCGTGGTGGGCGGCGATCCACGGTTACAACCATCCGCGCCTGAACCGGGCACTGACAGAGCAGGTCACCCAGATGTCGCACGTGATGTTTGGCGGCATTACCCATCCGGCGGCGGTGGCGCTCTGCCGTCAGTTGGTGGCGATGAAGCCTGAGGCGCTGGAGTGCGTCTTCCTGGCCGATTCAGGCTCGGTGGCGGTGGAAGTGTCGATGAAGATGGCGCTGCAGTACTGGCTGGGGCGTGGCCAGACGCGCCAGCAGTTCCTGACGCTGAAACGCGGCTATCACGGCGATACCTTTGCAGCGATGTCGGTGTGCGACCCCAAGAACTCAATGCACAGCCTGTGGCGCGGCTATCTGCCCGAGCATCACTTTGCGGCGGCCCCGGCCTGCGGCTTTGATGATGAATGGCACCAGCCTGATTTCGATGATTTCGCCAGGCTGATAGAACAGCATCACCGGCAACTGGCAGCGGTGATTCTGGAGCCGATTGTGCAGGGTGCGGGCGGCATGCGTTTCTACCATCCGCGTTATCTGCAGCAGGTACGGGAAGCCTGTGATCGCTATGGCTTGCTGTTGATTGCGGATGAGATCGCCACCGGCTTTGGCCGTACCGGCAAACTTTTTGCCTGCGAGCATGCGGGCATTACCCCGGATATTCTCTGCGTCGGCAAAGCGCTGACCGGCGGCATGATGACGCTGGCGGCGACCCTGACTACCCGCGAGGTCGCGGACACCATCAGCCGCAGCGCGGCGGGCTGCTTTATGCATGGCCCGACCTTTATGGGCAATCCGCTGGCCTGCGCGGTCGCGGCAGAGAGCCTGACCATGCTGGCGGAAGGTCACTGGCAGCGCCAGGTGGCGGCAATCGAACAGCAGTTACGGGCTGAGCTGCTGCCGCTGCGCAGTTCACCGCAGGTGGCCGATGTGCGCGTGCTGGGCGCGATTGGCGTAGTGGAAACCCATCAGGCGGTTAATATGGCGGCGCTGCAGCAGTTCTTTGTTGAACAGGGCGTCTGGATCCGGCCTTTTGGCCGGCTGATCTACCTGATGCCACCCTACATCATCACGCCGCAGGCGCTGAGCAGGCTGGTGCAGGCGATTGGCGTCGCGCTGGAGCATCCTCAACATTTTGCCGCCTGAAGCGGGCTGACCGCTGGCACTGACGGCACTTTTGGTTATGATGACAGGCTATTCATCGACAATTAAGGAGATGTGATGCGCGTTTTTAGTCAGGATTTTAATGACGGCGAGAAAATGCCTGAAAAGCATGTTTTCAACGGCATGGGTTATCAGGGCGAGAACATCTCTCCCCATCTTGCCTGGGAAGCGGCACCAGAGGGTACAAAAAGCTTTGTGGTGACCTGCTACGATCCTGATGCCCCGACCGGTTCCGGCTGGTGGCACTGGGTGGTGGCGAATATTCCGGCCAGCACGACGTCACTGCCGCAGGGTGCCGGTTCCGGCAAAGCGTCACTGCCAGCAGGCGCAATCCAGACCCGTACCGATTTCGGTCAGGCGGGCTACGGTGGCGCGGCGCCGCCACAGGGCGAAACCCATCGCTACATTTTCACCGTGCATGCGCTGGATGTTGAGACGATTGAAGTAGATGAAGGCGCCAGTGGCGCAATGGTCGGCTTTAATGTGCATTTCCACGCACTGGCGAGCGCCTCGCTGACCGTGAATTATCAGTAATTCAGCACGCCTCTCCCTGACAGGAGAGGCGTTTTTCGTAGCGGGTTACGCCTGTAACTGATGAATCACAACCCACATCGGGCCCTGCCCCACCGCATAACGTCCCAGCGGCTTTAACAGCCCTTTCGGTTCGGTAATCGCATAAACTTCGATGTGATGAGATTTCTGTCCCGCCGCCACCAGATAGCGTCCGCTGTGATCGATATTAAATCCGCGCGGCTGCGTTTCCGTCGGCTGGAACCCTTCCAGGGTCAGCTCATCGCCCAGGTCGCTGACGCTGAAGACTGCCAGCGTGCTGCTGGTGCGATCGCAGGCATAGAGGAAACGGCCATCCGGCGTCAGATGAATATCGGCTGCCCAGCGCGTACCGCTGAAATCAGGCGGCATCATATCCAGCGTCTGAACGCTTTCTGCTTCGCCTTCGCCCGTATTTAATGCCCACACCTCAACCGTGCTGTCGAGCTCATTCACGCAGTAAGCATACTGACCGCCCGGATGGAACTGCATATGACGTGGGCCAGCGCCTTCTACCGTCGTGACCTGCGTCTGTTTACGCGGCGTCAGCTGACCATCTTCGCCCAGCGTAAACAGACAGATACGGTCCTGCTTCAGAGCCGGCACGTAGAGCGTCTTGTTGTCATTATCGATGTTGGCCGAGTGACAGCCATCCAGTCCGCTGATCACCTGCAGCGGGGCCTGCGGAATGCCGTCATCGCCAATCGGGCTGACGCTGACGCAGGCATCATTGTAGGAGCCGCAGAACAGGAACCTGCCCTGGCGATCGGTGGAAATGTGAGTCGGACTGCCGGGCAACGGCGCCTGACCCGCTTCGGTCAGCGTGCCATCGGCGGCAATGCGAAACGCCAGCACGCGGAAATTGGGACGCACACCGACATAGAGAAAATCGCGGTTCGGACTCACCACCATCGGCTGAACCTGGCCGGCGACATCGGTCACCTGAAGCAACGTCAGCCCGCCCTCATCATTCATCTGCCAGACGTGGATCTGCTGGCTCTCGGGACTGGCGGTGTAGACAACTTGTTTCATGCATTCTCCTTTTTTGCTGCCTGATCATGATCTGTGAATCACTGTAGCCTGTTTTATTGCCCTGCGCTGGGATCATTTGTGCCCTGTTTTTTGTCTCCGGACCGTGGTGAGGTGTAGACTTCAGCCCCTGCAAACCAGGAAAAACGAGAGGATTAATGAGCTACCGTGTAATTGCCCTCGACCTCGACGGCACGCTGCTGACCCCAGCCAAAACGATTCTGCCGCAGTCAATCGAAGCGCTAAATCAGGCACGCCAGGCGGGCGTTCATGTCGCTATCGTGACCGGACGCCATCACTGCGCTATCCACCCTTTTTATCAGGCGTTACAGCTGGATACACCCGCAATCTGCTGTAATGGCACCTATTTGTATGATTACCAGGCGAAAAAGGTGCTGGCGTCCGATCCCCTCGACCCGCAACTGGCGTTGCAGGTAATTGAGATGCTGAATCAGCAGCAGATTCACGGGTTGCTCTATGTGGATGATGCGATGCTCTATCAGACCCCGACCGGCCACGTGATGCGCACCCTGAAGTGGGCCGAATCGCTGCCTGCCCACCAGCGTCCACTGTTCCGCCAGGTGCCCGACCTGGCCCAGGCGGCACGCGACGCCGGTTCGATCTGGAAGTTTGCCCTGTCGCACAACAACATTCCGGAACTGCAGCAGTTCGCCACCAGAGTGGAAGCGGAACTGGGGCTGGCCTGCGAATGGTCGTGGCACGATCAGGTTGATATCGCCAAAGGCGGCAACAGCAAAGGCAAACGACTGGCGCAGTGGGTTGAATCACTGGGGCTAAGTATGTCCGATGTGATCGCGTTCGGTGATAACTATAACGATCTCAGCATGCTGGAAACGGCCGGACTGGGCGTGGCGATGGGTAATGCCGATGAGGCGATCAAAGCGCGGGCGAAAATGGTGATCGGCACCAACCTTGAAACCGGTATTGCCGATACCCTCTATCAGTACGTGTTGTAATCAGGGCGTCACCGAGACGCTTTTGATCTGGGCATAAAGCCACTGATCCGGCCGGATGCCCAGCTCATCCCGCGCCCACGGCGTGATGCGCGCCCAGAGTTCGCTGATGCCGATGCGCAGCTTCACCTCAACCTGGTCCCCGACCTCCAGCAATTCCACCACCTGTGCCGGTAAAATGTTGCGGATCGAGCTGTGTTGCGGCGGTTGCAACGCCAGCGAGACATCGGCCGAGGCAATGCGAATACGCAGCGGGGTTTTAACCGGCTGATTCACCCGGCTGACCCAGATGTGCTGATCGCCCAGCGACAGCGCGGTCATCGGATAGTCGGGATGCTGTTCCAGCACCTGCACCCGCAGCACGCTGGTCAGTTCACTCACCGGCAGCCAGGGCCGCATCGCGCTGCTGCTCCAGACCCGCTCCAGCGGACCAAAAGCTTTGACCTTGCCCGCATCCAGCACCAGCACGTTATCAGCCAGCTGCAGGATCTCCTCCAGGCTGTGCGAAACGTAGAGCATCGGAATATCAACCTGCTTCGCCAGCTTTTGCAGATAGGGCATCAGTTCACGTTTGCGTGGCAGATCCAGTGACGCCAGCGGCTCATCCAGCAGCAGCATATCCGGTGCGGTCAGCAGCGCACGGCCAATCGCGACCCGCTGCTTTTCCCCGCCCGACAGCGACAGCGGAAAGCGCGGCAGCAGCGCCTCCAGACCCAGCAGAGAGACCAGACTGTCGAACTGCGCTTTCATCTTAGGTGCCATACCATATTGCAGGTTGCCACGGACCCGATAGTGCGGGAACAGCCGCGCATCCTGGAACACATAACCGATACGCCGTTTTTCCGGCGGCAGCGCAATCTTCTGCTCTGCATCAAACAGCAGGCGATCGTGCAGCTGGATCCGTCCCCGCTGCGGCTGGGTCAGCCCGCTGATTGCGTTGATCAGGGAGGTTTTTCCGGCGCCTGACACGCCGAAAATAGCAGTGATCCCTTTGGCCGGGATCTGCAGGTCGACCTCCAGCACGTGATCGCCCTGCTGCTGCATAACGTTGAGTGATAGCATCAGTTTCCCATCCGCTTACGGCCTGCACGTGCCAGCCATTCCGACGCCAGCAGTGACGCCAGCGCCAGTACGATAGCGATGACGCAGAGCCGTGCCGCCGCCCCTTCCGCGCCCGGTGTCTCTATCAGGGTAAACATCGCCAGCGGCAGCGTGCGCGTCTCGCCGGGAATATTAGAAACAAAGGTGATGGTGGCGCCGAACTCGCCCAGCGATCGGGCAAACGCCAGCACCGTACCGACGATCACGCCTGGCAACGTCAGCGGGAGCGTAATGGTGAAAAAGACCCGCCAGCGTCCGGCGCCCAGCGTGCGCGCCGCCTGCTCCAGCCGGCTATCCACCGCCTCCAGCGCCAGCCGGATGGCGCGCACCATCAACGGAAAGGCGATCACGGCAGAGGCCAGTGCGGCACCGCGCCAGCTAAAAGCAAAGCTGAAGCCGAACCAGTCATAAAGCTTTTCGCCTATGATGCCGCGCCGCCCAAGGCTAATCAGCAGCAGATAACCCACCACCACTGGTGGCAGCACCAGCGGCAGGTGGATCAGGCTGTCGAGCAGCGCTTTACCAGGAAAACGGCAGCGCACCAGAATCCAGGCCATCAGGATGCCAAACGGCAGACTGCCTATCACGGCTATGCCAGAGACTTTAAGGCTAAGCAGTACCGCCTGCCATTCGGGATCGCTGAGTATCATTTCGTCGGTGTGAATCCGTAATGTTTAAAGATAGCCGCGGCCTGAGGCCCTTTCAGATAATCATAAAACGCTTTAACGGCAGCGTTGTCGTGATCGTTCACGATCGCCATCGGATATTCTACGGGTTTATGGCTGGTTGCCGGAAAATGCCCGACGACCTGCACTTTATCGCTGGCGACCGCGTCAGACCCGTAGACAATGCCATAGGGCGTTTCATTACGCTCGACCAGCGCCAGCGCTGCCCGCACATTATTGGCTGGCGCTAACGAAGGCGCAACGCCTTCCCAGGCACCCAGCTTTTGCAGCGCCTCTTTGGCGTAGATGCCCGCAGGAACGTGGTCCGGATCGCCGACTGCCAGACGCTCACCGTGCAGCAAGGTTTTCCAGTCAGTCTGCGGGTCCAGCGTCACCGCTTTCGCGTCAGCACTGCGTGGCGCAATCAATACCAGATCGTTGCCCAGCAGGGTATAGCGGCTACTGGTAATCACACTTTTTTTCGCCACCGCATCATCCATCCACTGCTGATCGGCAGAGATAAAGAGATCGGCAGGAGCACCCTGCTCAATCTGGCGCGCCAGCGTTGAAGAGGAGGCAAACGAAGAGACCACCGTCACCCCCTTTTCCTGCTTGTAACGGCTGGCAATATCCTGCATCGCGTTGGTCAGTGAAGCCGCGGCAAACACAGTGATGCTGTCGGCGGCCACAGCCTGCCCGGCCAGCGAAACGGTGATCAGGGCCGCGACGCCCCAGCGATAGTGTTTAAATGACATGATTTTCTCCGGCTATTCGTTGTGTAGCGGATAATATAGCGCAATGTCAGTGAGGTTCAGTAAATTATCGGCAGGGGGAACAAAAGGTTAAATCAGGAGAGATAAAAACGACCACGCCCGCGCAGATGGCGGGCGTAGCAGCAATTAATTGTGCGAACGGGCTGAGGATTTTTCGCGATGACCAATTTTAGAGATGACGTTAAACACTTCACCCAGGCCATAAATCATGCCCAGCATCAGCGCCATCACGACAGGCACCATCAGTATGGCAACGGCGAGGCTTTTAAGTAATTCCAGCATGGAGAGTCTCACTCTGCTAACAAAAAAGAGATTGTAACGGGTCAGCAAAATTTTGCGCAGCCCTTTTCGTGCTTTTACTTTGGTCACAAAACGCCGCTATCATCGGCCTTCGCCTTAACCCTTTGCCGGAGCTGTCATGGAAGCCGAACTGTCCCTTCATATCCGTTTACAACAGAAACTGTTTGCCGATCCGCGACGTATTGAGCTGCTGAAACGCGTACAGCAGACCGGGTCGATCAGTCAGGGGGCGAAGCTGGCCGGTATCAGCTACAAAAGTGCCTGGGATGCGATTAATGAGATGAACCAGATGGCGGATGAAACGCTGGTGGAGCGGGCCACCGGTGGCAAAGGCGGCGGCGGTGCAACGCTGACCCGCTACGGTGAACGCCTGATTCAGCTGTTCCAGCTGATGGAGCAGATCCAGCAGAAAGCCTTTGATGCGCTGCAGCAGGATACGTTACCGCTCGACAGTCTGCTGGCGGCCATCGCCCGTTTCTCGCTGCAGACCAGCGCCCGTAACCAGCTGTTTGGCACCGTCGTCAGTAACGATGCGCAGCAGGTGGTCCAGCATCTGCTGATTCAACTGGCCGATGGCGTCACGCAGCTTAATGTGGCGCTGACCCAGCGCAGCGCCGATCGCCTGCAACTGGCCGCAGGTAAAGAGGTGCTGGTGCTGATCAAGGCGCCGTGGATCCGCATCAGTCGTGACGCCGCACAGGATGACAATCAGCTGGCAGCGACGGTCAGTGCCATCGAACCCGGCGAGCAGATGAGTGAAGTGCTGATGAAGCTCCCCAGCGGCGAAACCCTGTGCGCGACCCTGAGCAACGATCAACTGCAGCAACTGACGCTGCAGCCCGGCGACGCAGTGATCGCCAGTTTCAATGCCGAACACGCCATCGTCGCCACCCTGCTCTAGCGGTTGATTTGACTTCATTAAGGGCAATGGTTACAACTCAGTGACACGATGCAAAAAATGGAACAGATCATGGCTTCATTGCACATTTCGCAAGGCACGTTTCGTCTTAGCGATACCCGGATACTGAGCCTGAATCAGGTGGAACTGCAGCGCGGCGAAAGCTGGGCGTTTGTCGGAGCCAACGGCAGCGGCAAATCATCACTGGCGCGTGCACTCTCTGGTGAACTTCCGCCGCTGGCCGGTTCAGTCAGCAGCGATTTCAGACGGCCGGTCCGGCTGTCGCTGGAGCAGCTACAAACCCTGGTGGCGCAGGAGTGGCAGCGCAACAACACCGATATGCTCAGCGAAGGTGAAGAGGATACCGGGCTGACCGTGGCAGAGGTG
This sequence comes from Pantoea sp. CFSAN033090, assembly GCF_001264395.1. Taxonomy (NCBI): domain Bacteria; kingdom Pseudomonadati; phylum Pseudomonadota; class Gammaproteobacteria; order Enterobacterales; family Erwiniaceae; genus Pantoea; species Pantoea sp. CFSAN033090. The sequence goes on along the minus strand of NZ_LGYX01000004.1, from coordinate 48,919 downwards.
ATTCAGGCGGAGGTGCAGCAGCCCGAGCGCTGCGAGCAGCTGGCACAGCAGTTCGGCATCAAAGCGCTGCTTTCACGCCGCTTCAAATATCTCTCTACCGGCGAAACCCGCAAAACCCTGCTCTGTCAGGCATTGATGAACCAGCCAGATTTGCTGATTCTGGATGAGCCGTTTGACGGGCTGGATGTGGCGTCGCGCGCCAGCCTGACCGACACGCTGCGCGGCCTGCAGCAACCGACATTTACCCTGGTGCTGGTGCTCAATCGCTTTGACGATATTCCCGATTTCATTCAGCAGGTTGGCGTGCTGGCGGAGTGCACCCTCACCCACAGCGGGCCACGCCAGGCTATTTTAACGGAAGCGCTGGTGGCGCAGCTGGCACACAGTGAACAGCTGATGGGAATGGCGTTACCTGAGGCGGATGCGCCGGATCAGCTGCCATCGCTGGCGGATGATGCGCCGCGCGTTATCCTGCGCAACGGCACCGTCTCGTATAACGATAAGCCAGTAATTCAGGGGCTGAACTGGCAGGTCAACGCCGGCGAGCACTGGCAGATTACCGGCCCGAACGGCGCCGGAAAATCGACCCTGCTCAGCCTGGTGACCGGCGATCATCCTCAGGGCTACAGCAATGATTTAACCCTGTTTGGCCGCCGTCGCGGCAGTGGTGAAACCATCTGGGATATCAAGCAGCATATTGGCTATGTCAGCAGCAGCCTGCATCTCGATTACCGCGTCAGCACCAATGTGCGCACGGTGATCCTGTCGGGCTTCTTCGACTCTATTGGTCTCTATCAGGCGGCTTCTGACCGGCAAAAAGCGCTGGCACAGCAGTGGCTGGCACTGCTGGGGATGGATAACGGACAGGCCGATGCGCCGTTCCACTCGCTTTCATGGGGACAGCAGCGGCTGGTGCTGATTGCCCGCGCGCTGGTTAAGCATCCGACGCTACTGATACTGGATGAGCCACTACAGGGGCTCGACCCGATTAACCGCCAGCTGGTGCGGCGCTTTGTCGATGTGCTGATTGGCGAGGGACGGACTCAGCTGCTGTTTGTTTCGCATCACGCGGAAGATGCGCCCGCCTGCATCACACATCGCCTGAGCTTTATCGCCCATGACGGCGGCTATCACTATCAGCAGGAAACCCTGCACTAAGGCTCTTGTAACGCGTCACCCCACGCCGCTGCTGCGGCGTTTTAAAGCACCCTTGTGTAAGCGCTACCATTCCACATCACCTTTCACGCCATATATCCGCACACAATGCCACGAAATAAGAATATTCAGCTTGTGTAAACGATACCATTTATCCAGACTTGATCACGCTTTCGGGCGCGCTGATGTGCTACTTTTTACCGATGCCTCTTTGGCTTTTGACGCTTACCAGGATCTAACATGGAAAAATTCAACCCGGTCGATCACCCGCATCGCCGTTACAATCCACTGATTGATCAATGGATTTTAGTTTCACCTCATCGGGCCAAACGTCCGTGGCAAGGCGCGCAGGAAACCCCGGCGGTCAATACGTTACCGGCGCACGATCCGGACTGCTTCCTGTGTGCCGGAAACACCCGCATCACCGGCGACAAAAACCCGGACTATGCGGGCACCTACGTCTTTACCAATGACTTTGCTGCGCTGATGACCGACACGCCAGACGCGCCCGAGAGCGACGATATCCTGATGCGTTGTGAAAGCGCACGCGGCACCAGTCGGGTCATCTGCTTCTCGCCCGATCACAGCAAAACCCTGCCGGAGATGTCGCTGAACGCACTGGAAGAGGTGGTGCGTACCTGGCAGGCAGAGACCGCCGATCTGGGTCAGCACTATCCCTGGGTGCAGGTGTTTGAGAACAAAGGCGCGGCGATGGGCTGCTCCAACCCCCATCCCCATGGTCAGATCTGGGCCAACAGCTTCCTGCCGAATGAAGCGCAACGTGAAGATGATCATCAGCGCGACTATTTCGCTAAACATGGCTCGCCGATGCTGGTCGATTATCTGGCTCGCGAACAGCAGGATGGCAGCCGCACCGTGGTGGAAACCGATCACTGGCTGGCGGTTGTGCCGTGGTGGGCCGCCTGGCCGTTTGAAACCCTGCTGCTGCCGAAAGCGCACGTCAAACGAATTACCGACCTCAATGAGGCGCAGCGTACCGACCTGGCGCTGGCGCTTAAGCTGCTGACCAGCCGCTACGACAACCTGTTCCAGTGCTCATTCCCCTACTCCATGGGCTGGCATGGCGCGCCGTTTAACGGCGAAGCCAACGATCACTGGCAGTTGCATGCTCACTTCTATCCGCCGCTGCTGCGCTCAGCAACGGTGCGTAAATTTATGGTTGGCTATGAAATGCTGGCCGAAACCCAACGCGATTTAACGGCGGAACAGGCGGCGGAACGTCTGCGTTCTGTCAGCGACGTTCACTTCCGTGAGGCACAACAATGAGCTTAAAAACCATCACGCAGCAGCTTTTCTCTGACACCTTCGGTTACGCCGCTACGCATACCATTCAGGCACCGGGCCGCGTTAACCTGATTGGCGAGCATACCGACTATAACGACGGCTTCGTGCTGCCATGCGCCATCGATTACCAGACGGTGATTGCCTGTGCCCGCCGTGACGATCGTCAGATTCGGGTGGTCGCTGCGGATTATGAGAATGCGCAGGACACATTCTCTCTCGATGAAGAGATCGTCAGCCTGCAGGAACCGATGTGGGCCAACTATGTGCGCGGCGTGGTGAAACATCTGCAGCAGCGTCATGCCGATTTCGGCGGTATCGATATGGTGATCAGCGGCAACGTGCCTCAGGGCGCGGGCCTCAGCTCATCTGCGTCGCTGGAAGTGGCGGTCGGCACCGTGGTGCAGCAGCTCTATAATCTGCCGCTGGATGGCGCCGCCATTGCCGTGAATGGTCAGGAAGCGGAAAACCAGTTCGTCGGCTGTAACTGCGGCATCATGGACCAGCTGATCTCAGCGCTGGGCCGGAAAGATCACGCCATGCTGCTCGACTGCCGCACGCTGGGCACGCGTCCGGTGTCGATGCCGGAAGATATCGCGGTGGTGATCATCAACTCCAACTTCCGTCGTACCCTGGTTGGCAGCGAATACAACACACGTCGTGAGCAGTGTGAAGCGGGCGCGCGTTTCTTTAATAAGAAGGCACTGCGTGACGTTGAACTGGCCGAGTTTGAAGCGGCACAGGCGCAGCTCGATCCGCAGGTGGCAAAACGCGTGCGTCACGTCCTGACCGAGAACGCCCGCACCCTGGAAGCGGCTGATGCGCTGACGCAGGGCGACCTGACCCGTATGGGCCAGCTGATGGCCGAATCTCACGCCTCGATGCGTGACGACTTCGAGATCACCGTGCCACCGATCGATACCCTGGTTGAGATCGTGAAAGCGCAGATCGGTGAGCGCGGCGGCGTGCGTATGACCGGCGGCGGCTTTGGTGGCTGTATCGTCGCGCTGATGCCACTGGATCTGGTCGATCAGGTCAAAGCCGCCGTAGCAGAGCAGTATGAAGCAGCAACCGGCATCAAAGAGACCTTCTACGTCTGCAAAGCCTCTGAAGGAGCCGGCCAATGCTGAACGACGTCAACTCCCATGCGCCCGACGGTCAGCCGTGGCGCATAACGGTGCTGCGCAATGCCAACGGCATGCTGGCCACCTTTATGGACTGGGGCGCAACCTGGCTCTCCGCCCGCGTGCCGATGCAGGATGGCACGGTGCGTGAAGCGCTGCTCGGCTGCGCCACGCCCTCTGACTATCTCCATCAGGATGCCTATCTGGGCGCGACGGTCGGCCGCTACGCTAACCGCATCGCCGGGGCAAAACTGAATAAACTGAACCGCCAGCTGGTGCCGAACCAGGGCGCACATCAGCTGCATGGCGGACCGGAAGGCTTTGATAAGCGCCGCTGGCAGATTGTCAGCCAGTCTGACAGCGAGGTGCACTACCGCATTGATTCGCCTGATGGCGATCAGGGCTATCCCGGCAATCTGATTGCCGATCTGCGCTATCAGCTGGATGACCAGAACTGCCTGAGCATTAGCTATGAAGCGCGCTGCGATCAGCCCTGCCCGGTCAATCTGACTAACCACGCCTACTTTAACCTTGATGCGCATCATGGCGACGCCCGCCAGCATCGCTTACAACTGCACGCCGACCATTATCTGCCGGTCGACAGCGAAGGCATCCCGAATGCGCCGCTGAAAGAGGTTGTCGGAACCAGTTTTGATTTCCGCGAGGCCAAAGTCGTGGCACAGGAGTTTCTGGCAGACGACGACCAGCGAGCGGTGAAGGGCTATGACCATGCGTTTCTGCTCAACAGCGCAGGCGACGACACTCAGCCTGCGGCAGAACTCTGGTCGGAAGATGGCAGACTGCAGCTCAGCGTGACCACTTCGGCACCGGCGTTGCAGTTCTACTCCGGCAACTACCTGGCGGGCACCCGTGCCCGCGAGCAGGCGAGCTATACTGCATTTCAGGGTATTGCGCTGGAGAGCGAATTTTTACCGGATTCGCCTAATCATGATGAATGGCCTCAGCCTGATTGCTGGCTGCAGCCGGGAGATCGCTGGGAATCCGTGACGCGTTATCGCTTCACGCCACGCTGAGCCTCCGGCTGAAAAACGCGCAGTGCGTCACACACAGGCTTACGCGCTGCCCGCTTTTCCGTTATGGTATGGCGCAATCAGCTCGCGTGTCAGGCGGGCAGCAGCAGGTTTCCAATCTCACAGAAACATCACAGTATTAAGGAGTTAAGCTATGGCTGTAACTAAGCTGGTTCTGGTGCGACACGGCGAAAGCCAGTGGAACAACGAAAACCGCTTTACCGGTTGGTATGATGTTGACCTTTCTGAGAAAGGTCGTGGCGAAGCCAAATCAGCAGGTCAGCTGCTGAAAAAAGAGGGCTTTGTTTTCGATTTCGCTTACACCTCAGTACTGAAGCGTGCCATTCACACGCTGTGGAATGTGCTGGATGAGCTGGATCAGGCCTGGCTGCCGGTTGAGAAAACCTGGCGTCTGAACGAGCGTCACTACGGTGCGCTGCAGGGTCTGGATAAAGCGGAAACCGCTGCCAAATATGGTGATGAGCAGGTTAAGCAGTGGCGTCGCGGCTTTGCCGTTACTCCGCCAGAGCTGGATCGTTCAGATGAGCGCTTCCCGGGCCATGATCCGCGTTACGCGAAACTGACCCCAGAGCAGCTGCCAACCACCGAAAGCCTGGCGCTGACCATCGACCGCGTTATCCCTTACTGGAACGACACCATTCTGCCGCGCATCAAAAGCGGTGAGAAAGTGATCATTGCCGCACACGGCAACTCACTGCGTGCGTTGGTGAAATATCTGGATAACCTGAGCGAAGATGAAATCCTCGAACTGAACATCCCTACCGGCGTACCGCTGGTCTATGAGTTCGATGAAAACTTCAAACCGCTGAAACGCTACTACCTGGGCGACCAGGACGAGATTGCCGCGAAAGCTGCAGCCGTTGCGAATCAGGGTAAAGCGAAGTAATTTCTCGCTGAAATGCAAAAAGGCCAGACGAAAGTCTGGCCTTTTTTATTGGGCTGCGCGCATGAACGCTGCGCACTGTGTTCGTTGTCAGAATAAAGAGATCAATGAGCCTGGCAACAACTGATTGGCTCAAATCGCAGGGAATACGGTCAGAGGCACCATCCTCAACGCGAACCGGGTCAGACCTTGTCAGTTATCCCACTCAGCCGCGGCGCTGTTTAACCGCTGCCGCCAGCTGACGCAGCACCTTGTCGGTATCTTCCCAGCCGATACAGGCGTCGGTGACGCTTTTGCCATAGACCAGCGGCTCGCCGCTCTCCAGACTCTGGTTGCCTTCCACCAGATGACTCTCGATCATCACACCGACAATCGCCTGCTCACCATTAATCAGCTGCTGTGAGACATCGTCTGCCACAACCATCTGACGCTGGAACTGCTTGCTGCTGTTGGCGTGGCTGAAATCGATCATCACCTGCTGTGGCAGACCCGCTTTTGCCAGGCCCTCTTTGACCTCTGCAACATGCTGCGCACTGTAGTTCGGCTCTTTGCCGCCGCGCAGAATGATATGGCAGTCACCATTGCCGCTGGTTTCCACAATGGCGGAGTGACCATACTTCGTCACAGACAGGAAACAGTGCGGCGATCCCGCCGCGTTAATGGCATCGATCGCCACCTTAATGGTGCCATCGGTGCCGTTTTTGAAGCCGACCGGACAGGAGAGACCGGACGCCAGCTCACGGTGAACCTGGGATTCCGTGGTGCGCGCGCCAATCGCGCCCCAGCTCATCAGGTCAGCCACATATTGCGGGGTAATCATATCCAGAAACTCGCCCGCCGCCGGTAAGCCGCTGTCGTTAATATCCAGCAGCAGTTTACGCGCCAGACGCAGACCGTCATTGAGCTGGTAGCTGTTATCCATGTAGGGATCGTTGATCAGCCCTTTCCAGCCCACCGTGGTGCGCGGCTTTTCAAAATAGACCCGCATCACCACTTCCAGCTCGCCTTTCAGCTCATCACGCAGCGCCAGCAGGCGGTCGGCATACTCTTTTGCCGCTTGAGTGTCATGAATTGAGCAGGGGCCGATCACCACCAGCAGGCGATCGTCCTTGCCCTGCAGGATCTGATGAATCGCCTGACGGGCCTGTGAAACGGTCTGTGCAGCACGATCGGTCGCCGGGAATTTTTCGAGCAGCGCAACCGGAGGTAACAGCTCTTTAATCTCTTTGATGCGTAAGTCATCGTTCTGGTAATTCATACTGATTCCATATTATTTCTGGCCCGGCGCCCGCCGGACACAACCTGCCCAATGTAGCCCGAAGCGCCTGGGGTGTAAATTCCCGCTGCGGGTTAAATGTGCGGGTGATATTTGCATTAATCAGGTTAGCGACTAGACTTTTTAATGGTAAGCACTGAGGAACGTCCCGCTTACCAAATTAAATCACCCTGTTTAAGCCAACCGGCGAATTATATTTCGTCAGGGATTTTCTTACCCGAAATTGCACCTCTGGGCTTAAAGCATCTTCATTTATTAACGGGAGCATAATGATGAAAAAGTTTGCCTTACTCTTTTTGACAGCAGCAATGACACTGAGCAGCGGTGCGGTACTGGCTGCAGACAGCAGCAGCAATAACGGTACATCGAATCAGGCAGCCAGTGCAGGTGCAGCAGCGGGCGGAGCGAAAGAGAATCTGCCGCCAAATAATGTCGATAACAGCAAAATTAATAACACTGGCAACGATACCAATCCTGCAACGTCTGGCAGCACCACCAGCCATGGTAATATGTCTGCTAACGAAATGGACCAGAACGCCCAGTGTAAAGATGGTAAATGTCCGAACATCAATAAAAAAGTTCAGACTAAAGTGGGCGGCGGTGACGTAGATACCAAAACCGACGGCACCACCCAGTAATTCTGTTTAGCCAGGAGAGCTGACGCTCTCCTGGTTTTTCTCCCCTCTGTCCCACTCTTCCGCTATGCTAATCCTGTGAATTTTACAGGAAATCCTTCATGGCCGTTTTGCTTCTGATTGACGATCATCCGCTGGTTGAAGTGGCACTTGAAGCCGCTCTGAGCCAGTCGCCCATTCCGGTTCAGCTCCTCTCTGCCAGCAGTGAAAAAGCCGCCCGTCCCCTGCTTCAGCAGCCACTGGACATCATCGTGCTGGATATTGGCCTGCCGGACAGCGATGGACTGGAGTTTTTGCGTCGCCTGAAGATCCATCGGCCCGACTGTCCGGTATTGATCTACTCTGCTCAACAGACCCGCCACTATGTGCGTCGTGCCCAGGCGCTGGGTGCCGCCGGTTATGTGGTGAAGAGCCAGCGCATGGCGCAACTGCTTAGCGCTATCCTGGCGGTGCTGGGCGGTCAGACGGCGTTTCCGGTGATGGATGATGATCCGGAACTCCCGCTGACCCAGAAAGAGCGTCAGATTCTGGCGCTGCTGGCCAGCGGACTGTCCAATCTGCAAATCGCTGCCCAGTTGCACATCAGTAACAAAACGGTCAGCACCCATAAAAAGAACATTCTGGAAAAAACCGGCGCCCGTTCGGTGGTGGAACTGGCTGACCTGTGGAAGGCGCAGCAGTGAGAACTCTCCTGCTGATGCTGCTGTTGCTGTGCGGCTCCGTTCTGGCTGAGGTGCGTCCGGTGAGCAGCATCAATCTGCCGATGATGCTGCCGGTGACACACGCGGAAACCATGCAGGGCAAAATTCTGCGTGTTGGCCTGCTGGAAGAGAACCACGCCCCCTGGGCGATGCGCATCGGCAACGACCTGTATGGCATCAATGCTGACTATCTTTCCGCCCTGCGCCAGCTGACTGGCGCGCAGTTCAGCCTCAACCTCTACAGCGATCAGCCGCATCTGATGCAGGCGCTGAACAGCGGCCAGATCGATTTTGCGCTTGGCATGTGGATTTCTCCCCTGCCAGCCGGCGCGCTGAGCAGCGATAACTGGTACAGCAGCCCGCTTCGGGTCTACCGCAATCAGCAAAACCAGCGTGCCGTGATGTTTAACAGCCAGAATGCCCAACTGGCGATCAGCGAAAGCACGCTGGCACAACTGCCGCCTGCGCTGGCGGCCCGCCACAGCTGGCGACGCTACAGCAGTGACCTGCAGGCGCTCTATACCTTGCTGAATCAGCAGAATGATTATGTGGTGGCGGATGAAACCAGCGCCGGTTTTCTGCTGAGCCAGCTGCAACAGGGCCAGATTTATCAGATCGCCTCACACATCGAGGCCGGACAGCTCAACCTGCGCGCGGTCTCCCGCGATCCGGAGCTTATCAGCTGGATTAATCAGAGCCTGCGTCAGTTGCCAGCAGAACTGATGAACACGCTGCAGGCGCGCTGGAGCAGTACCCTGCCGCGCTATCAGGATACGCAGACCCTGATGCTCAGCCCCACTGAACGCGCCTGGATTGCCGATCATCCGCGTATTACTTACACCGCCGAACCGGACAACTATCCCTGGAGTTATCGCGATGCCAGCGGGACCGCCAGAGGCTATGGCGTGGATTTGCTGAAAGCGATAGCTCAGAGCACCGGCCTGCAGTTTGAACCGGTGTGGGTCAGCAATCCGCGTCAGGCGAACACGCTGATCGGTCAGCAGCAGGCGATGCTGCAGCTGATGCAGCCGCTGAACGGCGATGCGATGCAGAGCACCTCGCTGCCGGTGTGGCGCGCACTGTGGGGCATCTACAGCCTGCAGCCCGATACGCTGGCGCACTGGCGCGACCTGCGCGGCAAGCGGGTCGGCGTGTTGCAGGATGACCTGGCGCTGCGTCTGCTGCCTGCGGATCTGCAGCCGCAGCAGTTTGCCGATCGTAATAGCCTCTATGACGCGCTGGCAAAGGGGCAGATCGATGCGCTGGTGGATAACGTGCTCTCCGCCCGCTGGCGTATCGCCAGCCGCGATGATGCGCGCATCCATCTCGCCTTTGCCGCCAGCGACATCGCCTGGCCGATCGCGCTGGGTGTGACGCCTGACCAGCCGGTGCTGCGCACCCTGCTGGATCGCGCGCTGCAGCAGATCCCGGCTGACACACAGAGTCAGATGCGCGACAGCTGGTCAACCCCGCCACAGCCCGGCAGCGTGATGGTGATGCGTTCGCTGCCGATGATGGTGCTGGCGGTGGCAGGTGCGGCCATTGCGCTGCTGCTGTTGCTGCTGGCGCGCCGCTACTGGCAACAGCGCCGGGAGCGTCAGCAGCGTGAACAGGCTGAGCACGCCAATGCGATGAAGAGCCAGTTCCTGGCGACCGTCAGCCATGAGCTGCGCACGCCGATGCAGGCGATCCTCGGCCTGCTGGAGCTGGAGAAGCAGCAGCACAGCAGCCAGAACCTGACGCTGCTGCACAGCAGTGCGCAATCGCTGCTGACGTTGCTGAATGATCTGCAGGATCATGCGCGCATCGAGAGCAACAGTTTTACCCTGGCGCCCCGTCCGCTGGCGCTGGCGCAGTGGCTCAATCAGCAGCAGCACTTTTATCATCCGTTAATGCGCGAAGACGGCCCGCATCTGATCGTCGAGGCGCTGACGCCGCTGCCTGATGCCGTGATGATCGATGCCGATCGCCTGCAGCAGGTGGTCAACAACCTGATGACCAATGCGCTGAAATTTACCCGCCACGGCGCGATTCGCCTGACGCTGGCCGCACAGCAACAACAGTTGATTCTGACGGTGAGCGACAGCGGCAGCGGCATTCCGCCAGAGGAGCAGCAGAAGCTGTTTGATCCCTGGTATCAGGCACCGTCCGGTAAATCGGTTTCGGTGCAGGGCAGCGGCCTGGGGCTGTTTATCTGCCGGGAAATGGTGCTGCGGATGGGCGGCGACATCCGGCTCGCCTCTGAACCCGGTCACGGCACCCAGGTCACCGTGACGCTGCCACTGGCGGTCTGCGCACCAGCAAACCACGTGGATGAAACCGCCCTGCCCGACCTTCCACAACTGCGGGTGGCGATTGTCGATGATCATCCGACCAATCTGCTGGTGATGCAGCAGCAGCTGTCGCGTTTTGCGATTCAGGCTGACATCTTTGAGCAGGGACGCGCGCTGCTGCAGGCCGATGCGCAGCAGCCTTATGACCTGCTGTTTATCGACCAGATGATGCCGCGGCCTGACGGCACGCTGCTGCTGCGGATATTGCGGCGGCGTGACCGTCAGCGGAAGCGTCAGGCGATGCGGGTGCTCTGCTCCGCTGATGCCCAGCTGCTGTCACGACCGCTGGAGGCGCGGGAGCGGGTAATGATAAAACCGGTGCAGTTAGCCGATCTCAGCGCGCTGCTGGCAGAGTGGCAGGAAGATCCGCTGGCGGCGCTGGATGACAATTTGTGGCAACTGGCACAGCAGAATGAAAAATTCCTCCGCCGTCTGAGCCAGACGCTGCACAGCACGGTGACGCAGGATCTGGCCGTGATGCGCGAAGCACGCGAGCGCGAGGCGTGGATACCGTTCGCCGAAGCGGCACACCGGATGAAAGGAAGCTGGTTACTGGTGGGGCTGGAGCATGGCGCACAGCTCAGCCAGCAACTGGCGGAGCAGGCAAAACAGCATCAGGACACGTCTGAGACGTGGCAATTACTGATATTATTAGCAAACAGGTTACTGAAAAAACTGGAATCTTATGGCACATACCCACACTCATAGCGGGCAGGATAGTAATCGCACGCGTCTGGCGGCCGCCTTCGGGGTGACCGTTGTCTTTATGGTGGCTGAAGTGATTGGCGGCTGGCTCTCGGGTTCACTGGCGTTGCTGGCGGACGCCGGGCATATGCTGACCGATGCCGCCGCGCTGCTGATGGCGCTGCTGGCGGTGCAGTTCTCGCGCCGTAAACCCAATGCACGCCACACCTTTGGCCTGCTGCGTCTGACCACGCTGGCCGCATTTGTTAACGCCATTGCGCTGCTGGGCATTACCGCACTGATCGTCTGGGAGGCGGTGCGCCGCTTTGCCGACCCGCAACCGGTGACCGGCGGCCTGATGCTGGGGATTGCTATTGGCGGTCTGCTGGCCAATATTCTGTCGTTCTGGCTGCTGCATCACGGCAGCGAAGAGAAGAATCTCAACGTGCGGGCCGCGGCGCTGCATGTGATGGGCGACCTGCTTGGCTCGGTGGGTGCGATTGTCGCGGCGGTGATTATTATGCTGACCGGCTGGACCCCAATCGATCCGATTCTGTCGTTGCTGGTGTCACTGCTGGTGCTGCGCAGCGCCTGGGCGCTGCTGCGTGAGAGTCTGCAGGAGTTACTGGAAGGGGCGCCGCGTTCGCTGGATGTGAACCGGCTGATACGGGATCTCACCCTGAACATCGCAGAGGTGCGCAATGTTCACCATGTGCATCTGTGGCAGGTAGGCGAAAAGCCGCTGCTGACGCTGCATGCGCAGGTGATCCCGCCTTACGATCACGATGCGCTGCTGCATCGTATCCACGACTATCTGCGCCAGCACTATCAGATTGCGCATGCGACCGTGCAGATGGAGTATCAGCCCTGTGCCGGTGCCGAGTGTGAACTCGGCTTAAGCGGCGCTGCCGCCACCGGCCATGACCACAGTCATTCTCACGACCATGATCATGGCCACGCTCACGCTAAAGGCGAAGCGCACACTCACTGAGCCGACAGCGCGCGGGAACCCTGTTGCCGCGCGCTGCGGATCCACATGCGCGAGCCGTTCAGCGCAATCAGCGTCAGAATCACATACTCCAGCGACATCGCATAGACGCCCTGACGGGCAAAAATCATCACGCTAATCACGTTGATGATGACCCACAGCAGCCAGTTCTCAACATATTTGCGCGTCATCAGCACCATCGCCGCAATCGACAACACCATCATGCAGGAGTCCCAGAACGGGAACGCATCCGGCTGCAGCACGGGCATCGCCACCGACAGGCCAAGGCCGTTCATCAGCGTGACGGCCGCACGGGTTAACAGCGCAAACACCGGATCGATATAGAGGGTCATCAGCGCAATCGCAATCACACAGCCCGCCGTCCAGGCCAGCGCCTTAGGCAGCGGCAGCCAGCGGATTTTCAGCGCCGCCTGATGATCGGAGGTTTGCCGACTCCAGGCGTACCAGCCGTAGATATTGGCGGCAAAAAAGAAGAGCTGCAGCAGCAGGCTGGCGTAGAGCTGGATCTGAAAGAAAATCACCGCAAACAGCGTGACGTTAATCAGGCCAAAGGGATAGTTGATGATTTTTTCCAGGCTGGCAAACCAGATGCAGAGTAAGCCCGCCAGCGTGCCGATAGCCTCAATCCATGAGAGATCGTAGCCTCCGGCACCCAGAGGAATGTGAACCAGAATATTATGTGTGCTGAAGAAGTCCATGCTGAGCACCTGTCCGGAAAACGCTTACGCGTTTCCCTTCACGTTGAGTTTAAGTTCCGCTGCAAAGGATAGCATGCGATTAAGCGGCAGTAACGCCGCCTCACGCAGCGTCTCATCCACCTGAATCTCATGTTCCACCCCACCCGACTCCAGCGCCTCTGCGATGGCTTTAAGGCCGTTCATCGCCATCCAGGGACAGTGAGCACAGCTGCGGCAGGTGGCACCTTCACCGGCGGTCGGCGCTTCAAGCAGCTCTTTATCCGGCACCGCCTGCTGCATTTTGTAGAAGATGCCGCGATCGGTCGCCACAATCATCTGCGGATGTGGCAGGGATTTGGCGGCCTGAATCAGCTGGCTGGTCGAGCCGACCGCATCGGCCAGATCGACAATCGCCTGCGGTGACTCAGGATGCACCAGCACTGCCGCGTCGGGATAGAGCGCTTTCATACGCTGCAGCGCCTGGGTTTTGAACTCGTCGTGCACAATGCACGCGCCCTGCCAGCAGAGCACGTCCGCGCCCGATTTTTGGGTAACGTAGCGGCCAAGATGGCGATCCGGCGCCCAGATAATTTTTTCGCCCAGACTGTCGAGGTGCTCAATCAACTCGACCGCAATGCTTGAGGTCACCACCCAGTCGGCCCGCGCTTTTACCGCCGCCGAGGTATTGGCGTAGACCACCACAGTGCGATCGGGATGGGCGTCGCAAAAGGCATTAAACTCTTCAATCGGGCAGCCGAGATCCAGTGAGCACTCCGCCTGCAGCGTCGGCATCAGTACGGTTTTCTCCGGGCTGAGGATTTTGGCGGTTTCCCCCATAAAGCGCACGCCCGCCACCAGCAGTGTCGTCGCCGAATGGTTGCTGCCAAAGCGTGCCATCTCCAGCGAGTCCGAAACGCAGCCGCCTGTCTCTTCTGCCAGCGCCTGAATTTCCGGATCGGTGTAGTAGTGCGCCACCATCACTGCGTTTCGCGCCTTCAGCAGCGCTTTAATTTTCTCACGGTAGAACGCCTTCTCGTCGTCACTCAGACGAGCGGGTTTGGGCGGAAAGGGATAAACGGCGCTTTCTGGATCGAACATCACACTCATGACACAGCTCTCGTTTTGTCTAGTTAACGAAAATCGCCTGTTCCGGCGACTTATGGCGTTGAATCCGCCATCGTGTTTTATATGCTAAACACGATAGCGGAAAAGCCTGCCTGTGTCGTGCGATATTTATTCTGTCTGCATCACAGCGCCGACCCTGCCGGGCTGCGTTTCATCTGCCAGTACCAGCGGTTTTTGCGGCGCTTCCAGTGCCAGCAGAAAGGCTTTGATATCCAGTCCGCCCGCAAAGCCGGTCAGCTTGCCGTTGGCTCCAATCACGCGGTGGCACGGTGCGACAATCGAGAGCGGATTACGCCCATTGGCCGCCCCGACGGCACGCACCGCCAGCGGATGGCCGATCTCCCGCGCAATCTGGCTGTAGCTGCGCGTCTCACCAAACGGGATAGCCACCAGCGCCTGCCAGACTTTTTTCTGAAACTCAGTGCCGACAAAATCGAGCGGCAGCTCAAAGCAGCGACGAGCACCGGTGAAGTACTCGCTGAGCTGACGCTCAGTTTCGATCAGAATGGGATGATCGTCATCGCGCGTTTGCGGCAAAAACCGGGTGCGTTTGGGATCGTCGTTTTCCCACAAAATACCCGCCAGGCCGCTATCGCTGGCGACCAGTTTCAGTTCACCCACCGGGGTGACTATCGGTTTGAAGTAGTACATGGTGATTCTCCCGTCACGGTTCTGTCGCCTATTATCGCACTTTTCATCAGCCTGACTGGCTGTTTTCGGTCATGGCGATAAACTGTTGTGCTGTCCGAAAACAGCCAGTCTGCCGGGATTCACCGGTGTAGGCTGCGCTTATTTACCGGAGAACTGCCATGCTCGATCCCGACATTGCCTATCAGGCGCTGACCTCTCGTGATACCCGCTTTGACGGCGTTTTCTTTGTTGGCGTGACCTCAACCGGTATCTATTGTCGTCCGGTCTGCCCGGTCAAAGCGCCGATGCAGAAGAACTGCCTTTTCTTCAGCAGCGCCGAAGCGGCGGAGAAAGCCCGCTTTCGCCCCTGCCTGCGCTGTCGGCCTGAACTGGCACCCGGTAATGCGCCGGTTGATCAGCCGCACCGTGTGGCAGAGCGGCTGGTTCAGCGTATCGAGGAAGGCATGCTGGAGGAACGTGAAGGACTGGAGGCGATTGCCGCTGAATTCGGTATCAGCCTGCGTCAACTGCGCCGTATCGTGCAGCAGGAGCTGGGTGTCTCGCCGCTGGAGCTGAAGCAGACGCGGCGCATGCTGCTGGCTAAACAACTGCTGACCGAAACCCGACTGCCGATTATTGACGTTGCCTATGCCAGCGGCTTTGGCAGCCTGCGGCGCTTTAATGATGTCTTCCAGGCGCGTTACCGCATGACGCCAGGCGCGCTGCGCAGGGACGATACGGGCACTCAATGCGCGCAGCCCGGCGACCGCGTGACGCTGCGGCTGGCCTATCGCCCTCCCTATGACTGGGCGGCGATGCTCTGGTTTTTGCAGACACATCTGATGAAAGAGGTCGAGGCGGTGGAAGATGGCAGCTGGCGACGCACCGTGGTGCTGGGCCGCTGCCGGGGCTGGGTTTCTGTTTCGCATCTGCCGCAAAAGAATGCGTTGCAGGTGACGCTCTCCACCTCGCTGACGCCGGTTCTGCCTCTGCTGCTGCGCCGTCTGCGCGATCTGTTCGATCTCGACGCACAGCCGCAGCGTATCGCCGCCTGTCTGGCGCAGGACCCACTGCTGGCACCCAGCCTGATCTCGCATCCGGGTCTGCGTGTGCCTGGCGCATTCGACGCCTTTGAGCTGGGCGTGCGCGCCATTATCGGCCAGCAGGTGACGGTCAAAGCGGCCACCACGGTCAGCAGCCGTTTTGCCGCCGCCTTTGGCGAACCCTGTGAGACGCCGTTCGCCGATCTGACCCGCTACACCGCCCACCCTGAACGCATCGCCGGACTGACGGTAGACGATGTCGCGCCGATGGGGATTGTCAGTGCCGCCCGCTCCCGCGCCATCATCGCCTTTGCAAATGCCTGCACCAGCGGAGATCTGCGTCTTAGTGCCGCTCAGGCGCCAGACGAGGTCATCAAAAAACTGGTCAGCCTGCCGGGTATTGGTCCCTGGACCGCGCACTACATCGCGATGCGCGCCCTACGCTGGCCGGATGCCTTTCCCAAAGAGGATATTGCCATCCGGAATAACCTGGGCGGCATGTCATCGAAAGAAGCGGAGGCGCGATCGCAGTCGTGGCGTCCCTGGCGCAGCTATGCGGTGATGCATATCTGGGAGAGCCTGGCAGTGGCAAAGGCAAAGAAAAAGCCGTGACGGCGAGAGTGGGGGCAAATCTGCCAGCAATACAGAAGCTCAACGCGCAGGGAACAGGGTCAGAAGAGGAAAGCGTCCCGCGCCTGGGACAAAAACGCCGGGAGCGTTTTTGAACAACGCAGAGCGTTGGCCCGGCTACGGGCGCACCTCAGGGATGAGGTGCGTAATCGCGCGGGTCGAGCAGGTCAGGGATTGGCTTTGGCGTCTTTCCGATCTGACCCTGTTCTCTGCGCAGGCTCGATCTCTCAGCGGAACGGGCCAGAGTTTGCCAACAACTTCAAAAACCAGTGACGTTTTGCTTTGAAAAAGTTTTCAGATACCGCAGAAACAAAAAAAGCGCCCTGAGGGCGCTTTTTTCTTAATTGGTGGGTCGTGCAGGATTGCCTCGGCCCATCCGGGGCCTCGCCCTTCGGGTGATGCTGTCGCATCAGCCTGAATCGCCTGGCGATTCAGTCGAACCTGCTGCAGGTTCTCACCCTGCACGGGGAACGCCGTGCCGCATAAACAAAAAAAGCGCCCTGAGGGCGCTTTTTTCTTAATTGGTGGGTCGTGCAGGATTCGAACCTGCGACCAATTGATTAAAAGTCAACTGCTCTACCAACTGAGCTAACGACCCGCTGGGGGCTTACAACCGTTCAACGCGCCAGGCGGCTGAGATAAGATGGTGGGTCGTGCAGGATTCGAACCTGCGACCAATTGATTAAAAGTCAACTGCTCTACCAACTGAGCTAACGACCCATCTTAGGTTGTGAAGCAATGCTGAAGTGTTCTTCTTAAAACTGCGCGGTAAAAGCGCGTCTGAGGAAGATGGTGGGTCGTGCAGGATTCGAACCTGCGACCAATTGATTAAAAGTCAACTGCTCTACCAACTGAGCTAACGACCCATCTTCAGGCTTACCAGACACTTTGCAATGTGTCCCGGCAACGGCGGCATATATTACTGATTTAGCGGGGTAGCGCAACTCTTATTTCTGCTAAATGCTTCAGTTGCTTACCTTTCATACGGCAAGACCAGAAATCACACGATATCTGGCCTGAACCGTACAGATTACAGACTGGTCAGACGTTTTTGCGCCTGCTTAGCAGATTCGGTGTCTGGATAAAGTTTGATCACCTGCTGGAAGACCGCTTTAGCTTTCGCTGTGTCTTTTTTCTCCTGCATGATGACGCCCACTTTCAACAACGCTTCTGCAGCTTTTGGCGACTTCGGATAGTTTTTCACTACCGTGGCGTAATAGTAAGCCGCGTCGTCCTTTTTGCCTTTGTTATAGTTCAGCTGTCCGAGCCAGTAATTGGCGTTCGGCTGATAGGTCGAATCCGGGTAACGTTTTACCCACGCCTGGAGCGCGCTGATCGCCTGATCATACTGTTTCTTCTCCAGAATCAGCGCCACAGCCGCATTGTAATCGCTGTTAGCGTCACCGGTCTGCGCAGGTGCGCTATCCGTTGATGCTGCCGCGCCTGCGGTTGCTGCTGCGCCGGTATCCGCTGCGGCATTACTGCCGGCTGCCTGCTGACCGCCGCTGGTGCTGGCGCTGCTCAGGCTGTCAATCTGCTGGTAAAGCTGCTTCTGCCGCTCAACCACCTGATTCAACTGATACGTGTTTTGCTGGATTTGCCCACGCAGCGCGTCGATATCACGCTGGTTATCGCTCATCTGCTGCTGCAATTGCTGCATCAGCTGTGCCTGGGCATTAGAAATTCTTTCAAGAGTGGTGACACGGTCTTCGACCGAGCCGGAGCCAACGCTACTGATTGACGCTTGGGCATTAGCGGCCCAGGGGGCCGCTACGCCAATCAGTAACGACAGACTCAACAGGTGATGTCTGAAGTTACTAACCATGTGATTCTCTTAGTAGACCAGAACGGCACGACGGTTTTTAGAATACGCTGCTTCGTCATGACCCAGAACGGCTGGCTTCTCTTTACCGTAAGATACGATAGACATCTGATCAGCCGACACGCCTTTACCCTGCAGGTACATTTTAACCGCGTTAGCACGACGTTCGCCCAGGGCGATGTTGTATTCCGGCGTACCGCGCTCATCCGCATGACCTTCGATGGTCACTTTGTATGACGGGTTGCTGCGCAGGAAGGTTGCATGCTGATCCAGCATCTGTGCGTAATCAGACTGAACGTCATACTTGTCCAGGCCGAAGTACACGATGTTGTTCTGCTGCAGCTGCTGCATCTGCAGACGAGCCTGCTCGTCAGAAGACATGTTGCCGCCGTTGCCGTTCATGCCAGAATTTGCACCGTAAGCGCCGCCATCAGCGCCCATGCCAGTCTGGTCATTGTTGTTGTTCTTGTGTGAGCTACAAGCCGCTACTGCCAGAACCGGCAGAGCCAGCATCAAACCCTTCAGCACTTTGTTCAGTTGCATTTCAAAATCCCATTATTGTTTATTGTTTGTGATGTCTGAACTGTCAGACATTACAGATACGGCGACCAGGCAGGAAATTTTACCTGTCCATCAGTTGCCGGAAGACGCGCTTTGAAACGGCCGTCGGTAGAAACCAACTGCAACACGGAACCCATACCCTGAGTAGAGCTGTAGATTACCATTGTGCCATTGGGTGCCAGGCTCGGCGTTTCATCCAGGAACGTGTCCGTTAACGTTTGAACGGCTCCCGTTTCCAGATCCTGTTTGGCGACGTGTTGAGCACCACCGTTGGTGCTAATCATCACCATTGACTTACCATCTGTTGCGACATCCGCATCCTGGTTCTGACCGCCTTCCCAGGTAATACGTTGTGGCGCGCCACCGTTAAGTCCGACTTTGTAGATTTGTGGAGCACCAGCCTGATCGGAGGTGTAAGCCAGCGTCTGGCTGTCCGGGAACCAGGTTGGTTCGGTGCTGTTATAGCGACCATCGGTAATCTGACGCGTCTGACCTGAGGCCAGATCCATCACATAGAGGTTCAGGCTGCCGGTTTTAGAGAGCGCGAACGCCAGCTTAGAGCCATCCGGCGAGAACGCTGGGGCACCGTTGTGACGTGGATAGGAGGCGATCTGACGGATAGCACCGTTCGACAGCGTCTGAACCACCAGCGCAGATTTGCCGCTTTCAAAGGTCACGTAAGCGACTTTGCTGCCATCCGGAGACCAGGCTGGCGACATCAGAGGCTGTGGTGAACGATGCACGACAAACTGGTTGTAACCATCGTAGTCAGCAACGCGCAGTTCATACGGGAACTGGCCGCCGTTGGTCTGCACCACATAGGCGATACGGGTACGGAAAGCGCCCTTGATGCCGGTCAGCTTCAGGAACGTTTCGTCACTGGCCGTATGAGCGGCATAACGCAGCCACTGCTTCGTCACTTTATAACTGTTTTGAGCCAGCACGGTACCGGGTGCACCGCCGGTGTCGACCAGCTGGTACGAAACCTGATAGCTGCCATCCGGGTTAGACGCGACCTGACCGACGACCACGGCATCAATGCCGAGTGCACTCCACGCGGCAGGCTGAACTTCCTGCGCGCTGGCAGGCTGCTGTGGCAGACGCGAGCGATCCAGTGGATTAAATTTGCCACTGTTGCGCAGGTCAGCTGCAACGATGCCGCCGATATCTTCCGGCGCTGCGCCAGCACCGGCCCATTTAAACGGCACCACGCCAATCGGGCGCGCAGTGTTGACACCCTGGGTGATCTCAATTCGAACTTCTGCATGCAGCATGGCTGCCCACAGCAGGATAAAAAAGCCTAACGTAACGCGAAGAGCTTGCTTCATTTTATCTCCCTTATCTGAACCTCAGTCCACGATAATTGGCACTGTTCCTGGAAACCACGAGTACAACTTAAGTACGGCACGCTAAACATAGATCAACTTGCCGCCCGTTACTGCATTATTGCGGTTTAAAACGCATTGGGGCGTTTTTAAACACTTCGTAGACCGCCTGCGAAGGCGGCTTCGGAATACGTGCCTGTTTTGCGGCAGCAATCGCGGCCTGACAGAGCGCGGGATCGCCACCCTCTGACTTAACATCAATCAACAAGCCATCAGGCGCAAGTTTAATCCGCAAATCACAGGTTTTTCCGCGATACAGATCCGCATCATAGAATCGGCTCTGAATCGCACTCACAACCTGACCCATGTAGGAGTTGATTTCCGCGCCTGATGCACCCGCTTTCTTCTGGTTTCCCTGCCCTGCTGCGCCGCCAGAGGTGCCGCTTTTCGGTGCATTTTTACCGGAAGCGAGTCCACCCAGCAAATCATCGACATCGCTGTCGTTGGCCGCATCGGCGGCGGCTTTCGCTTTAGCATCCGCTTTGGCCTTAGCGGCAGCATCGGCTTTGGCTTTCGCCGCGGCATCGGCTTTCGCTTTGGCGGCAGCTTCCGCCTTCTCTTTGGCGGCCTCTTTAGCCGCTTCCGCTTTCTCTTTTGCGGCTTCTGCGGCTTTCTCTTTCGCCGCCTCTGCGGCTTTTTCTTTGGCTTCAGCAGCTTTTTGTTTAGCCTCTTCAGCCGCTTTGGCTTTGGCATCCGCCGCCGCTTTCACTTTGGCTTCAGCTGCGGCTTTCGCATCTGCTTCAGATTTCGCCTTCGCTTCCGCAACGGCTTTCTCTTTTGCAGCAGCGGCAGCGGCGGCTTTCGCCTGCTGATCAGCCTGCTTCTTTGCTTCGGCTGCGGCCTGTTTCGCCTGCTCAGCCGCGGCTTTTGCCTGCGCATCTGCCTGAGCTTTTGCATCCGCTTTGGCTTTGGCAGCCGCCGCTTCCGCCGTTTTTTGCTGCTCCTGCGCCTGCTTAGCAGCGTCTTCGGCAGCCTTCTGCTGCTCAGCCTGCTGTTTTGCCTCTTCTTTCGCGGTTTCCTGCGCGGCTAAACGCTCTTTTTCCAGCGCTTTCAGACGCTGCTGTTCAGCAGCCTGTTTCTGTTGCAGCTCTTCAGCCTGCTGCTGCGCCTGCTTTTTACGCTGCTGCTCAGCCCGCTGGCTGTCACTTTGCTGGTTCTGCTGACGATTGTATTGACTCACGACGGCACCGGGATCGACCATCACTGCATCAATATCACTGCCTCCGCCACCCGCACTGCTGGCGTCAATGTGCTCATTAAACGAGCTCCAAATCAGCAGCGCGATCAGCACGATATGCAGAATCACCGAAATGATTATCGCGCGCTTTAACTTCTCGTTTTGCTCGGTTGCCTTCGACACACTCGGTTCCCAAAAAACGGTTCGATTTTAAATCGGCTGCGTCATCAAACCGACAGATTTAACACCCGCCTGGTGCAGCAGGTTGAGCGCTTTAATAATTTCATCGTAAGGCACCTCTTTCGCGCCCCCGATCAAAAAGACCGTCTTAGGATTCGCTTCCAGTCGACGCTGCGCTTCGCTGATTACCTGCTCTGGCGGAAGTTGATCCATACGATCGTGATCCACGACCAGGCTGTACTGACCCACGCCCGCCACTTCGACAATCACCGGCGGATTATCATCGCTGGCAACGGTTTTCGAATCGGTCGCATCAGGCAGATCCACTTCCACGCTCTGGGTAATAATGGGCGCCGTTGCCATGAAGATCAGCAACAGCACCAACAGGACGTCCAGTAGCGGAACGATGTTGATTTCCGACTTCAGGTCGCGGCGTTTGCGACCACGTACTCTGGCCATCATTAACCTCTATTTACTTAGCGCTATCGCTGGAGAAAGCCTGGCGATGCAGAATGGCAGTGAACTCTTCCATGAAGTTGTCGTAGCCCTGCTCCAGTTTGTTCACGCGCTGGTTCAGACGGTTGTACGCCATCACCGCCGGAATTGCGGCAAACAGACCGATAGCGGTCGCAATCAACGCTTCAGCGATACCCGGTGCAACCATCTGCAGGGTTGCCTGCTTCACGGCACCCAGTGCGATAAAGGCGTGCATGATCCCCCAGACGGTGCCGAACAGTCCGATATAAGGGCTGATAGAACCGACGGTGCCGAGGAATGGAATGTGGTTTTCCAGCGCTTCCAGCTCACGGTTCATCGAGATGCGCATCGCACGGCTCGCACCATCAATGACCGCTTCCGGCGCATGGCTGTTGGCGCGATGCAGGCGGGCGAACTCTTTAAAGCCGGAATAGAAAATCTGCTCCGAACCGCCCAGTTCTTCCCGGCGCTCCTGGCTCTCCTGATAGAGGCGCGAGAGTTCGATGCCGGACCAGAATTTGTCTTCAAACGCCTCCGCTTCTCTTCCCGCCGCATTCAGAATACGTGTGCGCTGAATAATGATGGCCCAGGAGGCAATAGAAAAGCCGATCAAAATCAACATGATAAGTTTGACCAGAAGGCTCGCCTTCAGGAACAAATCAAGAATGTTCATGTCAGTCACTGCTTGAACTCCGCGACAATAGACTTGGGAAGCGCAATCGGCTTCATTAGATGTGGGTTAATGCAGGCAATCAGGACTTCTGCCTCATTGAGCACTTTGCCTTCAGTATTCACGATACGCTGAGTGAACGTCATGGTAGCCCGTGTCATTGATGTGACCTCGCTCTGGATCTCCAGAAGGTCATCAAGACGCGCCGCCGCCAGATAGTCCACCGATATACGCCGTACCACAAAAGCGATCTGCTGTTCTAACAGCGTCTGCTGATTGAAATGGTGCTGTCGCAACATTTCAGTACGTGCTCGTTCATAAAAAGCGATATAGCTGGCGTGATAAACCACACCACCGGCATCAGTATCTTCGTAGTAGACCCGAACCGGCCAGCGAAACAGCGTTGTACTCACTCTACATCCCGGCCTCGTTTTAAACGTTGTTACTATACGCAAGAGAATTGGGGTTGGGAATGGCTCGTCAGAGCCAGGCGAAAATAATTATCGCTCCGTAACAAACGGAACGATTTCAGGGAGATTAATTGACCAGACGCTGACAAAAATTCACTGACAGCGCCGATGAGACGGGGTCTTAAAGATAAAAACGGTAAAGCGCAATAAATAGCACCAGCATGGCGGGTAACGGGGCAAACAGCGCCTGCCATCGGGTTTGCTGTGGCCGGAAGCCCACACCGTGGATCACCCCACTGCAGACCGCCCAGATCAGCACCAGCCCCTGCAGAGCCGGTAACTGGCCTGCCTGACTGGCAAAGCGTGTCGGATCCCACATCACGCCGCCTGCGGTCAGCAGCGCCAGCAGCAGTGAAAGGGCCCGTAACGGGCCCTTATCCATCAGATCATACAGCATCCGAATTAGCGTTCGCATCAGTGAGGCTCATCCTGCGCTTCAATGTGCTCAATCGCCAGCGCGGTCACGATACCAAAGGCACAGGCCAGCAACGTGCCGAGAATCCAGGCAAAATACCACATGCGACGTCTCCTTAATTAATAGAGTGAGTGACTGTTGCTTTCAATATGCTCTTTGGTGATACGACCAAACATCTTCCAGTAGCACCAGGTGGTGTAGGCCAGAATGATCGGCACAAAGATAGCGGCGGCAACGGTCATGGTTTGCAGCGTCAGCAGGCTGGACGTTGCGTCCCACATGGTCAGGCTCATACCCGGCACCGTGCTGGATGGCATGATGAACGGGAACATTGCAATGCCGGCTGTCATGATGACGCAGGCCAGCGTCAGTGAGGAGAACAGGAACGCCCAGGCGCCCTTCTCAACCCGCGAGCAGAGTATGGTCAGCAGCGGCAGCACAGCGCCCAGCAGCGGGAACAGCCACAGCACAGGGTGGTTCTGGAAGTTGACCATCCAGGCACCCGCTTCGCGCACCACGGTTTTGCCCAGTGGGTTAGAAGCAGCGAAGTGATCCATGGTGCTGGTCACCACATAACCATCGATACCATATTTCACCCAGACGCCCGCCAGGATAAAGCAGACCATCATCACCAGGGCGGCAAGTTGTGCTGCGGTGCGTGAACGCAGATGCAGTTCGCCGGTAGTGCGCATCTGCAGATAGGTTGCACCCTGCGCCAGAATCATCGCCACACTGACCACACCTGCCAGCAGACCAAACGGATTCAGCAGCTGGAAGAAGTTACCGGTATAGAACAGGCGCAGATACTCATCGGCATGGAACGGCACGCCCTGTAACAGGTTGCCAAACGCTACGCCGATCACCAGCGGCGGCACGAAGCTGCCAATGAAAATCCCCCAGTCCCAGGCACCGCGCCAGCGATTGTCTTCAATCTTCGAACGGTAATCGAAGCCAACCGGACGGAAGAACAGCGACGCGAGCACCAGAATCATCGCCACGTAGAAGCCAGAGAAGGCTGCCGCGTAAACCATCGGCCAGGCGGCAAACAGCGCGCCACCTGCGGTGATCAGCCAGACCTGGTTACCGTCCCAGTGTGGGGCGATACTGTTAATCATGATACGACGTTCAGTATCATTCCGGCCCAGAATGCGCGTCAGCATCCCGACACCCATATCAAAACCATCTGCGACGGCAAAGCCAATCAGCAGCACGCCAATCAACAGCCACCAGACAAAGCGCAGAACTTCATAATCAAACATGGTCGCTCTCCTTATCCCTGTACCGGCTGGGTGATTGCCGTGATCTGCTCATGATGATAACGCCCGGTTTTCAGGCTGCTCGGCCCAAGGCGGGCGAATTTGAACATCAGGTACATCTCAGCCACCAGGAACATTGTGTAGAGTCCGCAGATCAGGATCATTGAGAACAGCAGATCGCCAACGGTCAGGGAGGAGTTGGCCACCGCAGTCGGCAGCACTTCACCGATAGCCCAGGGCTGACGACCATACTCCGCCACAAACCAGCCTGATTCGATAGCGATCCACGGCAGCGGAATACCAAACAGCGCCGCTTTCAGTAACCAGCGATTTTTACCGATGCGGTTACGCAGTACGCTCCAGAACGCCAGCGCGATAATGCCCAGCAGCAGTACGCCACACAGCACCATGATGCGGAAGGCAAAATAGAGCGGAGCGACACGCGGGATAGAGTCCTGCGTCGCCTGTTTAATCTGCGCTTCGGTTGCATCAGCCACGTTGTCGGTATAACGCTTCAGCAGCAGACCGTAGCCGAGATCCTGTTTGTGACTGTTGAACGCGTCACGCACCACCGGATCCTGGCTGCCACCGCGCAGCTCATTCAGCAGGGCATAGGCTTTCATGCCGTTGCGGATGCGCACTTCATGCTGTGCCATCAGATCTTTCAGGCCGGTTACCGGCGTATCGGTAGATCGGGTGGCGATCAGGCCCAGCAGCCAGGGGATCTGTACTGCGTATCGGTTCTCCTGAGTGGCCTGATCGGGCAGGCCAAACAGGGTAAACGAGGCCGGTGCCGGCTGGGTTTCCCACTCCGCTTCGATAGCGGCCAGTTTGGTTTTCTGCACGTCCCCCATCTCGTAACCTGACTCATCGCCCAGAACGATGACTGACAGCACCGCCGCCATGCCAAAGCTGGCCGCGATAGCGAACGAGCGTTTAGCAAAGGCGAAGTCACGGCCTTTCAGCATGTACCAGGCGCTGATGCCCATAATAAACATCGCTCCGGTGGTGTAACCGGCTGCCACGGTGTGCACGAATTTCACCTGCGCGACCGGGTTCAGCACCAGCTCTGAGAAGCTGACCATCTCCATGCGCATGGTTTCGAAGTTGAACTCAGAGGCGATCGGGTTCTGCATCCAGCCGTTAGCCACCAGAATCCACAGCGCCGACATGTTTGAGCCCAGCGCCACCAGCCAGGTGACGGCGAGGTGCTGCACTTTGCCCAGGCGATCCCAGCCAAAAAAGAACAGGCCAACAAAGGTGGATTCCAGGAAGAACGCCATCAGACCTTCAATGGCGAGCGGCGCACCGAAGATATCGCCGACGTAGTGAGAGTAATATGACCAGTTAGTCCCGAACTGAAATTCCATGGTCAGGCCGGTGGCGACACCCAGCGCAAAGTTAATACCAAATAACTTGCCCCAGAACTTCGTCATATCTTTATAGATTTGTTTGCCGCTCAGGACATATACCGTTTCCATGATCGCCAGCAAAAACGCCATACCCAGCGTTAAAGGGACGAACAGAAAATGGTACATCGCCGTTAAGGCAAACTGTAACCGCGACAGCTCGACGATATCTAACATAAGGACTCCTTGCTCCTCGCTTTGTCTCCGTCACGCGCGCGAACAGATCGAACGCAATCAGAGTCAGCAACGACTGTTTATTGATTCCAGTTTTTTATTACCCGCAGAACAGGTCTGTGAGCTGCCCGAACAGGCGAGTAGCGAATGAAGCAGCTCAGAAAATTGTCAATCAGCGCTTTCGTTAACGCGTGCTTTAACAGGAGGAAAGCGGGTGTTATCCCGGGTTGAGCAGACGTTTGAAAATTTATGTAAAAGGCTGGATTGATGCAGCGCAATTTACGCCCTTAGCGTTGCGCTTTGCCAGAGATATAGTTGGATATAAGTCGCGATTAATTGATCTGGATTAACGCAATAAGTTTCCAGATAGGGTCAGGTAGGTTTCTTGTTAATGAGATGTCAGTAATGCAATAAAGCGCGAAGGAATAATTTACCTTTGACACTTTTCCTTAACGTGATGAGCCGCGGGCCGGTTATTTAACCGCGCACTCTTCACTTTAGCTTCCTGCGTTAGAGCTCTCATTTACAGGCATAAAAAAAGCCACCCGAAGGTGGCTTAGTCTCAGATGACGCTGACTTATTTAGCAGGTAATACGGCTTTAACTGCGTCACCGATATCCGCCAGGCTGCGGACGGTTTTCACGCCTGCCGCTTCCAGCGCAGCAAATTTCTCATCTGCTGTACCTTTACCACCGGCAATGATGGCGCCAGCATGGCCCATACGCTTGCCTTTTGGCGCGGTGACGCCAGCAATGTAGCCTACAACCGGCTTGGTCACGTGCTCTTTAATGAAGGCTGCAGCTTCTTCTTCTGCGCTACCGCCGATCTCACCGATCATCACGATAACTTCAGTCTGTGGATCATCCTGGAACATTTTCAGGATGTCGATGAAGTTAGAGCCTGGGATCGGGTCACCACCGATGCCAACGCAGGTTGACTGGCCGTAGCCGATATCCGTGGTCTGCTTAACCGCTTCATAGGTCAGGGTGCCTGAACGTGACACGATACCGACGCGGCCCGGCTGGTGAATGTGACCCGGCATGATGCCGATTTTACATTCGCCTGGGGTGATAACGCCTGGGCAGTTTGGACCGATCATCCGCACGCCTGCTTCATCCAGCTTCACTTTCACGGTCAGCATATCCAGGGTCGGGATGCCTTCGGTGATGGTGATGATCAGTTTGATGCCCGCGTCGATCGCTTCCAGGATGCCATCTTTACAGAAAGGAGCCGGAACGTAGATCACAGTGGCGGTCGCGCCTGTTGCTTCTACCGCTTCGCGAACGGTGTTGAACACCGGCAGGCCGAGATGGGTCGTGCCACCTTTGCCTGGCGTCACGCCGCCAACCAGTTGGGTGCCGTATGCCAGCGCCTGCTCAGAATGGAAAGTCCCCTGGCCACCGGTGAAACCCTGGCAAATGACTTTGGTGTTTTTGTCGATCAGAATGGACATTATTTACCCTCCGCGGCAGCAACAACACGCTGTGCGGCGTCTGTCAGGCTGGTTGCTGCAATGATGTTCAGACCGCTGTCCGCCAGTTTCTGGGCGCCCAGCTCGGCGTTGTTACCTTCCAGACGTACCACAACTGGCACGTTCACACCCACTTCAGCGACTGCGCCGATGATGCCGTCGGCAATCAGGTCGCAGCGTACGATGCCGCCGAAGATGTTAACGAATACGGCTTTAACCGCATCGTCAGACAGGATGATTTTGAAGGCTTCGGTCACGCGCTCTTTGGTTGCGCCGCCGCCGACATCAAGGAAGTTGGCCGGTTGACCGCCGTGGTGTTTAACGATGTCCATGGTGCCCATCGCCAGACCTGCGCCGTTAACCATACAACCGATGTTGCCTTCCAGCGCAACATAGTTCAGTTCCCACTGTGTCGCATGGGCTTCACGTGGATCTTCCTGGCTTGGATCGCGCATTTCGCGCAGCTCTGGCTGACGGAACAGGGCATTGCCATCGGCACCCAGTTTGCCATCCAGGCAGATCAGGTCGCCCTGTTTGGTGATCACCAGCGGGTTGATCTCAACCATCGCCAGATCGCGCTCCAGGAACAGTGTCGCCAGACCCATGAAGATCTTGGTGAACTGGCCAACCAGCTTGCCGGTCAGGCCAAGTTTGAACGCCAGTTCACGGCCCTGATAAGGCTGCGGGCCAGTCAGTGGATCCAGCGCCATTTTGTGGATCAGGTGCGGGGTCTCTTCCGCCACTTTTTCAATTTCCACGCCGCCTTCAGTGGAGGCCATGAAAATTACGCGACGCGTTGCGCGATCGACCACAGCGCCTAGATAGAGCTCCTGATCGATATCGGTCGCTGCTTCAACCAGAATCTGGTTTACCGGCTGGCCGTTTGCGTCTGTCTGATAGGTAACCAGGCGTTTGCCCAGCCAGTTTTCAGCAAAAGCGCGAATCTCTTCTTTGCTGTTAACCACTTTCACACCGCCCGCTTTACCGCGGCCACCGGCATGAACCTGACATTTAACTACCCACGGGCCTGCGCCAATTTTAGAGGCTGCTTCTTCCGCTTCACGTGGTGTAGTGCAGGCGTAACCCGTTGGTGCCGGCATGCCATACCGTGCAAACAGTTGTTTCGCCTGGTATTCGTGTAAGTTCATGATGTTCTATCCATTCAGGTCTGAAAAGAGTAATGAGGTTGGGCGCGCGGCAAGGCGCGCCCGGTGAAAATCAGACATCCAGCAGCAGGCGCGCCGGATCTTCCAGCATCTCTTTCACTGCAACCAGATAACCAACTGATTCACGGCCATCGATCAGACGGTGGTCGTAGGAGAGCGCCAGATACATCATCGGCAGCACCACAACCTGACCATTGACCGCCATCGGACGATCTTTGATGGCGTGCATGCCCAGGATGGCGCTCTGCGGTGGGTTGATGATCGGGGTGGACATCAGTGAACCAAAGACGCCGCCGTTGGTAATGGTAAAGTTACCGCCGGTCAGATCCTCAACTGTCAGTTTGCCGTCACGGCCTTTCACTGCCAGCTCTTTGATTTTCTTCTCGATGTCCGCCATGCTCAGCGCATCAACATCACGCAGGACCGGTGTAACCAGACCACGTGGCGTAGAGACCGCAATGCTGACGTCGAAGTAGTTGTGGTAAACCACATCTTCACCATCGATAGAAGCATTCACTTCCGGATAGCGTTTCAGCGCTTCAACAACCGCTTTGATGTAGAAGGACATAAAGCCCAGACGTACACCGTGACGCTTCTCGAAGGCCTCACCATACTGCTTACGCAGATCCATGATGGGCTTCATGTTGATTTCGTTGAAGGTGGTCAGCATCGCGGTGCTGTTCTTCGCTTCCAGCAGACGCTCGGCAACACGCTTACGCAGACGGGTCATCGGCACGCGTTTTTCGCTGCGGTTAGCCACTGGCTGCTGCGCGGCGGCCGCATCAGCAGCTGGCGCAGCGGCTTTGGCAGCCTGCGGTTTGTTGGCCAGATGTTTTTCAACATCTTCACGGGTCAGACGACCGCCAACACCGCTGCCTTTGATCTGTGAGGCATCAAGATTGTGCTCTGCAATCAGACGGCGGATAGCCGGGCTGAGCGCATCGTTGCTCTCTTCTTCCAGTGACGCAGTCTGACGCTGAGCCGGGGTAGACTCTTTGCTTTCAGACTTCGCGCTGCTCTCTTTACCGGCGCTGTTGCCCTCTTTCAGACGACCCAGGATCTGGCGGGAAGTGACGGTGGCGCCCTCTTCTTCCAGAACGGCTTCCAGGATACCGTCCGCAGAGGCTGGCACTTCCAGTACAACTTTGTCAGTTTCGATTTCGACCAGCACTTCATCGCGAGTGACTGCATCGCCTGGTTTTTTATGCCAGGTTGCCACAGAGGCATCGGCAACCGATTCAGGCAGGTCGGGAACGAGAATATCTACGCTACTCATTATCTTTCCTTTTAATTAATTAACGTTCAGCGCGTCATTAACCAGGTCTTGCTGCTGTTGTTGGTGTACGGACATGTAACCCACGGCCGGTGAGGCGGATGCCGGGCGGCCTGCATAACGTAAGGTGGCACCAAACGGCACAACTTCACGGAAATGATGCTGACTGCAATACCAGGCGCCCTGATTCAGTGGCTCTTCCTGACACCAGACAAAATCCTGCACGTGAGCATACGCTTTTAATGCTTCCTGTACTGCGTGATGCGGGAACGGATAGAGCTGCTCGATGCGCACGATAGCCACATCGGTCTGCTCATTTTTACGACGCTGCTCCAGCAGGTCGTAATAGACTTTACCGGAGCACAGCACGACGCGTTTCACGCCCTGCGGATCCAGATCATCGACTTCGCCAATCGCAGGCTGGAAGCTGCCGTTAGCCAGTTCATCCAGCGTGGAGATCGCCAGCGGATGACGCAGCAGTGATTTCGGCGACATCACAATCAGCGGACGGCGCATACCGCGCAGCGCCTGACGACGCAGCATATGGTAAACCTGCGCAGGGGTAGACGGCACGCAGACCTGCATGTTCTGCTCAGCGCAGAGTTGCAGATAACGCTCCAGGCGCGCAGAGGAGTGCTCTGGCCCCTGACCTTCATAACCGTGCGGCAGCAGCATCACCAGGCCACACATCCGGCCCCATTTCTGCTCACCGGAGCTGATGAACTGGTCGATAACAACCTGTGCGCCGTTGGCGAAGTCACCAAACTGCGCTTCCCAGATGGTCAGGATGCGCGGCTCTGCGGTGGCATAACCATATTCAAAGGCCAGCACCGCCTCTTCTGACAGCACGGAGTCCCACACTTTGAACTGACCCTGACCGCTGTGCACGTGGTGCAGAGGGGTATAGGTTGAGCCGTTCGCCTGGTTATGGACTACCGCGTGACGATGGAAGAAGGTACCGCGACCGGTATCTTCACCCGACAGACGTACCGGAATGCCTTCATCAACCAGCGTGGCGTATGCCAGGTTTTCCGCGCCGCCCCAGTCAAAGGCTTTCTCGCCTTCAGCCATCAGACGACGGTCGTTGTAAATCTTGGCAACACGTGACTGCACTTCCACCTCTTCAGGCACCTGGCTGATACGCAGCGCCAGCTCCTTCAGACGTTTCATGTCGACCTGAGCCGGGTAAGGTTCATCCCACTCATGATTCAGGTAAGGTGACCAGGTAAAGGAGTGCAGGCTCATTGGACGCCATTCCGGCACCACACACTCACCCGCATCCAGCGCGTCACGGTAGAGATTGACCATTTCGGTCGCATCTTCCTGCGTGGCAATGGCTTCACCTTCCAGACGGTCGGCATAGATTTTACGCGGCGTCGGGTGTTTTTTGATTTTCTGGTACATCAGCGGCTGGGTCGCACTTGGCTCATCCGCCTCGTTGTGACCATGACGGCGATAGCAGACCAGATCGATAAACACATCACGCTTAAAGGTGTTGCGATAGTCGAGCGCCAGGCGGGTCACAAACGCGACCGCTTCCGGATCGTCAGCATTAACGTGGAAAATCGGTGCCAGCACCATTTTGCCGATATCGGTGCAGTAAGGGGTCGAACGCGCATCTTTCGGGTTGGAGGTGGTGAAGCCAACCTGGTTGTTGATGACGATGCGAACGGTACCGCCCACTTCATAACCGCGCGCCTGTGACATGTTCAGAGTTTCCTGAACCACGCCCTGGCCAATCACGGCCGCATCACCATGAATGGTGATCGGTAAGACTTTATTGCTGGCTGGCTCATCCAGACGATCCAGACGGGCACGCACTGAACCCATGACCACCGGGCTGACGATCTCCAGGTGCGACGGGTTAAACGCCAGCGCCAGGTGAACCAGGCCGCCTTCGGTTTCCACGTCAGACGAGAAGCCCATGTGGTACTTCACGTCACCGGTGCCCAGATGCTCTTTGTGCTTACCGGCGAACTCGTCGAACAGATCCTGTGGCTTTTTACCCAGCACGTTGATCAGCACGTTGAGACGGCCACGGTGCGCCATACCCAGTACGACTTCACGGGTTCCGCTCTTACCGGCATGACGGATCATTTCGCGCAGCATCGGAACCAGAGCATCGCCGCCTTCCAGCGAGAAGCGTTTGGCACCCGGGAATTTCGCTCCGAGATATTTTTCCAGCCCTTCGGCCGCGGTCAGCTCTTTCAGGAAACCTTTTTTCTCTTCATTGCTGAAGGCTGCACGGCCCGCGACTGACTCAAGACGCTGCTGAATCCAGCGTTTCTCATCAGTGTTGTTGATGTGCATATATTCTGCACCGATCGAGCCGCAGTAAGTCTGAGTCAGCGCCTCGAACAGTTCGGCCAGCTTCATGGTCTCTTTGCCAATGGCAAAAGAGCCGACGTTAAAGCTTTCCTGAAAATCGGCCTCGGTCAGATCGTGAAAAGCGGGATCGAGATCGGCTACCCGGTCCTGTTTCCACAGACCAAGCGGGTCAAGATTGGCGTGCTGATGACCGCGGAAACGAAACGCGTTAATCAGCTGCAGCACTTTTACTTGCTTGGAGTTGGTTTCAGGATCGGAGACAGATGAGGTGTAACGAGATGCGTCTTTCGCCAGGCGACGGAAGTACTCACGTGTGGTGGAGTGAAACTGCTCAGGTTTCATTCCGGTGCCCGGTAACTGCTGGAACATCGAGCGCCACACTGCATCGACAGAGTCAGGATCGGTCAGGAAATCCTCATAGAGCTGCTCTATGTAAGACTGATTCGCGCCGGCCAGCCAGGAAGAGTCCAGCCAGGGCTTCATCGCGCTGTTCTGCATTGTGATCCCTTAAGCATTGCTATGCTTTTTTGAGGTTTCATTTGTTGCCGCTTTCGCGGTTTGCCGTAGTGAGTTCAGCGATACGAGCACTTTGCGCAGCGCGCGTGGCCCGTAAGGGAACCTTTGTAAACGTGGTAATCACCGCGCTTACAGAGGCTTCCGTAAAACACCGGGAACCTGAGGTTCCCGGCAGAAACTGCTTATGCGCCGCGCTGCAGCAGCATCGACTTGATATGGCCGATGGCGCGCGTCGGGTTCAGCCCTTTCGGACATACGCTCACACAGTTCATGATGCTATGGCAGCGGAATACGCTGAAAGCATCATTCAGATTGTCGAGACGCGCCTCGGTTTCGGTGTCGCGGCTGTCAATCAGGAAGCGGTAAGCGGCCAGCAGGCCAGCAGGACCGATGAACTTCTCAGGATTCCACCAGAATGATGGGCATGAGGTTGAGCAGCAGGCACAGAGTATACATTCGTACAGGCCATCCAGGTGTTCACGCTCATCCGGCGACTGCAGATGTTCACGAGCTGGCGGATTTTCCCCATTATTCAACAGGAAAGGCTTAATTTTCTCATACTGTGCATAAAACTGGCTCATGTCTACAACCAGGTCACGCACCACCGGTAAACCTGGCAGCGGACGGATAACAATTTTCTGTTTGCCGTTGCCCAGCGCCGAGACGGGCGTAATGCAGGCCAGTCCGTTTTTACCGTTCATGTTCAGGCCATCGGAACCGCAGACGCCTTCACGACAGGAGCGACGAAACGCCAGGGTCGGATCTTTCTCTTTCAGGCGAATCAGCGCGTCCAGCAGCATCATGTCGCGACCATCTTCCGCTTCCAGGGTGTAATCCTGCATGCGCGGTTTGTCATCGACATCCGGATTGTAGCGATAAATTGAAAACTCGAGTCTCATGATCGTCTCCGAAATTAGTAGGTACGCACTTTCGGCGGGAAGGCCGCGCGCAGTTTCGGCTGCATGTTCACCTCACGGCGCGTCATGCTTTCGGTTTCCGGGACATAAAGACTGTGGCACAGCCAGTTTTCATCATCACGATCCGGGAAGTCGAAGCGACTGTGCGCACCGCGGCTTTCGGTGCGATAGTTAGCCGCTACCGCCGTGGCAAAGGCCGTCTCCATCAGGTTATCCAGCTCCAGGCACTCAATACGCTGGGTGTTGAAATCCGGTGAGCGGTCATCCAGACGCGCTGACTTCAGGCGCTGGCGAATCTCTTTCAGCTCTTCCAGACCCTGTGCCATCGCTTCGCCTTCACGGAATACCGAGAAGTTATTCTGCATGCAGCGTTGCAGCGCTTTACGAATCTCAACCGGATCTTCACCCGTGGTGTTATTTTCCCAGCGGTTGAAACGCGCCATCGCCCCGGCGATCTCATCTTCTGTGGCATCACGCAGGTCGCCCTGCTCCTGAATACTTGCCAGCAGATGCAGACCCGCTGCACGGCCAAAGACCACCAGGTCGAGCAGTGAGTTACCGCCCAGACGGTTGGCACCATGTACCGATACGCAGGCGATTTCACCGACGGCGAACAGGCCTGGAATCACTACATCTTCGCCCTGCTCATTGACGCGCAGTGCCTGGCCGGTCACTTTGGTCGGAATACCGCCCATCATGTAGTGGCAGGTTGGAATGACCGGAATCGGCTCTTTAATCGGATCGGCGTGCGCAAAGGTGCGTGACAGCTCAAGGATGCCAGGCAGACGTGACTCAAGCACCTCTTTACCCAGATGATCCAGTTTCAGTTTGAGATGTGGACCCCACGGGCCATCACAGCCGCGACCTTCACGGATTTCAATCATCATTGAGCGCGCAACCACGTCGCGGCCCGCCAGATCTTTGGCGTTCGGCGCATAACGCTCCATGAAGCGTTCGCCATGTTTGTTCAGCAGATAGCCGCCTTCACCACGGCAGCCCTCGGTGACCAGCACGCCCGCACCGGCGATACCGGTTGGGTGGAACTGCCACATCTCCATATCCTGTACCGGTACGCCCGCACGCAGTGCCATACCTACGCCGTCACCGGTGTTGATATGCGCATTGGTGGTGGACTGGTAGATACGGCCCGCGCCGCCAGTAGCCAGAATGGTCGCTTTCGCTTTGAAATAAACGGTTTCGCCGGTTTCGATGCAGATAGCGGTACAACCCACGACTGCGCCATCGGCGTTTTTCACCAGATCCAGTGCATACCACTCAGAGAAGATAGTGGTTTTGTTTTTCAGGTTCTGCTGATAAAGAGTGTGCAGCAATGCGTGACCGGTACGGTCAGCCGCAGCCGCCGTACGTGCCGCCTGCTCGCCACCGAAATTCTTTGACTGGCCACCAAACGGACGCTGATAGACACGACCATCTTCCAGACGCGAGAAAGGCAGACCCATGTGTTCCAGTTCCAGAATCGCTTCCGGGCCGGTTTTACACATATATTCAATCGCGTCCTGGTCACCGATATAGTCGGAACCTTTGACGGTGTCGTACATGTGCCATTCCCAGTTATCTTCATGGGTATTACCCAGCGCAACGGTAATACCACCCTGCGCAGATACGGTGTGGGAACGGGTCGGGAAAACTTTAGATAACAGGGCACAGCTCTGGCCGCCCTGGGAGATTTGCAGTGCGGCTCGCATTCCTGCGCCACCTGCGCCGATTACCACGGCATCGAACTCTCTGATTGGCAAACTCATTTACACACCCCACACCACAACAAATCCATAAATCGCATACCACAACAGCGCCACGACAATCACAAACTGCAACAACAAGCGGGTTGGCAGTGATTTAACGTAGTCTGTTAACACCTGCCACATGCCAATCCAGCCGTGGATCAGAATGGAGAACAGCGTCAGCAGCGTGAACACTTTGGTGAATGCGGAAGCGAAGAAGCCACGCCACAGGTCATAAGTCAGCGTGTCTGTCATCACCACGAAACCGAGGATGTAGACGATGTAGAGCGTAATGAGAATTGCAGTTGCCCGCAGCAGCAGCCAGTCCTGAATGCCGTTGCGACCCAATGCGGATGCATTGCTTACCATACGAGGACTCCCGCCAGAATTGCCAGCACGACAGTGATCACAAAAGTCATATGAGCGGAACGCTTACCAACCTGCAGCGTTTCGGCCAGATAACCAAAATCCATCAACATATGACGAATCCCGCTCACCGCGTGATAGGCCAGCGCCGTTAAAATGCCCCACATAATGAACTTCGCGAAGAAGCCATCCATGATGGACGCAGCGTGCTGGAAACCTTCAGGAGAGGAGAGAGAGAGACCGAGCAGCCACAGCAGGATGCCAATGGCAACCAATGTGATTACGCCGGAGACGCGGTGAAGAATGGACGATATTGCAGTAACGGGAAACCGGATCGTCGAGAGATCCAAGTTGACAGGTCTTTGTTTTTTCACGGTTTTGCCCACACAGCTCTTTTTTATTTTGCTTCCTCCGGACCTGAGGCGGAGTCTAATCACAACGCGTGGCAGACTTTAACCGTCACCAAAAAAGCAACATCCAGTGTTAATTGACGCGGTAGTAAACGCTGGGTGGCTCCTGGTGTCAGGGTGTTCCGGAGACCTGCCTGGAGTATAGGAGGATCACATTCTGATTACAATTCCCCTACAAACTCTTTGGTATATTTTAGGTGGAACAGTGATCCTACTCACGATTTTCACAATTGATACAATTTTAATTATCTGATTTGACAATAGTTCAACAATTCAGTTACAAACTAAGCCTGTAAATTCCTATGATGCGCAAAAGTTATGGGGATACACTTTCCCCTAAGCGCAAGTTATGTAACATTGCGATAATGAGCATTAAAAAGCATCAGGTTATTGGTTACCAAGAAGTTATGTCCTGACCGGATCTTTAACAACCGCGATATGCAGCATGTCCATGGCTCACCGGTTCCCGCTGGGAACGCGCCGCTCACTCTGTACCCTGCACCCGTTTTACCCCCGCAGAGTGATACTGTGTAGTTTTGCCAACCGCAACATGAACGCGTTTCAGGTGTCTAAAGATCCTTACCCACATAAGGCGCTATGGAGACGAAAATGACAGATAAAAAAGTAACGCTAACCCTGCAAGATGGAACATCTATTGAACTGGACGTGCTGAAAGGTACGCTGGGCCAGGATGTCGTTGATGTCCGCACTCTGGGTTCAAGTGGCCTGTTCACCTTCGATCCCGGTTTTACGTCTACCGCGTCCTGCGAATCTGCAATCACCTTTATCGATGGGGATGAAGGTATCCTGCTGCACCGTGGTTTCCCTATTTCTGAGCTGGCGACCCACTCTAACTATCTGGAAGTCTGCTACATCCTGCTGAACGGCGAAGCACCAAACCAGAAACAGTTTGATGAGTTCCGTACCACGGTTACCCGCCACACCATGATTCATGAGCAGATTACCCGCCTGTTCCACGGCTTCCGTCGCGACTCTCATCCGATGGCGGTAATGTGCGGTGTCACTGGCGCACTGGCTGCGTTTTACCACGATTCGCTGGATGTAAACATTGAGCGCCACCGCGAAATCGCAGCATTCCGTCTGCTTTCTAAAATGCCGACCATGGCAGCGATGTGTTACAAATATTCTATCGGCCAGCCGTTTGTCTATCCGCGCAACGATCTCTCCTATGCGGGTAACTTCCTGCACATGATGTTTGCCACGCCGTGCGAAGAGTACAAAGTGAATCCGGTGCTGGAACGCGCCATGGACCGCATCCTGATCCTGCATGCTGACCATGAGCAGAACGCCTCAACCTCTACCGTTCGTACCGCCGGTTCAAGCGGCGCGAATCCGTTTGCCTGTATCGCCGCCGGGATCGCCTCCCTGTGGGGACCGGCGCACGGTGGTGCCAACGAAGCGACCCTGCGTATGCTGGAAGAGATCAGCACCGTTGAGCATATTCCGGAATTTGTTAAACGCGCTAAAGACAAAAATGACTCCTTCCGTCTGATGGGCTTTGGTCACCGCGTTTACAAAAACTACGATCCACGCGCGACCGTGATGCGCGATACCTGCCATGAAGTCCTGAATGAGCTGGGTATGAAGGATGACCTGCTGGAAGTGGCGATGGAGCTGGAACACATTGCGCTGAACGACCCGTACTTCATCGAGCGTAAACTCTATCCAAACGTGGACTTCTACTCCGGTATTATCCTGAAAGCGATGGGTATTCCATCCTCCATGTTTACGGTGATCTTCGCGATGGCCCGTACTGTTGGCTGGATTGCACACTGGAAAGAGATGCACGACGAAGGCATGAAGATTGCCCGTCCACGTCAGCTCTACACCGGTTATACCGAGCGCGAATTCAGCTCACAGCTGAAAAAGTAAGGCTCAGTGGATAGCGGAGAGGGATCTCCGCCTGATGTTGCTTTAAAGCCGGGGGCGGTTGGCTGTGATACCGCGCCTGCGCAGAGAACATGGTCAGATCGGAAAGTCGCTTAAACCATCCATGGCCGCTCGGCCCGCGCCGTCCCTGGCGCGGGACGCTTTCCTCCTCTGACCGTATTCCCTGCGCGTCAGACTTCTTCGTAGCGGCTGGACTCACCCGGATTCGAGTTTGTCAGCTGTTTGCAGTAAGAACCTTTTCCTGTTTTGTTCGCCAATGCGGTCGCCCCTATCTCTGACAACCCGGACACCAGTAAAAAGGCCGTGATGAGAGCGTGCCCTTCTCAATCACCGTGCCGCAGCGTCGGCATTTTTTGCCCTGCCGATGAAAAACCTCAAACTGAAACGCCGCTTCCTCATGATATTTCTTCATGGTTCCACGCATCCGATAGGCATGGCGCGGCACTGAAAGCAGCGCTTCGCTGAAAGCAGTCAGCTGATCGTTACTGAGATCCTGCGCCCGATGATTTGGCAGCAGCTGTGCCAGCCAGAGAATTTCGGCACGCAGGTAGTTTCCCAGCCCGGCCAGAAAAGCCTGATCCAGCAGCAGACCACTGAACTGCCGCCGCCGGAAACGGGGTGACAGCAGCCGCTCTTTCACCTCTTCCACTGTCAGCGCACTGTTCAGCACATCCGGCCCGATACGATTAAGAAACGGATGCGCCGCCAGCGTATCTGCGTTGAGCAGCTCAATATCTGAGGCGCTGTAGAGCAGAATCGCTTTGCCCGCCGTCGCCAGTCGCACCCGCAACTGACGGGTGGAATTGAGTTCGGTATCAGGTTTTACAATGCGCCAGACACCATAAAGCTGGTTATGGCTGTAGAGCGTCAGGCCATTGCTGAAATGAGTCAGCAGCGCTTTACCCCGCGTCTCAATCGCATTAACCTGCTCACCAATCAATGCCGGTTCATAGGTCTTGAGCTGAGGAAACGCGAACCACGCTTCCGTTAAGGGCTGACCCACAATGGCGTCTTCAAGTTTATCCGCCACGCGACGAATTTCCGGTCCTTCAGGCATCGTTCATCCTCTTAATGGGTGGCGCCGCCAGCCTGTCTGATATCCTCGCCGGTCTCCAGCGTGACCTTTACCGCAATTTCCAGCGCCTGAATAATGGACGCCAGCGCCATGCTCGGTGCGCCCGGATGCTGCGCTGCCTGTTCTGGCAGATAAGGAATATGGATAAAACCTCCCCGCATCGGACTGTCATGCTGCTCAAGCCAGTGCAGCAGGCCGTACATTACGCGGTTGCAGGTAAAGGTGCCCGCCGTTTGCGACACTGAAGCGGGGATCCCCGCTTCCCGCACCGCCGCCACAATCGCTTTGATGGGCAGACGGGAAAAATAGGCTGCCGGGCCACCTGCTACAACGGGCTCATCTACCGGCTGATGACCAGCGTTGTCCGGGATACGGGCGTCATCGACATTAATACCAATACGTTCAACGGTAATGTCGCTTCGCCCGCCCGCCTGCCCCACCGACAGAATCGCATCCGGTTTCACCTCTTCCAGCGCCTGATTCAGCACCCTGAGTACGTCGCTGAATACCACCGGCAACTGGCGGATCACTATCGTCGCCCCGCTAATCTGTTTGCCTTCCAGCGCGCGCACCGCTTCCCATGAAGGGTTAATCGTTTCACCGCCAAAAGGTTCAAAGGCGGTCATCAGGACAGTTTTCATGCAACCTCACAGGAACATCAGGAAATAGAGCAGGAAAATATTAACGATTAACAGTAGCACACCGGTCGGAATCTGAGCCTTGATCACCGCGTTACGATCGGGCAGTTCCAGCAGCGCTGCCGGGACGATATTGAAGTTGGCCGCCATCGGCGTCATCAGCGTACCGCAGTAGCCGGAGAACATACCAATTGCCGCCATCACTGCCGGGTTTCCGCCGTGCTGCAACACCAGAATCGGGATGCCGACGCCTGCGGTGATTATCGGAAACGCCGCAAAAGCATTACCCATGATCATGGTTAACAGCGCCATCCCGACGGCATAGACGGTGACCGCGACAAAGCGATTATCTACCGCCAGCCAGGTTTCTGTCAGATGCGAAATGGCGCTGCCCACGCCTGCGCTGGTAAACAGCAGCCCCAGGGTGGCGAGGATCTGCGGCAGGATAAAGGCCCAGCCAATCGAATCCAGCAGGCGACGGGTCTCCTGCATCGACTGCACCGGTTTCTCGTGGGTCAGTTTTAACGCCACCAGCCAGCCAATCACACAGCCGACCATCATTGAAAACAGCGTCACCAGCGTAGCGTGGTTACCGGGGCCGAACACCGCATCCTGCAAACCGTGAATATGGTTAAACGCCAGCACACCGACCACGGTCACGACCGGAATCGACAGTGCAGGCAGAAACAGTTTATTGCGCAGACGCAGCGCACTGGCCTGTTTCTCTTCATCGCTGCGCTGATGATAGCGACCCAGCCTGACACCGCCAAATCCGGCAATCAGCGCCATCACCACCACAATGACACCGATGCCGATGTGCAGCATACGGGTGCCCGCCGCATCTGAACCCATCCAGGCGCTCATCAGTTGTGTCGTCCAGTCACCGACCAGAAAAACCAGGCCATACAAGGCCCAGAACAGTCCGGTGGTAAAGCGACGTGGATTCGCGCTGTCACGCCAGGAAAGCACCGCCACCACCAGCAGGATAATGCCCGCCAGCCACATCAGATATTGTTGCTGGAACATTACTCACCTCCTTTGGCTTTCAGCGCCTGACGGTTCAGCTGCTGCAGCTCTCGCGCCAGTTGCCGATCCAGCCGCACCAGACGTGCCGAGTGGATCAGGAACGCGGCGACGGCAGTCGGAATGCCCCATAAGGCGATGTGCAGCGGTTCGGTCTGAATCCCGGCTGACTCCTGCATAAAGTTGTGCATAAAGATAATCGCGCCAAACGCCACGAAGATATCCTCACCAAAGAAGAGACCGACATTATCGGTCGCCGCTGACATCGCGCGCAGCCGATGGCGCAGCTCAGGTGAGATCTCGCCATAGCGGCTTTCAGTTGCTCCTTCCGCCATCGGTGCCAGCAACGGACGCACCATCTGCGGATGTCCGCCGAGACTGGTTAACCCCAGCGCGGCGGTGATTTCGCGCACAAACAGGTAGACGATCAGCAGCCGTCCGGCGGTTGCCGTTTTGATCTGTGCAATCCACGCCTGCGCCCGCTCTTTCAGTCCGTGACGCTCCAGCAGGCCAATGACCGCCAGCGGCAGCAGCAGGATCAGCGGCAGGTTGCGGGTGTTGAGAAAACCTGCCCCGAGCTTTTCCAGAATGTCCGCCAGCGGCATCATCGCGGCCAGACCGGTCACAAACCCGGCGACAATCACCACCAGCACCGGATTGAACCGTAACAGGAAGCCGACGACGATGGCGACGATGCCCAGTAATGGCCAGAGATTTACTGCACTATCCATGGATTTCCCTCAGAGTTGAAAAACCCGGCATACGCCGGGCTAAGTGTTGTTGTTCAGTTGCTGGTGACACGAATCTGCTGATCGGCAAACGCATCACGCAACCGCTGTGCAAATTGCAGGGCGTGCGCGCCGTCGCCATGTAAGCAGACGGTCTGTGCATTCACCGCAACCCATTCTCCGGTGATACTTTTTACTTTGCCCTGCTGCACCATCGTCAGCGTCTGACTGATAGCCTGCTGTTCATCTTCAATCAGCGCGCCCGGCTCGCTGCGCGGCACCAGCGCACCGCTACTGAGATAGCCACGGTCGGCGAACACCTCTTCCCGCGTGCGTAAGCCGTAGTGCGCCGCCGCACGAATCGATTCGCTGTTAGCCAGTCCCACCACAATCAGCTGGCTGTCGACCGCCCTGATGGCACGGGCAATGGCGTCCGCCAGCACCGGATCGGCCGCAGCCTGGTTGTAGAGCATGCCGTGCGGTTTAACATGAAGCAGCCGCGCACCTTCGCTTTCCGCCAGACTTTTCAGCGCACCAATCTGGTAGATCATCTGGGCGTAGACCGTTTCCGGCGGCAACTGCATGGCGCTGCGGCCAAAGTTCTCCCGATCGGGAAAAGCGGGATGCGCACCAATTGCGACGCCGGATGCCTGTGCCCAGCGTACCGACTGCAGCATGGTCTGCGCATCACCTGCGTGAAAGCCACAGGCGATGTTGGCGGAACTCACCAGTTGCAGCAGCGCCTGATCGCTGGCGCAGCCCTCGCCCAGGTCGGCGTTTAAATCAATTTTCATGGAGTCCCCACTTCATCTGGTCCAGGGCGCGTTGCTGATGCTGACGTGCCAGCATCGCTTCCGGCAGGGTGCAGTGAATAAAGTGAATCGGCTCACCCAGCCGGATTTGTGCCAGGTGATAGAGATCGGCTTCGATAACCGAGGCGATGCGCGGATAGCCGCCGGTGGTCTGGGCATCCGCCATCAGCACGATAGGCTGTCCGTTCGGCGGCACCTGAATCACACCCGGCATCACGCCGTGTGACAGCAGCTCGCGCGGGCTCTCGCGCTCAAGCTTGCGTCCCTCAAGCCGGTATCCCATCCGGTTACTTTGCGGGCTGAGTTTCCATGCGGTACGCCAGAACGCCTGCTGCGCTTCGCGGCTGAACTCGTGATACTCCGGGCCAGGTAGTGCGCGGATGCGGTTGCCCCATAGCAGTTGCCGCACCCCGACTTTACGGTCAAACGTGCGGGTCGGTTTACCCAGCGGGAGCTGATCGCCATCCTGCAAGGCTCGCCCCTGAAAGCCGCCAAATTTTGCTTTTAGATCGGTGCTGGCAGAGCCGAGCATCGCAGGAATATCAAAACCGCCCTGCACTGCCAGATAGCTGCGCATGCCGCGCTGCGGCATCGCCAGTGACAGGAGCTGCCCCCGTTTCACCGGCGTGCGCCAGCCCGTCCAGACCGGCTGGCCGTCAAGCTCCGCATGGCAGCCTGCGCCGGTCAGCGCAAACCAGCCATCGCGGGTAAACTCCGCTTTGAACTGGCCGAGCACCATCTCCAGCACCGCGCTGTCGGGATCATTGCCCACCAGCACATTGGCGGTGAACATCGCGGGATGATCCAGCACACCGCCAGGGCTGATGCCATACTGACGCCAGCCGTAACGGCCCGCATCCTGAATAGTGGCGGCCAGGCCGGCTCGCAGAATGTTTAACATACGCCCTCCTGTTGCGGCACAAAGCGAACCCTGTCACCGGGACGGAGCAGCGTGGGCGGTTGCTGCAGGGGATCAAACAGCGCGGTGCGCGTCTGGCCAATCAACTGCCAGCCGCCGGGCGAAGCCAGCGGATAGACGCCGGTCTGGCTGCCGCCGATGCCCACCGAGCCGGCGGGCACTGCAACCCTGGGCTCAGCACGCCGCGGGATGTGCAGGCGCTGATCCAGTCCGCCCAGATAGGGAAAACCGGGCTGAAAGCCGATAAAAAAGACCACATAGTCGCTGCTGCTGTGCAGCTCAACCACCTGACGGGGCGTCAGCGCGGCGTGTTCCGCCACCACCGTCAGATCGGGGCCAGACTCGCCGCCATAGATCACCGGGATCTCCACCTGACGCGACTCCGGCAACTGCGCTTCACTCTCTTCCCACCAGCGCTGAAGCCGCTCTATTGCGTCCAGCGCGCTCT
This sequence comes from Pantoea sp. CFSAN033090, assembly GCF_001264395.1. Lineage (NCBI taxonomy): Bacteria > Pseudomonadati > Pseudomonadota > Gammaproteobacteria > Enterobacterales > Erwiniaceae > Pantoea > Pantoea sp. CFSAN033090. Next base: position 4,921 of record NZ_LGYX01000004.1, on the reverse strand, counting down.
GCTGGGGATCACGCAGGATCAGGGTGATGTTGTTCATGCCGGGGATCACCTCCAGCACGCTGGCATAGTCGTGCAGTCGCTGATTCAGTCCCCAGATTCGTTGCTGGCTCTCCAGTGAGACCGGCGGTTCCAGCTCCAGCACGACAGCGCGTTCACCCAATAAATAACACCGTGCTCGTTGCAACAGCTACCTCCCGCTCAGTTGAGATCGCGCCTGGCCGACCTGACCGGATGCCCGGTACAGCCCATTGCTTATCTACGTAAAGCAAACAGTTATGCGAAAGTGACAGGGATGTGTCAACAGATTTAGGTCCTGCGCAGGCGCGCAGGACAAGGGAGAGTGTCAGGCAGGATTAGGGATATCGATGAAGGTCACATCAAGATCGTGGTGTTGCGCCAGCCAGTCGCCCAGCGCTTTTACGCCGCCGCGCTCGGTGGCGTGATGGCCTGCGGCAAAGAAATGCAGCCCCTGCTCACGCGCGCTGTGAATAGTCTGTTCAGAGACTTCACCGGTGATAAAGGCATCGACGCCCGCCGCCGCGGCCTGGTCGATAAAGCCCTGCCCGCCCCCGCTGCACCAGGCAATACGACGGATCAGCGCTGGCGCGTTGTCACCACAATGCAGGGGTTCACGTCCCAGCCGCTCACCGATTCGGCGGGCCAGCTGTTCGCCTGACAGGGGCTCAGCCAGCTCACCCCAGAACACCAGCGGCATCACTTCGCCGCGCACTTCGATATCCAGCAGTTTCGCCAGCTGGGCGTTGTTGCCTAATTCAGGATGCGCGTCGAGCGGCAGATGCCAGCCATAGAGATTGATATCGTTGGCCAGCAGGGTCCGCAGACGACGGCGCTTCATACCTTTAATCGCGGCCGGTTCACTTTTCCAGAAATAGCCATGATGGACAATAATCGCATCGGCCTGACGCGCCACCGCCTCATCCAGCAGCGCCTGACAGGCAGTGACGCCGGTGATAATCGTTTTGATCTCGCTGCGTCCCTCAACCTGCAAACCGTTGGGGGCGTAATCGCTGAAGCTGTGGCTGTCGAGTTGCTGATTGATCAGCGTCTCTAATTCGTAATGGTTCATTCAGGCTCCTTCGAGGCCTCAGGCTGCGCTCTTGGCGCGCTCAAAGGCGTCTAATGTCTTTTTGCGTGCCACCTTATGATCCACGATTGGTGCCGGATAATCGAGTTTCTTATGATGCTTCTCCGCCCAGACATGGGGCTGGTGAATATCGCTGTCAGGGACCCCGGCCAGTTCTGGCAGATAGTGACGGATAAAATCCCCCTTCTCATCGAAGCGCTCACCCTGCGTGGTCGGGTTAAAGATGCGGAAATAGGGCGCCGCGTCCGTGCCTGTCGATGCCGCCCACTGCCAGCCGCCGTTGTTCGCGGCCAGGTCACCATCAATCAGCTGCTGCATGAAATAGCGTTCACCTTCACGCCAGTCGATCAGCAGATCTTTGACCAGGAAACTGGCGGTTATCATCCGTAAGCGGTTGTGCATCCAGCCCAGCGCCTTCATCTGACGCATTGCGGCATCGACAATCGGATAGCCGGTTTTACCCGCTTTCCACGCGTCGAAATGTGCGTCGTTACGCTGCCATTCAACATTACGCGTCCAGTCGATAAACGGCTTGTGTCGGCACAGCGCCGGCCAGGCAACCAGCAGATGACGGTAGAATTCACGCCAGATCAGCTCGTTCAGCCAGGTGAACGCGCGGCTGTTGTCCAGCGCATCGGGATGCTCATGCAGCACGCGATGCAGGCACTGACGTGGCGACAGTACGCCGGTCGCCAGATAAACCGACAGACGGCTGGTGGCGTCCAGCGCCGGAAGGTCGCGCTTAGCGGGATAGTCGATAACCGGTTGCGTGGCGAAATGGCGCAACCGCTTCAATGCCGCCGCTTCGCCTGGCGGAAACAGATCCTGATCAAAGGCTTCGGTTGGATAGTCAAAGGCGGGAATCGGGGTGGCTTTCAGCGGTGCGCCTTCGCGCGCTTTCGGCGCAGGCACGCATTCAGGCAGCCCCTGCTGCAAGCGGCGGACAAAGGCTTTGCTGAACGGGGTAAACACCTTATACATCGAGCGATCGCCACTCTGCACACTACCGGGCGGCAGCAACAGGCTGTCATCGAAGCCCTGGCAAATCACGCCCGCCTGGTCGAGACGCTTTTCAGCCTCCGCATCGCGCTGGCGTTCATTAACTTCATACTGGTAATTGTAGAAGAGCTGATCGACCTGCTGCTTAGCGCAGAACTGCACCAGCGCATCAACACTGTCGCTGAAAGCGTGGCACGCCTGGTAGTGCAGTTCAATGCCCCGCTCCGCCAGCGCACGCTGCACCTGCAACAGACTGGCGTGGATAAATGCTGCCTGCTTCGGTGACATCTCATGCTGCTGCCACTGTGCTGGCGTGGCAAGGTAGAGCGCAATCACTTTTGCACCGCTGTCGCGGCAGGCGGCGTGCAGCGCCAGATTGTCGTTGACGCGTAAATCGTTACGCAGCCAGACCAGATGGGTGGTCATACTCCTCCTGTATTACTGTCCGTAGCGTAAGCACAAGGCTTCGGGATAGGGATCGAAATAGCGTTGCTGGGCCAGCCACGGGTGCGGGTACTCCGCCATGTAGTGTTTGAGAATGGTAATCGGCACCAGCAGCGGTTGTGTGCCCTGACGATAGCGGTCAATCAGCGTTGCCAGCTCCTGGCGCTGCGGTGAACTCAGATGCGTGCGGAAATAGCCCTGCACATGCATCAGCACATTGGTGTGATTGCGACGTGAGGCGGGACGTGACATCAGTTCCATCATGCGATTGCGGTACTCAAAGGCAAAGGCGTCCAGCGACTCCCACTGGCTCATGGAGGCGACAAAGGGTCCCAGCTCGCGGTATTTCTCCTGCGAATGCGCCAGCATCATCAGCTTGTAACGGCTGTGGAAGGCGATCAGTCCCTGCCGGGTCAGACCGCTTTCCCACATCTGATTAAATTCATGCAGCGCGCAGACACGACCGATAAAGTTCTCACGCAGGGCGGGATCGTGCAGACGACCATCTTCTTCCAGCGGCAGCCAGGGCATCTCGCGCTGCAGGAATTCAGTAAAAATACCGGTGCCTGCTTTGCGGTTATTGTTGTTATCGGGCTCATAGACCCGCACCCGCTCCATGCCACAACTGGGTGATTTGGCGCAGAGGATATAGCCACAGAGGTGATGCAGCGATTTTACCCGCTCAGCAGACCAGTCACGCATCTGCGTCGTAACCTCTTCTCCGCCATCTTTGCTGAAGCAGAGATGCAGCTCATCATCGCCCTGCTTCACCAGACGCAATGCCGGGCGCGGCGTTGGCAGACCAATCGCCATCTCAGGGCAGATGGGCTCAAAACGGACAAATGGGGTGAGATCGTCGGTCGCAAAAGTAAGACGCTTATGCCCACCATCAAATCTGACGCGGTCGCCGAGCAGGCATGCACTGATTCCAACGGGGATTTTTTTGCTCATACTTGTACAACCTCCGAAATCTTGTAGAGGTTTAAGTGTAGCGTAAAATGGTCAGGAATAAAGGGTTAAAACGGGATTCCGGATCGCTTATTCTCAGAAAAAACGCAAAAAAAAGCCCGGTCAGTTGACCAGGCCTGTTTTGCGGCAGGGGAAATCACCAGAACGCGCCACCGCCCGCTTCCGCCTGCGCCAGCCAGACCGGCTTGGCGCTGGTCTTACACCAGACGCGGTGCAGATAGCTGTAGAAACGTGCCCGATCCTGTCGAAACAGCATAACAGGAAACGCCAGTACGCCGAGAAGAACCACCAGCGTACGTCGCGCAATAATTTTATAACGTGGATAAGCCCGATACATGGTTTCTCCTCCCGGTAAGTGAAATAGTGTGAATGTGATCTGTGTTCAACTTTACGCCAGGTTGTGTAATTTTACTACTCATCTGACCACTTATTTGCCGCTATTTTTGCTGTTTAAGAATTAACCTGTAATTAAGTTACAAAAAGGTTACCGCCTGGTTGCGTTAGCGTTGAAAGGGCCGGCAGATTATGGTCGCGGACGCCAGCATAAAATGTTGATAAAGTAGCGCTTCGGTCCCCACTCAAGGCAGGTATTGCGTGACCACGGTTTTGATCGTTGAAGATGAAAAAGAGATCCGGCGCTTTGTCCGGCTGGCGCTGGAAAATGAAGCCCTTAAGGTGTTTGATGCCGATACGCTGCAACGCGGACTGATTGAAGCGGCGACCCGCAAGCCGGACTTAGTGATCCTGGATCTGGGTCTGCCGGATGGAGATGGCACCGATTTCATTCGTGACCTGCGCCAGTGGAGCGCCATACCGGTGATTGTGCTGTCAGCGCGCAGCGATGAGCAGGATAAGATCGCCGCACTGGATGCGGGAGCAGATGACTATCTGACCAAACCCTTTGGCATTGGCGAACTGCTGGCGCGCGTCCGGGTTGCGCTGCGTCGTCATAGTGGCCAGCAGCCGGATGCCAGGGTGACGTTCGCCGACGTCAGCGTCGATTTCGCCGCACGACGGGTACAGCGCGGCAGCAGCGAGATTCACCTTACCCCGATTGAATTTCGTCTGTTGAGTATTCTGCTGAACAATGCCGGTAAGGTGCTGACACAGCGGCAGTTGCTGAGCCAGGTCTGGGGACCCAATGCGGTGGAGCACAGCCATTACTTGCGCATCTATATGGGACATCTGCGCCAGAAACTGGAAGCCAATCCGACACAACCGGCTCATCTGCTGACGGAAACCGGGATCGGCTATCGCTTTATGCCATAAAAAAAGGCGCCAGAGGCGCCTGAGACTGTCAACAAATTCTGGCCCGGTTCGCTGTGAGACCGAGCTTGCTCAGGAAACAGGGTCAGATCGGAAAGACGCAAAAGCCGTCATCCATTGTATCTTGTTTTCTGTAGT